>JAJZRK010000198.1 GCA_021802745.1 bacterium
CATGCTGGGCCCGCTGGGCGACATTCTCTCCGGCGATCGCGGATGAGCGAGCGGGCCGCGGTGCCGGCGATCGTGGCGCGCGCCAGCCAGGCCGCCGCGGTCGTGCTCGCCGGTGCGGTGCTGGCCGTCGCGCTCTACATCGGGGCTCGACCGCTGGGTCGCGTGCCAGCCCTGGGGCCGCTGCTCGACCCGGCGCATGGCATCTGGGCGGTGGCGCGCACGGCCGAGCTTCCGCGCGCCATGTCGCGGCGCCTCACGGGGCTCAGGGACTCCGTCGCGGTCCGCTACGACGACCGGGCGGTGCCGCACATCTTCGCGCAGAACCTGGAAGACTTGATGCGCGCGTTTGGCTTCGTCGTCGCGCGCGATCGGCTCTTTCAGATGGAATTGCAGACGCGGGCCACCGCGGGCACGCTCAGTGAACTCGTCGGCGCCTCGGCACTGGAACTCGATCGCGAGGCGCGCGCGCAGGGGCTCGCGTGGGGCGCACTGCGCAAGTGGCGCGCCATCCCCGACACGGCGCCGGACCGGCGACTCGTCGAAGCATACGCGGAGGGTGTGAATGCGTACCTCGCGCAGATGTCACCCGACGAGGTGCCATTCGAGTATCGCCTGCTCGGTGCCACCCCACAGCCGTGGCGCCCGGAGTACACGTACTACCTGCTCGCGCGGATGTCGCTGACGTTGGCGTGGAACGACGAAGAACTACGACGGGCGGGAATCGAGGCGCTGGTCGGGGAGAAGGCCGCCGACGCGCTCTTTCCAACTGAGGCCCCGATTCAGGAGCCCATCCAGCCCGTGGCCGGGCGTCGTGCACCACGGTTTGCGACGCGTGTGCTCCCGCCTCCGGCGCCGCACGACAGCACGCGGTTGGTCATCGCGGAGGCATTTCAGCGGGCCATGACGTCGCCCGCACTCGCGGCACTGCGCGGCGACGGCGAGGTCGCGGTGGGAAGCAACAACTGGGCCGTGGCGCCGCGTCGCACCGCGGCCGGCAGCGCGCTCCTGAGCGGAGATCCGCACCTGCAGCTCACCCTCCCCTCCATCTGGTATGAAGTGCACCTGCAAGTCCCGGGTGTCCTGGACACCTACGGTGTGACGATTCCCGGCGGACCGATCATTCCTATCGGGTTCAATCGCGCGATGGCGTGGACGGCCACAAACACCGGCGCGGATGTGCTCGACTATTACGAGGAGAAAGTCGACGACGCGCGGCATCCCACGCGGTACGAACTCGACGGCGCGTGGCAGCCTCTTGAACGCCGCATCGAGGCGATTCGCGGCCGCAGCGGACGCGTGCTGCGCACCGACACCATTTTCCACACGCATCGTGGCCCGATGCTCCGCATCGCCGGCCGCTGGCTGTCGCGACGCTGGACCGCGCTCGACATCTCCGACGAGGGGCGCCTGTTCCATGAGGCCAGCAAGGCACGCTCCGTCGACGAGTGGATGTCCGTCATGGGCGGGTATGTGGGTCCGGCGCAGAACTTCCTCACGGCCGACACGCTCGGTCACATCGCCATCCGGTCCACCGGGCGCTTCCCGGTTCGTCCGCCCGGCATCTCGGGCACGCGCATCACCGACGGCACGAAACGGGCCAATGACTGGTTGGGCTTCTGGCCGCTTGACCGCTATCCACAGGCCTGGGATCCCGCGCAGGGCTACCTCGCCTCGGCGAACCAGCAGCCCAAGGACCCCGTGGTAGACCCGTCATACCTTGGCTCCGACTGGCCCTCGCCCTTCCGTGCGATGCGCATCAACGCCTTGCTGCGTGCCGACTCGGCCGTGACCCCCGACGCAATGCGGCGGTTTCAGACCGACCCGACGAGCGAGCAGACCGCGCTCTTCGTGGGGCCGATGTTCGATGCCGTGGCCAAGGCCACGGCCGCGGGCGTGGCCGACACGTTCGCTGTGCGTGGCGCCGCCTTGTTGCGCGACTGGGACGGACGATTCACGCCCGAGAACGAGCGGGCCGTGCTCTACGACGCGATGATGCAGGAACTCACCATGCGCACGTGGGACGAATTGCGCGGCTCCACCAATGTGCGGCGCGCACCGACGCCGGGCACGGCGGTGCTGGTGGAACTGATGCGCGACGCGACGTCACCGTGGTGGGACGTGCGCGCCACGCCGGCGCGCGAGACGCGGGACAGTGTCCTCGTGGCCAGCATCGGCGCCGCCTACCGCTCGGTTTCTCGCCGGTACGGCCCGCCGGGCCCGCGCTGGCGCTGGTCGAACATCCGCACCGCATCCATCCAGCACCTGCTGCGGCTCCCCGGCCTCGGCCGGACGCGCATCCCAATGCCCTCCGGACGCGGCACGCTTACTCCGTCCGACGGCGATGGATCACATGGCGCGAGTTGGCGCTTTGTCGTGGAGCTCTCGCCCGACGTGCACGCCTGGGGAACGTATCCCGGCGGGCAGTCCGGAAATCCCGTGAGCGACCGGTATGACGACCGCCTATCGTCGTGGACGGCGGGGAAGCTCGACACGTTGCGTTTTCCGCGAGACGCGGCCGGCTTGGCGTCGCCGCGGTACTCCCTCACCCTTCGTCCGGAGCGCTGACATGAAGTGGCTCGCGCAATTCATTGCGTTGACGACGCTCATCGCCGGCGGTACCTGGTGGCTCGGCTGGTGGATGGTCCCCGTTGCCGCGGCGGTGTACGGCGCTTGGGGAGCCCGTCAGCGCTCGGCGGCGCTGACGGCGATGCTTGCGGCAGCGGCCGCGTGGGGCGCGCTGCTCGTGTACGACGCCTCCGTCGGACCGGTGATGCGACTCAGCGCGCTCTTCGGCACGGTCTTTCACCTGTCCCCAGGTACGTTGCTCGTGGTGACGCTTGCGTATGCCGGTCTGCTTGCCGCCACGGCGGCGGTGTGCGCGCGCGGAATACGGCGACTGATGACACCGGCGTAGCCATCCGGGGTATGCATGAGGGCGACCCCCTGCCATTGGAGGGCCGCCCCAGTGCAATTTACGGATTGCCGCTGGTTTGCCGCGCTGTCCTTCCCTTCCTCGATCGAACTGCCATGCACGCTGTCCGCTCCGTCTCGCTCGTCCTCGTCGCCGTCCTGCTCGCCGGATGCAACGGCTCGAACTCGGGCACCGTCACGGCGCCGGACACCAACGTCTACACGGCCGATCCGGCCACGTCCAACTACGCCGCCTCGCTCAACGTCACCATCTCGTCCATGACGAAGACGGCGAGCGGTCTGTATTACAAGGATCTGGTGACGGGAACCGGCGCCACCGCGTCCGCTGGCTACACCGTGCGCGTGAGTTACAGCGGCTGGCTCGTGAACGGGCAGCAGTTCGACACCTCCGATGGCAAGACTCCCCCGTACTTCGAGTTCCTGCTCAACGCCGGCCGGGTCATCAAGGGGTGGGACGAGGGCGTGCAGGGGATGAAAGTCGGCGGCAAGCGGCAGCTGGTGATTCCGCCGACCCTGGGGTACGGCGAGAACGGCTCGGGTGGAATTCCCGGCAATGCCATCCTCGTCTTCCAGGTCGAACTGCTGCAGGTGCGCTAGGCTCCCCGCTTCGCACGCAGGCCCCGCGCCGCGCCAAGTGCGCGGCGCTGCTATTCTGAGGCGGGTCGCACGCCCCACTTCTCGAGCGCGGTCTTCAGCACACCGTCATCGATCGGCTTGGCGATGTAGTCGTCCATCCCCGCGGCGATGCATCGCTCGCGATCTCCCGGCATCGCATTGGCCGTCATGGCAATGATGGGCGTGCGCTGCGCGTCGCCTTCGCGGCGCCGGATGGCGGCGGTGGCCGCGTAGCCATCGAGCACCGGCATCTGGCAGTCCATGAAGATGATGTCGAACGCCGACTCTTCGGAGCGCGAGACCGCCTGCGCGCCGTTCTCCACGACCTGGACGGCACACCCCGCCCGCTCCAGCATCGCCCGGGCCACCATCTGGTTCACCGGATTGTCTTCCGCGAGCAGGATGCGCAGGCCGCTCAACGCGGGGCTCGTCGGCGTCGTGACCGGCGTGCGTCCAATCGTCTTCCGGCGTGGGATCGGCTTCGGATCCGTGATCTCGTCTGCACTGCGATGTCGTTCGCGTGCGGCGCGCGCCGCGCGCATCGCTCCCAGCAGGGCTGATCCGCGCGCCGGCTTGGTGACCAGGTCCACGTAGCCGACCGGCGCGGCGGCGCCGGCGGTGAACCCGTCGCTCGACCGCACGAGCAGGACGAGTGGCGTGGCGGCGATGGCCCGCTCCTTCCGGATGGCCTGCACGAAGTCGAGGCCTTCCGCGGTGCGCGTGCCGATCTCGATGAACGCCACGTCGTACGGCCCCCCGCCGGCGGCGGCTTGACGCAGGAGGGCGAGGCCGTGATCGCCAAGGGCGCGCGTGTCCACCGTGGCACCGAAGCCCTCGATGCGCTGCGCGATGGCGCGTCGCGTGACGTCGTGCGCATCCACCACGAGCACGCGCCGGCCGGCCAGGTCGGGCATCGGCGACGCCTCGTGCGCATCGGGCGGCACGGTCATCCGCAACGTGACCCAGAACGTCGAGCCGCGCCCCTCGACGGACCGGAAGCCGGCCGCGCCGCCCATCATCTCGGCCAGCCGACGCGTGATGGCCAGCCCGAGGCCGGTCCCGCCAAAACGCCGCGTCATGGAGGCATCCGCCTGCGAGAAGTCCTCGAAGATGCGCGACTGGTATGCCTCGGGAATTCCAATCCCCGTGTCATGCACCGAGATGCGCATCATCGCACTGTTGCCGCGGCGCTCGACCACCTCGCACTCGAGGACGACGTGCCCGAACGTCGTGAACTTCACCGCGTTCGAGAGCAGGTTGAGCGTCATCTGCCGGATGCGTCCCGCGTCGCCCACCAGCTGGGTGGGGATGCCGCGACCCACGTGCAGGGCCAGTGCGATCTTCTTTTCGTCCACGGTCGGCGCCAGCACGTCGCACGCCTCTTCCAGCGTGGAGACCAGATCGAACGGCAGCGGTTCGATGGTCAGCTTGCCTGCCTCGACCTTGGAGAAGTCGAGGATGTCGTTGATGATCGCGAGCAGCGAATCGGCCGACGTCTTGACGGCAAGCGTGTACTGCCGCTGCTGCTCGTCGAGTTCGCTCTCCAACAGCAGCCCCGTCATGCCAATGATGCCGTTCATCGGCGTGCGGATCTCGTGCGAGACCGTGGCGAGGAACTGGCTCTTGGCCCGCGCGGCCGCCTCCGCGGTCTCCTTGGCGACGACCAGGGCCTGCTCGCTCAGGCGGCGCTCGGTCAGATCGCGCACCTCGACCAGCGTGATCGCCTCGCCCTCGAGTTCGACGGGGGTGAAGGTCATCTCGGCCGTGAACAGTTCGCCGTTGAGGCGGCGGCATTGCAGTTCAGTGACATGGGCGCCGTCCGAGCGGTCGCGCTGCACGTGCCCGGCGAGCACGGTGACGGACTCCTCGCCATCGGGCTGGTGCTCCGGGAAGAGCGCGTCGAGCTGCAGCGCCGTGAGCGTTCCCTTGTCCCTGGCGGCGAAGAGCTGCACCGCCGCCTCGTTGCAGTCTGAGATCGCGTCGCCTCGCATCAGGAAGTGCGCGGAGGTGGCGTGGTCGAAGATGGCCTGGAAGCGTTGCTCGGCCGCCACGCGGTCGCCGATGTCGCGGACGACTCCCATGAAGGTGACTTCGTCCCCCGTCCGCACCGCGCTGAGCGACATATCGAGCACCATCTCGCGCCCGTCCTTGCGGCGGCCCGTGACGATCTCGCTGACGCCTCGCTGGTTGGCCAAGGCGCGCTGGTAGTACTCGGCGAATCGCTCGGGCGGCAGCGACCGATACGGCTCCCCGGTGAGCAGGCGCACCTGCATGCCGACCATCTCCGCTTCGCTGTAGCCGAACAGGCGCTCCGCGGCCGGGTTGCAGCCGATGATGAACCCCGACTCGTTGGCCGCGACGATGGCGTCGATGGTCGAGTTCAGCAAGGCGCGCGCACGCGCCTCGCGCGCCAGCGCGTCGCGGGTCGTCCCCTCCACCTCGGTTTCGAGCTGCTCGACGGCGGCGGCGTGCCGCCGCCGCTGGTACGCCATCGCCAGCGCGCCGAC
>JAJZRK010000199.1 GCA_021802745.1 bacterium
TGCAGACTAACGGGGAATGGCACGCTGCGGCGATGGCCAGAGCGGTACACGCGGCCCGCACGACGTATTGTTAGGACGAAAGTGGTCCGTGGAAATTCAGGCTAGGCACTGCGCCAGGCACGGACCATTCCAACGCGTCCAGCGGACTCCGCACCCCGCGACCGCCACGGTTCAGCACATGGGTGTAAATCATTGTCGTCTTCACGTCCCGGTGTCCCAGGAGTTCCTGCACGGTGCGGATGTCGTAACCCGCCTCAAGCAAATGCGTGGCGAATGAATGCCGGAAGGTATGGCACCCGACCCGCTTGTTCACCGCCGCGGCGCGCGCCGCCTCCGCCACGGCCCGCTGAATGACCGTCTGGTGCACATGATGGCGCACCCAATGCGACGTCGCCGGATCGCGATAGAAGCGCGAGGCAGGGAAGACCCACTGCCACCGCATGTCCCGCGCCGCACTCGGCGCCTTCCGCGTCATCGCCGTCGGCACCATCACATAGCCGCGCCCGGCCGCCAAGTCGCGCCGATGCAGCCCACGCACGCGCTCCATCTGGAGCCGGAGCGGCTCGACGAGCGACTCGGGCAGCATCGTCAGTCGGTCACGCCCACCCTTGCCGTGGCGTACCACCAACTCACGCCGATCGAGGTCCACGTCCTTGATGCGCAGGGCACAGGCCTCCGTCAGCCGCAGTCCGGCGCCGTACAGCACCTGGGCCACCAACCGCGGCGCGCCGTGCATTGCCTCAAGCACCCGCCGCGCCTCCTCCCGGCTCAGTACCGTGGGCACCCGCGCAGGTCGCTTGGCGCGCACCATGGTATCAAGCCACCCGACGGACGTGTCGAGCACCTCGCGATACAGGAAAAGCAGCGCCGCCAACGCCTGATTCTGCGTGGACGCCGCCGCCCGCCGCTCCGTCGCGAGGTGCGACAGGAAGGCCGTCATGTCCGCCTCGCCCAACTGACGCGGATGGCGACCGCGGTGAAAGCGCACGTACCGACGCACCCAGTCGGTGTACGCCTCCACCGTGCGGGGACTGGCATGCCGAAGCGCCAGTCGTTCCGCCATCACGTCGAGGAGTCGCCGAGGAGTCATACCCTGATACTGCAGCGCCGGCGCGGCAACGCGTCACCGATCCCGTGCGGTTGAAACCGGATCATCGCACGCCCGCCCCGGAATCGGACTCTGATGACTATCTTAGCGAGGTCCTTCTGCCGACTTCTACATGCCGGACACGTCACCTCTCTCCCCCAACCGCGCCAAGCTCCAGATGCACCGCGAGCGCGCCGTGCCCGACCAGGCGGTGCGGTTCCTGCGTGAGGGGCTCATTGCGCACGTCGGCATCGCCGACGCCGAAGGGCCGGTGGTTATTCCGATGACGTACCACTTCGACCCTGACTCGCCTGGCCAGCTGTACCTGCACGGCGCGCACCACAGCCGGCTCATGCAGACGGTCGCGAGCGGCCAACGGGTCTGCGTCACGGTGACCATCGTCGACGGGCTGGTCTATTCCAAGACGGCCCTCAACCACTCGGTCAACTATCGGTCCGTGGTCGCCTTCTGCCGCGCCTCGGCGGACCAACCGTCACTCGAGCAGTCTCGGTCGCTTCTCCAGGCGATGATTGCCCGCTACTGGAAAGGACGAGCCGTGGGCGTGGACTACGGCGTGATCCCTGAGAAGCACCTGGAGACGACCGCCATGGTGGCGCTCAACATCGAGGCCATCAGCGCCAAGCAGCGCGTGGGCGGCCCCAACGGCCCGGTCGACGACGACCCGGCGGTGCCGGGGACTGCTGGCGTCACGGAGGTGCGCCCCGGGCATTGTGGCTGATTCCGCCTGGCAAGCAGGGGGCGGTCTCGATCATCCACTGGTCGCCACGACCGCAAGGTGTAGGTTCTACCGATCCCGCGCTCCATTGCTCCATCCCCCTTCCGGATCCCGATTCCATGCGCGCCACACTCCAACTCCGCGCCCTTCTGCTTGTTGTCGCGTGCAGCGCCGCCCTCGGTGCGCAGGCTGCGACGAGCGCCGACAAGTCCGCCAGCCTGCTTGCCGCCATTGATGCGAAAAGCGCCCACTACGGCGAGGTCGCGCACCAGATCTGGCGCTTCGCCGAGGTCGGCTATCAGGAGGTGAAGAGCAGCGCACTGCTGCAAGGTGAGTTGGCCGCGGCCGGCTTTCGCATGAAGCCGGGGATCGCCGGGATGCCGACGGCGTTCACGGCGGAGTTCGGCAGCGGCAGACCGGTAATCGCGGTGATCGGTGAGTTCGATGCGCTGCCGGGGCTCTCGCAGGACACCACGCCGGAGCAGCGCGCGCTGGTGCCGGGGGGAGCGGGCCACGGCTGCGGGCATCATCTCTTTGGCACCGCGGCCGTCGCGTCGACGATCGCGCTGAAGGAGTGGATGATCGCCAACAAGGTGGTCGGCACGCTCCGCTTCTATGGCACGCCGGCCGAGGAAGGCGGGGCGGGGAAAGTCTACATGGTGCGCGACGGCCTCTTTGACGACGTGGACGTTGCCGTCACGTGGCATCCAAGCGACCGGAACAGCGTGCAGGCCACGAGCACGCTGGCGAACATCTCCGGGAAATTCCGCTTCAAGGGCGTGAGTGCGCACGCCGCGGGCTCGCCGGAACTGGGCCGCTCGGCGCTCGACGCGGTGGAAGCGATGGATGCCATGGTGAACATGATGCGCGAACACGTGCCCCAGGAGTCGCGCATCCACTACGTCATCACCAGCGGCGGCCGGGCGCCCAACGTCGTCCCCGATTTCGCCGAGGTGTACTACGTGGTGCGGCACCCCGACATCAAGGTGGTCGACGATCTCTGGGCGCGCGTGGAAAACGCGGCGAAGGGCGCGGCCCTCGGCACGGGCACGTCCTACGAACTCGTGGTCACGGGGGCGGTCTACAACCTCCTGATCAACGAGACGCTCGCGAAGGCGCAGCAGAAGGTGCTTGAGCGGGTGGGTGGCTACACATATACCGCCGAGGAGCGTGCGTGGGCGGAACGGCTCAGGAAGACGCTGCCGCCCTCGCGGGTTCCGCTCGACGCCGTGGCGAAGGTCCAGTCGCTGCAGACCGCGGTGGCGGCCGGCGGCGGTGGTTCGACCGACGTGGGGGACGTGAGCTGGCGTGTGCCCACGGTACAGCTGGGCGCGGCGACGTGGGTGCCGGGTACCCCGGCGCACTCGTGGCAGGCGGTCGCCGCCGGCGGCACGTCGATCGGCACCAAGGGCATGATCGTGGCCGCCAAGTCGATGGCGCTGATGGCGGCCGAGCTCTTCCAGAGCCCGGCGATGATCGCCGCGGCCCGCGCCGAGTTCGACCAGGCGCGCGGGCCGAACTTCGTCTACGCCACGCGGCTGGGAACGCAGAAGCCGGCACTGGACTACCGGAAGTAGTTCAGCGAGCGAAAACAGCGAGGGGCAACCGCATGGTTGCCCCTCGCTGTCCAGCTTGACGCTACCGCGGAACTACTTGAAATTCGGGTTCGACTCCTTCTCGGCGCGCGGCGTCACGAAGCAGACGTCCCGTCCCGTCATGTCGTCGGACGCGCCGGGCGTATTGTTGGCGGTCCACCGGCGGAAATCGCCGAGACGCCGGGCCTCGAGCCACAGCTCGATGCCGCGTTCCCGCTTCAGCGCCGTCCATGCATCCGTCGTCGTGGTGGCCACCCACGGGGCAAGGTTGAGCGCCACTCGACGTCCGTTGATCAACGTCATCGCCCCCGCCACATCGCCGCCCGAGAGCTTCGCCTCGGCCTCGATGAGGCGCATCTCCCACCCCGTCGACAGGTTGATCGGCGAGTCCTTGGCCGCGTACTTCAGCTCGAAGTACCACGGCACCTTGCCCAGGTTGCCGACCGCTGCGTCGCCGACCGGGTTCTTCGGATCCGAACCCCACGGGACGCGCGGGTCCTTGGTCTGCGTGTAGTACGTCTCGTAGAACGTATTCCAAACCGTGTGGGCGCGGTACGGCGCGTTCGCCCTGGCCCAGTAGATGCGGTTGTACTGGTCCGCGTCGAGAATGTAGTACGGCATCTTGTACGCAAACGTGTTGGCGAGGCCGGAGGCGTCGCTGGCCGCACCGGTCAGGTCCTTCCGGAGCAGGCGCACCGCCGCCCGGCCGCCCTTGGCCGCATTGAGCAGCGTGGCGTTGTTCTGCGTGGTCGCGACGGCGATCGCCTCGGTGAAGTTCGCCTCGGCGCGCGTGAGGTACACCGTGTACGATTCCTTTGGGCCGCCGTTGATCACGCCGTCGCAGAAATTCTCGCCGAGCAGCTTGTTGGCGTAGCCGGCCCAGACGAGCGCCTGGAGATATTGGGCGTTCATCCCGGCGGTGGAGCCAAGAACGGTCTTGATGCGCGCGATGGCCGACTCGGACGTCCAGCGGGCGCGCTGCGCGAGTTGCCAGTGCGTGCCGGTCTCGTCGTCGATCAGCTTGCCGCCCTGTTGTGCCGGCGTGATGCCGAAGCTGCCGGTGGAACCGGCGGGGTGCAGCTCGCGCGCGACCGCGGCGCCCGTGTACGACACCCAGTTCAGCGCTTCGGCCAGATCGCGGCCTGCCCCGTTGACGAGGGCAGGGAACGCCGCCTTGTCGTCGAGGAATGTGGCGTTGACGGGACCGGGGTTGGTTACTTCGAGGTTGCACGCGCCCAGGAGCAGCGCGGCGATTGGCGCAAGACCGGACATCAGCCGGATGCGCAGGGAAGTCGTGGGTTGCATGGTCGTCTCCCCCTTAGAACGAGGCGCGGATCGACGCAAAATACGTCGCCGGCGCAGGAATGTGTTCGGAGATGTAGCGCACCGCGGCATTGAACCCGCTGTTGCCCGACTGCTCGGGATCGAACATCGGCATGCCGTAGTTGCGACGGAAGAAGTTCTGCGCCGTCAGCACGATCATGCTGCTGCGCGTGCCCGGGATCAGTTGCTTCAATGGGATCGTCGCCGTGAAGTCCCGCAGCTTGAAGAAGTCCGCGGGGAAGATGAACATGTCCTGCTTCACGTTCGCCGGGACGCAAGTGGCGCGCTCCCAGGCCGTGATCGGCTGGCTGGCCGCCAGCGCGTCGTAGGCGCGGAAGCAGGTGGGCCATTTCACCGACCGCTGCAGCGCCTGGAACGATGCGTCCTCGTCGATGTACGCGCCGCCCTGGTACTCGCCGCGCAGCGACAGCGTGATGTCGCGCCATGTCTTCACGCTGACGTTGCCGTTGATGATGCGCGTTGGCTGGCTGGGTCCGAACAGGTAGTTGCCAACCGTGTCCGGCGTCGCGCCCATCTCGTTGCGGTTCCGGATGTACTTGCCGCGCATGATCGGGACCGGCTGTCCCTCGATTGCCCAGCCGAAGTTGCCGAGCGAGAAGGGGGGCGCGCCGCCCAGGCTCTCCAGCTTGCTCTTGTTCGTCGAGATCGACAGCGACGTTTTCACCTGCGCGTACTTGATGTCGAGCGGCGTGCCGGACACGGTCAGCTCGATGCCGCTCTTGGACATCTTGCCGACGTTCTCGAGCTGGGAGCCGCCGAAGCCATTCGACGGGATCTGGCGCACCGGGAAGAGCGCGTCGCTCGTGTGGGCGTCGAAGAAGGTGAACGTGGCGCTGGCGCGGTCATCGAAGGCGGTCAGGTCGAAGCCGACCTCCGTCTCCTTGGTGCGCTCGGGCCCGAGGTCCGGATTGCCGACGTTATTCGGCCGGAAGGCCGGCTGGCCGCCCCAGCCGACCGGGCTCCACGTCTGCACGGCGTCGAAAGCGCCCGGGGCGCGGCCGGCCTCGCCATAGGCCAGGCGCATCTTCAGGGTCGCCGAGGGCCACCTCCAGAACGGCTCCTCGCTCGCCACCCAGCTGCCACTGACCTTCGGGTACTGCTGCAGGCCGAAGTCCTTGCCGAACGCGCTGTTGCCGTCGATGCGCAGGCCGGCCGTCACCAAGTAGCGATCCTTCCAGCCGAGCAGTTCCTGGAAGAAGGCGCCGCCGGTGACGATCGTTTGTCGGGTTTCGAAGGCGCTCTTGATGGACGCGCTCGACACCGTCGGGACGCCCGGGCCCGGGAAC
>JAJZRK010000200.1 GCA_021802745.1 bacterium
GAAGGGCCGGCGCCTCATTGCAGGCTGGGACCCCGACTATCTCCTCCATCTCCTCCGGATCGCCGTCCCCGCCACGGACACAAATTCATAATGCGTTTGCCCTGGCAGGTATTGGGGAGGGAGGCAGGGGCTTGGGAGGGGAGAGGAGTGGAGAGATGGGGACGAGGGAGGGGGCGGACGGTCGGGCCGCAAGGCAGTCCTCCTCCCCCCTCTCGCCTCACTCCACTCCTCTCCCCTTCCAAGCCCCTGTACCCCTCCCCCTCCTGGCACATCACATGCCGAGCATCTCATCCACCGGCAACTGATCGCGGGCCTTCACCGCCATTTCAAACTCTCCGCACAGATGCGCGATGGAGTTGGCATAGTAGCTCACCAGCTCGCGTCCCTTGGGCAGCATCAGGTATCCGTCGCCGGCCCGCGCCACGACGCGGCGCATGCGCAGCATCCGGTACGCGCGCTCCCACGACTCCTCCACCTGCTGGTCGGCGCGCAGCACGCGCGCGCCGCGCTCCACCAGCACGTCGCGCAGTTCGGCCATGCGCACGAGCAGCCTGGCGCGCGGCACGAAATCGGCATCGAACGTCTGCAGCGCCGCACAGGCGAGCGGCACCGGCGTCACGGGAATGATCGCCCCAATGTGCTGCATCACCTGGTCGCAGAACCCTTGCACCTCGCCGAGCCGCTCGGCCCGCGGCCGGTTGAAGAGCGACGGGCCGCCCTCGGCGACGCCGTCGAGCCACGGCTTCACCGGAATCGGCTCGCCGATCACCACCGCCGCGCGGCCGTACCGCTTCCACCGGCGCGACAGCGCGCGCCCGACATTCCAACCGGCGTAGCGCAGCACCTCGCCGAGCTGCGTGAGGCGCCCGGGACGCCGCTCTCCCTCGGCGTGCCGCAGCTCGCGCAGCAGCGAGCGGTCTTCCAGCACGCGGTCGTAGTTCACCGCCACGGGAATCACGTACATCCGCTCGGCGAAGCCGGGTTCGCGCGCCACGCCCAGCACGTAGTCGAGCAGTCCCACCTTGGCGGGGCGCAGGCGCCCGTCGCGCGTCAGCCCGCCCTCGGGGAAGATCCCCTGCGTCACGCCGTTGCGGGTGATGAGCTGCACGTAGCGCTCGAGCACGCGGTGATAGAGCGGCTCGCGATAGCGCCGCCGCACGAAATACGACCCGAAGGACTTGAACAGGTACTCGAGCGGAAAAACGCGCGCCCACTCCCCCACCGCGTAGGAGATGGCCACCTCGCCGGCCAGCGCGTAGCTCGCCACCACGAAGTCGGCGTTGCTGCGGTGGTTGATGAGATAGACGACGATGGACTCGCGCGGCAGCTCCTCGATGCTCGCGCGACGCACATGATCCACCGACACCTTGTAGAAGATCCCGAGCAGCGCCTTCGACAGCGCATAGCCGAACTGGTAGTACATCAGCAGCGAGAAGGCCGGAATGATCTCCGTCAGGTAGCCCCGCACGCGGGCCCACACGTCGCGCTCGGGCACGCCATGCTCGCGCGCGTGCGCGTGCACGGCCGCGGCCACCTCCGGGTCGTTGAGCAGCGCGTCGGTGATGTAGCGCTTTCCGGTGAGCTTGAAGCGGTCAATGCGCGCGCCAAACCGGCGGTGCGCGCGCCGCGCGGCGCGGCGCACCCAGCGCCGCCAGTACCATCCGGCGCCCAGCACAAAGGCCACTGCAATCGCGGCCGCGGCCAGCAGGACGTCAATCACCGGGAATCGCACCCGCTAGAACCAGTCGCCGAAACGCAGGTACAGGTTGCCGCGACGGCGATCGTTGACGCCGTATTCGAGTGCCAGCGCGCCGAGGGCGGTCGTGACGCCAAACCCGCCGCGCGCGCCAAAGTAACCATGCGCGTTGTGGAAGACGCCGTACGTCGCCTGCTGGAACGCCCCGCCCGCCACCATCCCCTGCACGTTGAGCGGGCCATACAACGGATGCGCCACCTTCAGGGCCGCCATCGCCGCCTGCGCGCCGCGCAGTTCCTGGATCTTGAAGCCGGGAAAGCCGACGTCGGTGCCACCCAGGAACGCGCTGCTCTGCAGCGGCAGTCGTTCGCCGAGCACGGCCGACAGCGCCGATTCGAGGGTGAAACTGCCCTGCGTGCGGCTGCGCCGCAGCTCCGCCGCCGCCCGCCAGTAGCGCAGCGTGCCCTCGAACGTCACGATGCCGCGCGGCACCTCGTTGGCGGAGCCCGCCGACTGGAGCCGCAGCCGCGCCCCGAGCGCGACGGGCGTTCCCGGAAAGACGGGCTCGTCCCACTGCCGCACGAACGCGGTGAGCGCCACCGCGGCTCGGCGCGTCAGGCGACGCTCGATGCCCGCCTCCACCAGCCAGTCGGCCGTCTGCACCGCGGGAAACTCGCTTCCGTCGCGAATGTCGCGCACTTGGGTGCGGGCGAAGACACCGCCGACGAGCGGCGACCACGGCGACTGCATGTCGTCGTAGCTGCGCCGCATCGTCAGCGACAATTCCTGCTGGAGCTGCCCGAGCGAGATGACGCCCGTCACCTCGGCGTTGCGCTGTGCGAGGCGCTGCACGCGCCCCACCCAGAGGCGCGGGCCCAACTCGCGATCGAATGCGGCCCCTACCAGCAGCTGTTCGCTGCTCGCGGGTTGTGCTTCGGCGTGCATGAGCACCGAATCACCGGGGCCGCGCTGCGGATGCAGCCAGACAGCCCGGAAGCGGTCCACCTGCGCCAGCGTGCGCAATCGCGCCTGGTACGTCGGCATGTCGGGCACGCGGCCGCTCAAGTCGCCGAGCGTGAGCCAGAGCACCTGGTCGAGCACCGGATCAATGCCTTCGGCCAGCAGGAACGACGCGAGGAGCGGGACGGTGCCCCGTGGACGGACGCGTCCCGTGGGCAGGCACCGGGCGGCGAGGAGCGCCCCGGCGCCGCGACGCCCCGCGGCGATCACGCGATCAATGTTGCCGGGCGAAAAATCGAGCTGGTTCACGCCGCTGACGTCCGAGGTCACCCAGACATCGTCCGGCCCGCGGGGCGGCAGCGGCTGCTCGAACAGGAAGGTCAGCAGTTGGCCGGCGATTTCCACGGGGTCGTCGTCGCCGATGTCCCGGCGCGCGGCATCGTGCAGGCCGGAGACGATCACGCGCGTCGCCCCGAGCGCGCGCGCCACCTCGATGGGGACATTGCTGGCGATGCCGCCATCCACGAGGTCGCGTCCGTCGAGGCGCACCGAACGGAAGATGATGGGAATGGCGCCGCTGGCGCGCACCGCCTGCGCGAGGTCGCCGCTGCCGAGCACCACCCGCTCGCGCGTCTTCAAGTCGGCGGCCACGGCGCGGAAGGGAATCGGCAGGCGGTCGAAGTCGCCCGACGCGATCAGGTTGCCGCGCGCGTACAGCGCGGTGACGAGGGCGTTGAGCGGCGTCTCGCGCGCCACGCTCGTGCGGAGGGTGAGCCCCTGGCTCCCACCCTCCCAGACAAGGATCGCCCGCCGCGTGCCGAGCGAAGACGGCGTCGGGGCGCCATACCGGCCGACGAGCGTGTCGAGGCCGATCGCCTTCACGTCGCGCTCGATCTCCGGGACGTCGAGGCCGCTGGCGTAGAGCGCGCCGATGATCGCGCCGGCGCTGGTGCCGACAATGAGGTCGGGAACGACGCCGAGCGAGTCGAGCAGGCGGAGAACGCCGAGATGCGCAAAGCCCTTGGCGCCGCCGCCGGGGAGGACGAGCGCGAGCTTGCCGGTGTCAGCGGCGCAGGCGCGCGCCGGGTTGTGCTGGCTCGAGGCTGCGGGTGCCGCGGCCTGCGCCCAACCGGGCGTCGGCGTCGCGGCACACACGACGGCACCCAGCAGGCACGGAATGGTGCGGCCGATCATACGGCAACATCCGCCCGCGCGGCACGCGGGTCAAGCGTGCGAGCCGAGATGCGACCAGTCCTGTCTCTCGTCCGTGACCTTCCGCAGAATCGTGGACGAGACGATCACGAAGCCCATCAGCACGATGACCCCGACGCCCTGCCCCTGCGCGGGCTGCATCAGGCCGCTCTCGATGGTCGCCTTGGCGACGAGCGCCCAGATGAACGGCCCGGTGATGGCGGAAAAGCGGCCGACCATCCCGTACAATCCATAGAATTCGCCGATCCGGTCAGGCGGGGTGAGCCGCAGCATCAGCGGCCGGTCCGCCGACCAGGTGCCGCCCATCCCGATGCCGGCCAGCGATGCCGCGATGTACAGCAGCCAGAGCGGGAGCGTGAGCAGGCCGATGGCCGCCGCCAGCAGGAAGGTGAGCACCCACAGGCGCAGCACCCAGTCGAGCGTGGCCTTCGGGCCGATGCGGTCCACAATCCGCCCCCACACGAAGCCGCCGACCACGGCGAAGGTGATGGCCACCATCATGATGCTCATGCCCGCGGCACTCCCCTGGTTCGCCGTCAGCCCATTGGCGTCGGCCACGTTGAGCGTGTAGAGGAACATGATGCTGATGACGGTGTTGATGGCGTCGGTGTAGAAGATGCGCCCGACGAGGAAGCGCAGCAGCCCAGGATACTTTTCGCCCTCGCGCAGGGTCCGGATGGTGTCGCGCGTGCTTTCCACCGTGGCCGCCCACGAGAAGACAGGGCGAGGGTTCGGGTTCCCCTTCTCCTTCACGTAGAGGAAGCACGGGATGCTCAGCGTGAGAAACGTGATCGCGATGGCGATGAAGAGCCGCGTCAGGTGCTCGGTGCCCAGCGCATATCCGAGGATGACGGCGATGTACGACCCGAGGTAGCCGATCCCCACGCCGATGCCGCCGACGCGCCCGCGGTTCGCCTCGGTGGAGACGTCGGGGAGCATCGCATCGTAGAACTGAAGCCCGGCGGAATAGGCGGCGTTGGCGAGAATGAAGCAGAGCATCGTCGGCCAGAAGCCCACCGCGCCAAGCGCGGCAGTCAGCGCCACGCAGGCGATGGTGCTGACGACAAGGAACGGCATCCGCCGCGACGCCCGGTCCGTCATCCCGCCGAGCAGCGGCGAGATGACGAAGATGATCGCCATCGAGACGGCCGAGACGTTGCCATACAGCGCATCGGCGCGCCCGGCGCCGACATGGTCGCGGATGTACTTGGAGAAGTACATCGAGACGATGCCCATCGAGAAGATGGTGTTGGCGAGATCGTAGATCCACCACGACCAGACGGCGCGGCGCGTGATGACGTGCGCGGCGGGGGCTGGAGCGGTAGCGGCGGGGGTGATCGCTGGTGCGGTCATCGGCTCGTCGGCGAGGAAGCGGAGAATGTGGGGCGCGACGAGGCACGGCGCCACCACGAACCATCGGGCCGCCGCGCCGCTCACGACTTGGTGCGGATATTGCACTCTCGCCCGCGGCACGGTAGCATCCTCTGAACCATAATACCCCCCGATTCTCCGTGCTGAACCCGTCGATGCTGTCTTGTCTGGCCGGGCTAGTCGCGATGTTCGGTGCCCCGGCGCCGACCCAGAACGTGACCCCGGTGGCACTGCGGGTCATGACCTACAACATCCAGTATGGCGGAGGGGACATCGAGAGGACGAGCGCCGTGATCCGGGCCGCCGGTCCCGATCTTGTCGCGCTGCAGGAAGTGGATGTGCACTGGGGAGCGCGCAGCGAGTTCGTGGACCAGGCGTCCAGACTGGCCGAGCGGCTCGGCATGCAGGTGCGCTTCGCGCCGATCTACCGGCTGCCCGGCGCGGACTCCGCATCGCCTTCGCGCGAGTTTGGCGTGGCCCTTCGCAGCAGACACCAGGGCACGTCCTTCACCAATCGCTTGCTGGCGCGTCTTCGCGACAGCTGGCCTGTCGCGGCCGGCCCCGGGTTTACCTACCCGGCGGTCGAGCCGACCGAGCGGATCGATTACGTGCTTTTGTCACCGCAATTCCGCGTGGTGGCCGCCCGCGTTTCCGATAC
>JAJZRK010000201.1 GCA_021802745.1 bacterium
GATGCCCGCTCCGACTCCGGCGTGGCGCACGAACTCGACAATCCCGACGCTGTGCGCAAGCTTTGCGCGACCGGCACGGGAATTGGGGCGGACGGGGTTGTATTCTTACAAAGCGATACATATCAAGCCTTTAGAATACGTTACTTCAACCGCGATGGGAGCCTTGGCGAGCTCTGCGGTAACGCGTCGCTCTGTAGCGTGCGGTTGGCACGGGAGCTGGGCATCATCGGCGATGGAACGTGCCATTTCGAGACCGACGCCGGGGCAATGACCGGTCACTTTCGGGACGGCAAGCCAGAGATCGACCTGCAGATGGTGCACGACCTCCAACTTGAAACCGTGTTCGAACGCATAGCGGGCGAGCACCGCATCGGGTTCGCCAACACGGGCGTGCCGCATCTTGTAGTCCTCATTGACGATACGTCCAGTGTTGATGTAGTGGGCCGTGGGCGCCTCCTTCGGCTTGATCGCCGCCTGAAGCACGGCGCCAACGTCAACTTCGTGGCGCCGACTCTAACGCCCGACGAGTTCTCGATCCGGACGTATGAGCGTGGTGTCGAAGCCGAGACGCTCGCCTGTGGCACCGGGGCAGTGGCCACAGCGACGTTGCTGAACGCCTGGGGGTTGGCCGGTCGGGTGGTCCGTCTCTGCACCAGGTCGGAGCGGACGCTGACCGTGACGTTGCGCCGAAAGGAGGATGGTCACGTCTGGCCAAGCTTGAGCGGCGAGGCGCGGGTCGTTTACGAGGGGAGAACCGCCGAACTGTAGCTCAGCAGCTGCGGTTGGTCTGTCGGGCGGGTGGCGAGTTGCCATCCGCCCATTGTTTGTCCCCGCAGGATAACGACACCAAGGCGACAGCACTTGTCTAAGTTTATGCAGTCGCGGGGAATAGTGATTTCCACCCTTGGTGGTGTTATCCACGTGAGTTAGTTTACATAATACATATTATAAGTACATTTTAGCTCTCGAGAACCCTAGGAACACAAGTCAGGACGTGATCCGACACGAAAAAGTGGGCGCGGGATAACTGCCCCACGCCCACCTCAAGTCGTTTCACAAGCGGGCGCCGAAGCGCCCCTGTAAACCTGCTAAGGCTTCGCCGTCGTCGCCGACAGTTCCCCAAGTCGGATCTTGGCCTCGCTGGCCATCGGCGAGTCTGGCTTGTCGGCCAGTTCGGCCCAGAGCTTGGCCGCATCTGCCCGCTTACCGGCGGCGGCGAGCGCCCGCGCCTGCTCGCCCTTCAGGAAGTCCTTCTCTCCCTGCAGCTCGGCCTTGTCAACTGCCTTGCCGTAATGCTGGGCGGCAAGGTCGTACTTCTGCTCGCTCTCGTAGCCGGCGGCCTTGAGCGCCTCGACACCCGAGGCGAAGGCGCCGGCGGATCGCACCTCATCGAGAATCTTCTGGCCGTCCGCGTACTTGCCGTCGTCGAACTTGGCCTGGGCGTAGAGCAGCGCCGCCTGTATCCCGCCCGGCGTGCCGCTGTAGCGCTGTGCGACCTTTGCCAAGGCGTCTGGTGCCTTGGCGTCACGCTGGCTCACCAGGGCCATGGCGTCGAAGAATGCCTTCTCCGCCTGCGTCTCACGGCGGGCCGTGTTTGCCTTCCAGATGAAGGCGCCGCCGACCACCACCGCGACGACGATCGCGGTCGTCGTGATCTGCTTGCGGTAGGCCTGGAAGGTATCGAGCAGCGAATCTGGATCGGCTGAGATGAGCGGTCGGGCCGCCCCACCGGTCTTCGTCATCGGACAGAATGGAGGATTGGGTTCCGTCGCGCGCCCGCGTGGTGCGCAACCCTGAAAAAGTAATGGAGTTGCCTCTGCTCAGGCACCCCCTGCGGCCGCTCCCGCCGCAATGCGTCGCGGCCTTGCCGTTGGCAGCCACTCCGGCGCCGGGCCCTTGACGGCACCGCCCCTCAACAATATTCATACATACGTATGAAGTCTAATCGCCCAGTCCCCGATCGCCTCCTCGACGCCGCCGCCAGCCTCTTCGCGCGCGAAGGCTACGACGCCGTCTCCGTCCGGCAGATTACCAGCCGCGCCAAGGCCAACCTGGGCGCCATCACCTACCACTTCGGCTCCAAGGAAGCGCTCTTTCACGCCGTCATCGATCGCGTGGGCGCGCACCTCGCCGAACGGTTCGCTGAGATTGCCGGCGGCAAGGGCACACCGCTCGAGCGCATTCGCGGCATCGTCACCATGGTGCTGAGCGAGCCCAACCTCCCTGCCCCGGCCATGATCCTGCGCGAGCTCGCCACGGATCGCCCGCTGCCGCCCCCCCTCGTGGCCCTGATGCGACGCAACCTCGGCGAGGTGATGTCCCTCATTCGGGAAGGACAGGCGGACGGTTCCATTCGTGCCGGCGATCCCGCCCTCTTCGCCATGAGCGTGATGGCCCAGCCGTTCCTGCTTCGTATGGCCAGCCGCATTCCGCGCGACATCGCCGGAGTGATGCACGACGATCCCGACACGCACCGTGCGCTCGTGAAGCACGTCGTCACGACGATCACGCGCAGTCTTGCCTCCTAGACCGAGCATCGGATATGCACTCGATCCTGCTCCTCTCTCTGATTGCCCTCGCGCCACAGGACACCGCGCGCCTGACCGTGACTACCGCGATTGATCGCGCCCTGGCCACGCACCCGGCCGTCGCCGTCGCGCGGGCCAACGTGGACGTCGCCGCCGCGGAGGTTGGGCAGTCGCGCTCGGCGTGGCTCCCGACTGTTTCGCTCGACGGATCCGTGAACCGGTTCGAGAAGCCAATGATTGTTTGGCCACTCCACGGGCTCGACCTGCGGCACCCGCCGGCCTTCGACACGGAACTGTCGCAGGCATCGCTGGGCGCCGCGTACACACTCTTCGACTTCGGGGCACGCTCGGCGAAGGTGAAGGCCGCCGAGGCATCGCGCGGCGCCGCCGATGCCACTCTCAGCGCGGCGGAACAGCAATTGACCGCACGTACCGTCGTCGCCTATCTCCGCGTCCTCACGGCGCGGGGCGTGCTCGCCGCCGAGGACCAGCGCGTCGGCGCACTGCGCGCCGAACTGGCGCGCGCCCGCCAACGGTTTGCCGCCGGCAAGGCCGCCCGGCTGGACACCCTGCGCGCCGCCGCGGAGTTGGCGTCCGCCACGGCGGAGCGAGTGTCGAGTGACGCGAGCGTCGAGGTGGCCGAGCACGATCTTGCGCGCCTCATCAACACGGCGTACGACGCCGTCCGCGCGTCGCCACTCGCCGCGGTGCACCTCGCCCGCGCGGCCGAAGATGATCCGCTGACGCGCTCGGCGCTGGTGGCGCAGGCCGACGCTGCCAATGCCGACGTGCAGGTGGCCGCGCAGCGCGCCCGTGCCGCCTCGGCGTCCGTTGGCGCGGCGAAGGCCGGCCGCCTGCCGCAGTTTCAGGCGACGTCGGCAATTGTGGATCGCAGCAACATCACGGGACGATGGCTCTCCGAGTGGCAGATGGGACTCGGCATGTCGTGGCCGCTATTCACCGGCGGCGCACGCGAGCGTGCCGTGGACCGCGCCGAGGCGGCCGCACGTGCGGCGCGCGAGCAGCTGCGCCTGACGCGGCTGTCGGCCGAGCAGCAAGTGGACGACGCGCGCGCCGCATACGATGCCTCGCGCGTCCGCGTGACCGCGCTCGATGCGGCCGCTGAGCAAGCCGCCGAGGTGGCGCGCATTACCGCCCTCGCGCGCGATGTCGGCGACGGCACGCAGACGGACTATCTGATTGCCGAAGCCAACCTCTTCCGTGCACGCAGTGCGTTGGTGCAGGCGCGGCACGGTGTCATCGCCGCCCGCGTGGAGCTGGCGCGCGTGCTGGGCCAACTCAACCGGAACTGGATCGTGACCTCGCTGGAGACACAGCCATGAAGCGTGCCCCCGTTGCCGTGCTCATTCTCGCCGCTGTTGCGGTCGGCGTCTACGCCATCGTGCGCTCTCGCGGCGACGACAGTCAACTGGCAGCGTCCGGAACGGTGGAGGCCACCGAAGCCGGGCTGGGATTCCAGGCGGCTGGACGCATCGCCACGATCCGCGTGAACGAGGGGGACCGCGTGAAGCGCGGCGACACGCTGGCGGTGCTCGATCGCACCGAGCTGCTGGCGCGCGAAGCGCAGGCGCTGGCGCAGGTGGCGGCGGCGCAGGCGTCGCTGAACGAACTGGAGCGCGGCGCGCGCAGCGAGGAGCTGGCGCAGGCGCGCGAGGCCGACAGTGCGGCCGCCGTGCGGTTCGCCGACGCCCAGCGCGACCTGGCCCGCGCGCAGCAGCTCTTCCGTGGCGGCGCGGCGTCGCAGGAGGCGTACGACAAGGCGCGCCTGGCGGCCGACGTCGCGCGCAGCCAGCGCGAGCAGGCAGCGCAGCAGTTGCGCCTCGTGCAATCGGGGCCGCGCGCCGAACGCATCAGCGCCCAGCGGGCCGTGGTCGCCTCGGCGCAGGCGTTGGCGCGTCAGGTCAGCGCCCAGCTCGCCAACGCGATCGTGCTGGCGCCGTTCGACGGCGTGGTGACCGTGCGGCAGCGCCAGCCGGGCGAGATCGTCGCGCCCGGTGCGCCGGTGGTCACCGTCGCCAACTTCGGTGATCGCTGGGTGCGCATTTACGTCTCCGAGACACGGTTGGGCGCGGTGTCCATCGGCGAACCGGCGACGATTGCCACTGACACGTACGAGGACCGGACGTTCGCTGGCGCCGTCTCCTTCATTGCAAGCGAGGCGGAGTTCACCCCGCGCAATGTGCAGACCACCGAAGAGCGCGTGAAGCTCGTCTATGCAGTGAAGGTGCGAATCACCGGCGACAGTGCACTCGCCCTCAAGCCGGGCATGCCGGCTGACGTGACCCTGCGCACCAAGCCCTGAGCCGTGATGCGCCCGCCGGTCATCCCCTGCCCTCCCGAATGATGACCCGTCGCCCTCGCGCTGACGCGCTGTCGGCCGCCGTTGCGGTTCGCGACCTGTCGCGCCGGTTCGGCGCGCTGACCGCCGTGGACGACCTATCCTTCGAGGTGGCGCCCGGCGAGATGTTCGGCCTCGTCGGGCCCGACGGCGCCGGCAAGACGACGACGCTGCGCATGCTGGCCGGTGTCCTTCGTCCGACCGGCGGCGACGCGTTCGTGGACGGCGTGAGCATTGCGCGGGACCCCGAGGCGGTGAAGCGCCACATCGCATACATGTCACAACGCTTCGGATTGTACACCGATCTGACGGTACGCGAGAACATCGAGTTCTACGCCGACCTGTACGAAGTGCCGGCCGCCGAGCGCGCGGCGCGCCGCGAGCGCCTGTATCAGTTCTCCAACCTCGGGCCGTTCGAGCACCGCCTGGCCGGACAGCTTTCGGGAGGCATGAAGCAGAAGCTTGGTTTGTGCTGCGCGCTCATTCATCAGCCGCGCATTCTCCTGCTCGATGAGCCGACGTTCGGCGTCGACCCAATCTCCCGCCGCGACCTGTGGCTGATCCTCGAGGAGATGGTCTCGCAAGGCGTGACGGTGATCGTCTCCACCGCGTACATGGACGAAGCCGAGCGGTGCGACCACGTGGCGCTCATTGACCACGGCCGGATTGTGGCGCTGGACGCGCCGTCCACACTGCAGGCCACGCTGGCCGGTCAGGTCATCGCGGTGCGCACGCCCGAGGCGCGCCGGGCCGGCACGCTACTGCGGCAACTTCCGGCAGTGCGTCGCGCGACCCTGTTCGGCGATACCGTACACGTGATCGTCGGCGGGGACGGCCGCACGCGGGGCTCCATCGAACAGGCGCTGGCCGACGCGGGCATCCCCGTCATGGCGCTGCAGGAGATCGAGGCCTCGCTCGAAGACGTCTTCATCGAGCGCGTGGCGGACGTCGCCGGACAGCAGGCGACGGCATGACCGCTTCGCTC
>JAJZRK010000202.1 GCA_021802745.1 bacterium
GGCGGCGCGCCGTGGAAGGTGGCCGTTGGTGCCGCGCCGGCGCTCTCGCCCGACGGGCGGGCGGTGCTGTACGTGAAGGATGGCCAGATCTATCGCGCCCCCGTGGTCGCCGTGACGCCGAGCACCGCGATGGATCGCGGCGAGAAGCCGTTCATCCGGGAGTGGGGCCGGCAGAGCAATCCCCGGTGGTCGCCGGACGGACGCAAGATCGCCTTCGTGAGCGACCGCGAGAACCACGCCTTCATCGCCGTCTACGACGTGAAGAGCCGCACGCTGGCGTATCTCGACCCGAGCGTGGATTGCGACGGCAATCCCACCTGGACGGATGATTCCCGGCACATCGTCTTCACCCGCCGCCCCGGCACGCCGTTTGGATTGCAGGACCAGGCCGGCGGGGGCGTTGGCAGCTCGGCCGGCACCGCCACCAACATCAACCAGGTGCTGCAGCGCCTGCGCAACGGCGGCTTCGGACCGCCCTGCGGCGGCGGCTTCGGATTCGGCGGTGGTGGCGGACGCGGCGGCGCTGCCCCGGTGAATCCGCAGGCGGCGGCGCGCCCGGGCTTCTTTGCGGCGCGCTTCGCCGACGGCTACACGCTGTCGCTGATGATGGCCGACGTGAGCACGCGCATCGCCACGGAAGTGTGGCACAACCAGCCCGGCGACCGCACGTTCACGACGCTCAACGGCATGCGCTTCGCGGCCGGCCACGTCGTCTTCCCGGCGACGGTGCCGAACGATGAGTGGGACCGCTGGTTCTCCATCAACCTCGCGAGCCCCGCCAAGGATCCGGTGCTGCTCACGACGACCGACGGCCTGATCGAAGGGGCCGGATCGGTGGAGCTGGCGACGGACGGCAAGACACTGTACTACTGCACCAACGCCGGCGACATCGAACGCCGCCACATCTGGGCGGTGCCGGTGAGCGGCGGCACCCCGAGGCAAGTCACGACCGGCGAGGGCATTGAGACGTCGCCCGTGCACCTCCCGTCCGGCAAGGGACTCGCCGTCCTCTACTTCGACTGGAACACGCCGGCTTCGGTTGGCATCGTCGCGGCGGGGTCGGACAGGGCGAAGACGATCTTCCCGGTGCTCGGCAAGGCGTTCCCGCGCGACGCGCACGTGAAGCCCGAGATCGTGATCACCAGGGCCGCCGATGGCCTGGAGATCCACAACCAGCTCTTCCTGCCCAAGGACCTCAAGCCCGGCGAGCGGCGTCCGGCAATGGTCTTCGTGCACGGCGGTCCGATGCGGCAGATGCTCCCGGGCTACCACTACATGGAGTTCTACCACTGGGCGTACGCGTACAATCAGTGGCTGGCAGCACAGGGGTACGTGGTGCTCTCCATCAATTATCGCCGCGGCATCGGCTACGGCCGCTCGTTCCAGAACGCGGCCAACGCGCAGGCGCTCGGCAACAGCGAGTACCAGGACGTCGTGGCCGGCGGCAAGTACCTGCAGTCGCGCCCCGACGTGGACCCGGCGCGCGTCGGCATCTGGGGTCTGTCGTACGGCGGCCTGCTCACCGCGCAGGCCCTCGCGCGCAACAGCGACATCTTTGTCGCCGGCGCCGACTACGCGGGCGTGCACCTGTACGGCAGCAACCTCGACACCGCGGCGCTTTCGTTCAAGTCATCGGCCGTTGGCGCCATTGACAGCTGGAAGTCGCCAGTGCTGCTCGTGCAGGGCGACGACGACCGCAACGTGGACTTCGCACAGACGGTGGGGTTGGTGCAGCTGCTCCGCGCGCGCGGCATCTACTACGAGCTGACGGTCATCCCCGACGACACGCACGAATCGCTGCTCCACAAGAACTGGGTGGACACCTGGGAGCGCACCGACCGGTTCCTCCGGCGGTTCGTGTGGAACAAGGAGAAGCCACCGGCAATGACGCCATGATGACCAACATGATCCGGATGTGTGTCCGGCCGGCCCTGCCGCTCGTCGCGGCGGGGCTGGTCGCATGGCCGGCCAGGGGCCAGCAAGTGGCCGACACCGCGTTCTCGGTGCACCGCACCGCACCGGCGTACGCGGCCAACGGGCCCGTCGTCCTGCTCGACCAGGCGCACGCAAACTTCCACACGCTCGACGGACGATACCTCGTCTTTGGCAAGGTGCTGCGGCAGGACGGCTACCAGGTGCGACCGAACCGCGCCTCCTTCTCGGCGGCCGCGCTGGCCGGCGCACGCGTGCTGGTGATCGCGAACGCGTTGCACCCGAGCAATACCGGACGGTGGAAGCTGCCGACACCATCGGCCTTCACGCCCACCGAGATTGCCGCGGTGCGCACCTGGGTGGCGGGAGGCGGATCGCTCCTGCTGATCGCCGACCATATGCCGTTTCCGGGGGCGGCGGGAGCGCTGGCCGAGACCTTCGGCGTGCACATGCTGAATGGCTTCGCGTATGATTCGACGCGAAGGGTCAGCCGGTTCGCGTATACGCGCGCCAGCGGCCGGCTGTCGTCGAGCCCGCTCACCGACGGACGCTTGCCCGCGGAGCGCGTTGACAGCGTCGTCGCGTTCACCGGCCAGGCATTCCGGGTGGACGCGCCGGGGCGCGCCGTCATGACGCTCGCACCCGGCACGATCGTGCTCGAGCCGCGCGTCGCGTGGCAGTTCAGCGATTCGACGCCCACCGCACCGGGGGCCGGCCTGCTGCAGGGGGCGATCACCACGCTGGGCAAGGGACGCGTGGCCGTCTTCGGCGAAGCGGCCATGTTCTCGGCGCAGGTGGCGGGGGCGCGGCGCAACCCGATGGGCATGAACGATCCCACGGCACCGCAGAATGCGCGGTTTCTGCTCAACATCATGCATTGGCTCAGCGGCCTGCTGCCGGCCGGAACCTAGCGCGAGCTCCTCGCGAGACGAGGCGACGGGCGGAGCCCGTCGCCTCGTGTCGTTTTCCCGAACGCCGGCGCGGCGAGTATTGGCGAAGGTCGCCCGCGCTGAGGCAGTTCGCGGCGAACCATCCGTCGGTGCCGGCCGCCGCGGCGCGCTCCACCACCGAACGCCCCGCCTCGACGGCGGCCACGGGCTCGACGGTGGCAATCCAGTCGCACGCCTTGCCGCCCACGCGCAAGTCCGGCGCGCCCGCCACGAGGGGCGCCGTGACCCGGGTCGAGCTCGAGGAGCCGCCACCGTACGACGCCCCGGAGCTGCGGCGCAAGCTCGCCCAGGTGCCGCTCACGGTGCCGATCACCAGCAGCAGGCGATCGTCATGCGGACTGGACGCGGGGGTACGGTTGACCACGGTGGCGGAAGCTATGCGGCGGTCGTTGGGGCCGACCGTCGCGCGCGGTGCAGGGATGCCCCCCGCACCGCGCGCTGTCTGTCGCGGCCCACTACGCCGTCGTCGCGACCGGCGGCTGGTCGGGGAACTCCCCTTCCCAGCGCGCCATCACCGCCGTCGCAAGGCAATTGCCGACGAGGTTGATCGAGGTCCGCGCCATGTCCATCACCGCGTCCACGCCGAGAATCACCGCCACCGCCTCGAGCGGAAGCCCAAACATCGTGAGGGCGCCCGAGAGGATGACGAGCGAGGCGCGGGGCACCGCCGCCACGCCCTTGGACGTCAGCATCAGCGTCAGCATCATCAGCAACTGGTCGCCGAAGCCCATATGGATGCCGCCGGCCTGCGCCGCAAAGACGGACGCGATGGCGAGGTACAGCGTGGATCCGTCGAGGTTGAACGAGTAGCCCGTCGGCAGCACGAAGGCGATGATGCGCTTCGGCAGGCCGAATTCCTCGAGCCGCTCCATCGCGAGCGGCAGCGCCGCCTCGGACGACGCCGTGGAGAAGGCGATGAGCCACGGCTCCTTGATGAAGCTCCAGAAGCGCCGGATCGGGATTCGCGCGAAGAGCGCGATCGGGATCAGCACGAGGAGGATGAAGACGATGAGCGTGCCGTACAGCGTCGCCACCAGCATCGCGAGGCTCTTGAGCACGCTGAGTCCGCTGGTCCCCACGGTCACCGCAATGGCGGCGCCGATGCCGAATGGCGCGAACGCCATCACCAGGCCCGTAAACTTGAACATCACCTGGCTCAGCGACTCGCAGAAGTCGAGCATCACCTGCTTGGCCTTGCCCTGCACGCGCGACAGGCCCACCGCGAACAGGATGGCGAAGAAGACGATCTGCAGCACCTCGTTGTGCGTGGCCGCCTCGAAGAAACTCTGCGGCACCATGTGCTCGATGACGCCGGAGAACGTGACCTTCGTCTGCGCGAGTTCGGCCGCCTTGTCCGCGCTCGTCCCCAGCAGGTTGATGCCGGCCCCCGGCTTGACGAGGTTCACCGCGCCGAGGCCGAGGAAGAGCGCGATCGTGGTCACGATCTCGAAGTAGACGATCGCGCGGAACGCCAGCCGGCCCACCTTCTTCATGTCGTCGCCGTGCCCGGCAATGCCCACCACCAGCGTCGAGAACAGCAGCGGCACGATGAGCGACTTGATCATGCGCAGGAAAACGGCGCTGAGGGCCTTGGCGCCGGTGAAGAGCGCCGGATTCTCCGCCGCGGGGAAGAGCCATCCGACCAGGATGCCAACCACCATCGAGATGGCAATCCACTGCGTGGAACTCAGCCTGCGCCTGGGGGCGGCGACGTTCGGTTCGGTCATGAGATGCGTTTCACCCTCTGAGTGGTGGGGACGACGGCGTCCCCCGGTCTGCAATCACCAACGGACGAACGGTCACCCACGTTGAGGCTCGCCGCTGCGCAGCGTCGAGTTGCGGTAGCCGTAGGCGACGTACAGCGCGATGCCGATGACCAGCCACCAGCCGAACCGGATCCACGCCAGGCGCGGCAGCCCCGCCATCACGTAGACGCAGGCGGACGCCCCGACGAGCGACACCGGCCAGATGAACGGCACGCGGAACGGCCGGGGGCGGTCGGGTTCGAGATACCGCAGCGCCAGCACGCCAATGCACACCAGCGCGAACGCGAACAGCGTGCCGATGTTGGTCAGGTCGTATGTTTCGCCGGCGTCGCCAATCAGCGCCCAGACGGCGACGAAGACGCCCGTCAGCGCCGTCGTGATGTGCGGGATGTGCGTCTTCGGGTGGATCTTGGCGGCCCAGCGCGGCAGCAGGCCGTCGCGCGCCATCGCGAAGAAGATGCGCGGCTGCCCGTACTGGAACACGAGGAGCACCGCCGCCATGGAGAACACCGCGCCGAGCGCCACGATCCGCGAAATGTTCGTCAGCCCGGTGGCGTTGAGTGCGTACGCGAGCGGGTCGGCCGAGCTGCCGAGTTGCTGGTACGGCACCATCCCGGTGAGCACGAAGCCCACGATGACGTAGATCAGCGTGCAGATGCCGAGCCCGCCGAGGATGCCGATGGGCAGGTTGCGCTGCGGATTCTTGGTCTCCTCGGCCGCCGTCGAGATCGCATCGAAGCCGATGTACGCAAAGAAGACGATCGCCGCGCCCTGGTGCACGCCCGCGAAGCCATTGGGCGCAAACGGATGATAGTTGGCGGTGTCAATGTGCTGCGCCCCCATCACGAGGAAGATCGCGAGCACGACCAGCTTCACCGCCACCATGATGTTGTTGGCCCGCGCGCTCTCGCGCACGCCGCCGAGCAGCAGCACCGTGATGAGCCCCACGATGGCGAAGGCGGGGAGGTTGATGAGCACCGGGATGCCGAACAGGTGCGGCGCCGACTGCATCAGCCCGTGCACGGCGGGGTCGGAGCTGAGCAGCGCCGTGCGATAGCCGGTCGTCAGCCAGACGGGGAGGTCGAGCCAGCCGCCGGTGAGCGACTTGAAGTAGTCGCCCCACGAGATGGCGACGGCCACGTTGCCCACCGCGTACTCGAGGATCAGGTCCCAGCCGATGATCCAGGCGACAAT
>JAJZRK010000203.1 GCA_021802745.1 bacterium
TTCCGATCTGACCGCCGGGGCGGCGAGCATTCCGGCCATGTGATTGGCGTAACCGAGGCCGCACACGTAGGCGATGAGCACGAGGAGCCGGTCGGCGCCCGGGCCGTCGGGGTCGTCGCACCAGCGCACCGTCAGCCAGGCCGTGATGGCCATGCCGGCCAGCGAGATGGTGTAAACCTTCTCGTTCACCACAGACTGCGACCAGACCGTGAACGCCGTCGCGCCGATGAGCACCGCGATCGCCCCGCCGACGATGCGCTGCCAGCGCTGCTCGAACCAGCCGACGAGCACCCGCTCGGTGATCAGGAACCACATGGCCGCCGCGACGGAGCTCGACAGCGCAGCGAGGAGGTTGATGCGCATCGCGACGGTGGGCGCGATGGGGAGAATCGCGAAGACGCGTCCGACGAGGACGAAGAACGGGTTCCCCGGCGGATGCGGGATGCCGAGGGTGTACGCGGCCGCGATGTACTCGCTCGTGTCCCACATCGCCGTCTCGGGCGAGAGCGTGATGACGTAGAGCAGGAAGACCAGCACCCCGGCGATGCCGGCAGCCAGGTAGGACGGGCGGGTGTCGAGTTCAGCGGCAGCAGTCGTCGCCATCGGGCTCAGAGCTTGGGGAGGAGTGCAGACAACCCTTCAATATAGCGGGGAGGGGGAGGAGGAGGGGTGCAGGGGTTGGGGAGGGGGAGGCGTGGAGAGAGGAGGATGGGGAGAGGGGGACGCCTCACTCCTCGCTCATCGCTCCACTCATCCCTCCTCCCGAGCCGCTGCACCCCTCCCCTTTACCCATTTACCCAGCCGTTGCGCGTTAGTGCCGGAACAGCCTCTGCCCCGTGAACACCATCGCCATCCCGTGCTCGTCGGCGGCGGCGATGACCTCGGGGTCGCGCATCGAGCCGCCGGGCTGCACGATCGCCGTCACGCCGGCCGACGCGGCGTGGTCAATGCTGTCGCGGAACGGGAAGAAGGCGTCGGAGCCGAGCGCGGCCCCCGCGGTGGCGTGTCCGGAGCCCTTCGCCTTGTGCGCCGCGAGGAAAGCGGCGTCCACGCGCGACATCTGCCCCGCGCCAATGCCGATCGTCGCGCCGTCGCGGGCAAGGACGATCGCATTCGACTTGACGCTCGCGACGGCGCGCCAGGCGAAGAGCAGGTCGCGTTGCTCCGTCTCGGTCGGGGCGCGCTTGGTCACCACCTTCCACGCGCGGTCATCAATGCGGCTGGGGGCCTTCTCCTGCACCAGCACGCCGCCGCGCACGCGCTTGACGTCGAGCGCTCCCGCGCGCTCCGTCGCGCGCCCCTCGAGCACGCGCAGGTTCTTCTTCGCGCCGAGAATCTCCACCGCCTCGGGGGAGAACGCGGGCGCGACGATGCACTCCACGAACAGCGACGCGATGGCCTGCGCCGCCGTGGCGTCCACCGGCACGGTGAAGGCGATGATCGAGCCAAAGGCAGACGCCGGGTCGCAGGCCAGCGCCTTGTGGTAGGCCTCCAGCGCCGTGGCGCCGGTGGCCAGCCCGCAGGGCGTGGTGTGCTTCACGATGGCGCAGGCCGTTTCGCCGGCAAACGGATCCACGGCGAGCAGGGCGCCCTCGAGATCCAGGAAATTGTTGAAGCTCAGCTCCTTGCCGCCCTTCTGCACGAGGGCGGCGAGGCCGGCCCCTGGCGCATCCACGTAGAACGCCGCCTTCTGGTGCGGGTTCTCGCCGTACCGCAGCGACTGCGCCCGCTCGAACGCCATGGTCAGGCGCGGCGGGAAGCGATCGTCCGCCTGCTGCGCGAACCAGGCGGCGATGGCGCTGTCGTACGCGGCCGTGTGCGCATACACCTTGCCGGCCAGCTCGCGGCGCAGCGCGAGCTGGTCACCGCCGGCCGCGAGCGACTCGAGTACGCGGCCGTAATCGGCGGGGTCCACCACCACCGTGACCGCCGCGAAATTCTTCGCCGCCGAGCGCAGCATGGACGGTCCGCCGATGTCTATCTGCTCGATCACGTCCTCGGGTGCGACGTTCGGCTTCGCCGCCGTCTCGCGGAACGGATACAGGTTCACCACCACGACATCTATCGGGGCGATCCCATGCTCGGCGATCACCGCCATGTGCTCGGGGAGGTCGCGGCGGGCGAGGAGTCCGCCGTGCACGACAGGGTGCAGTGTCTTGACGCGGCCATCGAGCATTTCCGGAAAACCGGTGAGCTCGGAAATGTCGCGCACGGCGAGGCCGGCGTCGCGCAGCGCCTTGGCCGTGCCGCCGGTGGAAACGAGGCCGAACCCGCGTGCGGCGAGGCCACGGGCAAAGTGCACGACGCCGGATTTGTCGGAGACGCTCAGCAGGGCGAGAGGCATATGGCGACGAAGGCGATGGAGGATTGGGAATTCGGAACGGGATTCAGTGATTGCGATTCAGGAATGCGACGGGCGAAAAAATGCGATTCAGGATTCCGATGGGCGATGCCGGCTACTCATCGGGCACGAAGGGATGGCGCGGGCCTTCGACACCGAAGCGGGGGAAATCGTACGGCACGACGCCGTGCACGCGGCCGTCGTCGCCGAGGCGCACCGTGCCACGCGCGACCGCCTCGACGCACCACGGATAGAGCCGGTGCTCCACGTGCAGCACGCGGTGCGCGAGCGTATCGGCCGTGTCGTCGGGGTGCACCGGCACCGGCCACTGCGCGATGATCGCGCCGCGGTCGAACTGCTCGTTCACGAAATGCACCGTGGCGCCGGAGAGCCGCACGCCGGCCGCGAGCACGGCCTCGTGCACGTGCCGTCCGTACATCCCGTGCCCGCCGAACGCGGGGAGGAGCGCGGGATGGATATTCATGATCCGTCCGGCCCACCGTTGCACCACGCCGGCGGGAATGAGCCGCAGATACCCGGCCAGCACCACGAGGTCGGCGCCGTGGTCGGCCAGCAGCTGCTCGAGCGCCCCCGCCGGCGCGCCACGCGCCAGGGAGACCGTCGCGATGCCGCGCTGTCGCGCGCGCTCGAGGGCGTACGCATCGGCGCGGTCGCCGGCCACGAGCGCCACGCGCGCGGGCGCGGCGTCGCCGAGCGACGCGAGGTGGTCGAGGATCGCCTGCAGGTTGCTGCCGCCGCCCGAGGCAAGGACCGCGATGCGCTGCATCTCAGGGCTCCGGGGAGTGGGGAAGTCCGAGCGCGAGCGTCGCGGCCTCGATCAGCGTCGGCACCACGTCGAAGCCGGCGGCACGGGCCTCCTCGATCTCCTCGGCCGGCGTCGTCGGCGACGGCACGAGAATCCCCTGGGCGCCGTAGCGCCGGGCCGGCAGCAGGTCGCGCAGCTTGTCGCCGATGAAGAACGACGCGGCGGCGTCCACCTGATGCTCGACGATCGCCTGCTCGAACATGCCGATGCCGGGCTTGCGGCACTCGCACGGCCCCGTGACTTCAGGGTAGTGCGGGCAGTGATAATGGTCGTCCACGTACGCGCCGCGCTCCTGGAGCAGATCGTCAATACGCGCGCGCTGCGCCCGGTAGTCGTCTTCGGTGAGCAGGCCGCGGGCGATCCCCGACTGGTTCGACACGATGATGACCGGGACGAACGCGTAGTTGAACCGGCGCACCGCGTTGGCGACCTCTGGCAGGAGCGCCAGCTGCGCCGGGTCCTTGAGGTAGTGCCGGTCCACGATGACCGTGCCGTCGCGATCAAGGAAGGCGGCGCGGCGCCGGAGTGCGCGGCTCGTGCGGCGCTGGGCCGGCGTCTCGGCCAGTGCCGGGGCGGCGTCCGGGCGTTCGTCGTCCGTCACGCGACGACCCCACGCAGGGCGTCCACCAGCTGTTCGTCCGCCTCGGGCGCGATGCCGCGCAGGTCGAGCCAGAGCGCCTCGTCCGCGATGCGCCCGATCACCGGCACGGGGCCGGTGCGGAGCGAGCGCTCGAGCGCGGACGCATCGCCCTCGAGCACCAGCGCGCACGACGGAATGCGCGCCGTGGGAAAGGCGCCGCCGCCCACCGTCGCCTCGGACGCCGCGGTGCGGGCGCGCCGGCCGGCGCCGCCCAGCCGCGCGAGCACCGCGTCGGCGCGGGCGCGCAACGCCTCCACCGGCGTCGTAAGCATGGCCAGGGCGGGGATCTCGCGCCGCGCGCGGTCGGGCTCGCGGTAGAGCCGCAGCGTCGCATGCAGCGCGGCAAGCGTCAGCTTGTCCACGCGAAGAGCGCGGGCCAACGGATTGCGCCGTAGCGCATCCACCAGCGCGGCCTCGCCAAGGATGATGCCGGCCTGCGGGCCGCCCAGCAGCTTGTCGCCGCTCATCACCACCAGCGAGGCGCCCGACGCGACCGCGTCGCTCGCGGTGGGTTCACCGCGCAGCCCCCACGGCGCGAGGTCCAGCATCAGGCCGCTGCCGAAGTCGTGCAGCAGGGGCACGCCGGCCGACGCCGCAAGGGCGGCGAGCTCGCGCGGCGCCACCGCGGCGACGAAGCCGTCGAGCGTGAAGTTGCTGCGATGCACGCTGACGATCGCGCCGGTCTGCGGCGTGCAGGCGCGGCGATAGTCGTCGGCGTGCGTGCGATTGGTGGTGCCGACCTCGACGAGCCGCGCGCCGCTGCGCGCCATGATGTCCGGCACGCGGAACGAGCCGCCGATCTCCACCAGTTCGCCGCGCGACACGATGGCCTCGCGTCCGTCTGCCACGGTATTGAGCGCCAGCACCAGCGCCGCCGCGCAGTTGTTGACGACGAGCGCATCCTCGGCGCCGGTCAGTTCGCGCAGCAGGCCGGCGCAGTGCATGTGGCGCGAGCCGCGCCGTCCCTCGACGAGGTCGTACTCGAGCGAGGAAAAGCCGCGGGCCACGTCGGCGATCGCCTCGAGCGCGGCCGGTGCGAGCGGGGCGCGGCCGAGGTTCGTGTGCAGCACGACGCCGGTGGCGTTGAGCACCGGCTGGAGCGTCGGGCGCTCGTTCGCCGCGAGGCGCGCGGCGATGGCGGCCTCCCATTCGGCGTCCGTCGCCGGCGCGTGCGCCGGCTCGGCGCGCGCCGACGCGAGCACCGACCGCACGGCCTCGGCTACCACGGCGCGCGGTGCGCGATCGGCGAGGGCGCGGACTCCCACCTGCTCGAGGAGAACGTGCACCGAGGGAAGCGCGCGCCGCGGGTCGGTCATGGCGCGGGAGGCTTGGTGGGGGCAACCGCCGCTGGTTCTGCCGGGACCGCCTGCTTCTCCGCTGGCTTCGCCGGCTCGTCCTTCTTGTCCGACGGTTTCGCCTGCTCGTCCTTCCGCTCCGACGGTTTCGCCCGCGTGAAGGTGCGTTCGCTCGACCTGATGGTGCCGGACGCGCTGACGGCGTCGCGCACCGCCACGCGGTACGCCCCCGGCGCCAGCGGCTTGCGAAGCACGACCACGTAGTCAGCCGTGATCGCCTGGCGGGTCGCCGCCGGGAGCACGAGCTTCGGCGTGGTGTCGCGCGCGGCGCGGCGCGCCTCGACGCGCGCGCTCTCGATGGAGTCGCGCACGAAGATCCCGTGCAGCGAATCCGCCCGCGCCCGTGCCTTGCGCCCGGCGGCGCTCGTATCGGCGCGCAGCGCGGAGTCCTTGGCGGCAGCGTCGCGAGCGCGGGCGAGCGAGTCGTACGCGGCGGCGCGCAGCACCGCAATGACTTCCACGCGGCTCGAGTCCGCTGCCTTGACGTCCACCTGCAGGGCGGTGAGCACCGGCGCGAGCGCCAGCGGCCGGTCAAAGGACAGCCGCAGGGTCACGGAGTCCTTCACGTCGGCGCCGACCACGTGCGCGCCGACGGTGTCGTGCGTGAAGGCGTAGAGGTCCGTGGTCAACGAGT
>JAJZRK010000204.1 GCA_021802745.1 bacterium
CGGGCAGCGACGGACTCTTCTACGTCGGCGCCGCCGGAACCTCCGCGCGCTCCATCGCCGCCAACAACAGCTCGCTGCTCATGGGCAGCAACGCCGACGACCCCTTCTTCTACGCGAGCAACGACGGCACCGTGCAGGTGGGCCAAACCTCCGAAATCGCGCTCTTCTCCAACACGCGCCAGCTGTACCTGGGCAGCGCCAACGACCCCTACTTTGCCGCGACCACCGGAAACAGCATCGCGGTCGGCCAGAGCGCCAGCAGGGCCGTGTACGCCTACAACGACAGCTCCGGCTACGGCATGGTCATCGGGCCCGCCGCCAACCCTTTCATGCAGGCGTTCGCGACGCCATCGAGCGGCTCGTTCGCGCTCGGGGGCACGCAGCCGTACTTCGCGGCCAACCTCATCGGGACGTCCGCTTACACCCTGTCGCTGGGCACTCAGGGCACGGCCATGCAGGTGCTGAGCCTGGGCACGTCCAACGTGTTCACCATCGGACCGCCGTCCAACCCGATTCTGCACGCGTTCGACTCGCCGGAGGCCACGCTCGAGCTGGGCGGAGGCGCCGCGCTCTTCGCCAACGCCACGCTCTTCCAGGCCGGGAGCGACGCCCACGCCGTCGCGGCCGCCCCGTACCCCGCCGTACCTCCCAATACGACCTTTTCTTCCGATACGTACGTGACGAGCGGCGCTCCGGTGCCCGGCATACCCAATGCACCGACGTACGGCGCGGGGACCTACACGTTCAGCGCGAGCTCAACCGATTATGCTGCCTATCTTGCATTTCTGCCCATTCTGCCCGGGCTGGTGCAGCCCATCTGGGAATCCACATACAACTACAACTGGGCCTCAAACATCGACCCATACATGCTCATCTACGCCTATGCTGGGAACGCAACAACGACCGTCTCGTACTGGAACACCTCCACGCCTTCAACCTATGCAACCAATGTTGCGGTAGCGGGGGAATACGTGCAGATGGACACGCCTGCGCCTTTCGTCGCCTCATCCGTCGCGTTTACCGCGGTTGCCCCCCTCGTAGGGGGCACCGTCTGGGTCGCGGCGTCCAACAGCTCCTCGGGGCCATGGACGGCAATCGCGGGCCCCGGCGTCGCATCGCAGCCCAACACCGGCCTGTACTCGTTTGCCGCCATGCCCTCGCTCGCAGTCAATCCCAATGCTTCGTTCAGCTCATATCGCATCATTTTCAATGCGCTCATATCCAACGACCCCTCCTTCAACATTATCCTCGGCGGCAGCCTGGCAGTGACTGTGGGTTCAGCAAATGTCACGACCATGGTCGAAGTACCACAGCCCATCATCAGCGCCTCCAACAATTTGCTGACGCTCGGGCTCTACACGAACCGCTTTCTCACGGCGCAGCCGGGGAGCGTGACGCTCGGCCCAGCCTCCGGCCCTTACGCCTCGTTCTCGGCCTCGGGCATAGGCAGCGGGAAGACGGCGGTCTGCGCGGATTTCCACGCCCAGGGCTACGCGGCCAATACGGGGGTGCAGGGCGCGTACCTGCAGTGGAACAACAGCGGAGGCGGAGGCGAGACGGATTTCGTCAACCAGAAGGGCCTGGGGGCAGGCGGCTGGTCCTGGCAGGACAGGGACTCGAACGGCAATCTCATTTTGCAGTGCGCATATCTCGACGCAACGGGCAACTTTACGCTCGATTACGGCGTGCTCAACCTAGGCAGCCGCGTTCAGAACAACCTCATTTGCCTGTGGGGCGACACCACGGCTCCCAACCCTCCCGCGACGGGGTGGTACGGGTTCGGCGTCAATCCGGGCTCGCTGCGCTACCAGGCCGACGGACCCTCGGTCCATGAGTGGTACTCCGGCGCGACCCTGACCGCCTGCCTCGACTCGTACGGCCAGATGTACGCCACCGGAGGCTTTTACACGGGGAACGTGCACGGCATCTTCAACCAGGGCGCGTATCTGCAGTGGAACCGCTTGACTGGCACCGGCGAGACCGACTTCATCAACCAGAAGGGCGGAGGACCTGGCGGGTGGTACTGGCTCGACTTCGGCAACCAGAACAACCTGCTCACGCAGTCGGCGTACCTGACCGCGGCCGGAAACTTCGTCATCGCCGGCGCAGGCACCGCGCCGGGCGGCTGGGCGACCGGGTCCGACGCGCGCGCCAAGGAGGACGTGCGCGACGCGGACCTGGACGCCTGCTACCGCGCCGTGAAAGCGCTGCGCCTGCGCCGTTTCCGGTGGGTCACGGAATATTATCCCGACACCGTGCCCGACCGCCGGCAGATCGGCTGGCTCGCGCACGAGGTCGCGCAGGTGTTCCCCAAGGCCGTGAGCGCGATCGCCGCCAACTGCTGCGGCCTCGACGACTTTGCGGTCGTCAACCCCGACCAGATCCACAAGGCCGTGCACGGCGCGCTCCAGAAAGTGATCGCGGACAAGGAGGCGCTGGAGGCGCGCGTCGCTGCGCTCGAGGCGCGCGTCGCCGCGCTCGTCAGTACCGGCTGAACCAGGAGCCGTCCAGCTCGCCGCACTCGCCGCCGATCGTCGAGAACTCGAGCGAGCACGCGCCCGGCGGGTCCGCCAGCACCGCGTCGAACTGCCGCAGGAACTCGAAGGCGCGCGAGCCGGACAGCACGGTCGAGTCGTCGACCACGATCGTCGGCACCGACCGCACGTTCTCCGTCGGCGTCTTCTGAACGTCGACCACCGTGGTCACGGGGTGCAGGCACGGAATGCTGCGCAGCGTCTCCACAAAGCGCTCGCAGTTTGGGCATCCCTGGCCCGCGAGGAACACGCGCAGCGAGCGCGGGGGCTTGGAGGACTGCGCTCGCGCTGCGGGCGGCATGGGCAGACGTCCCAAAATATTTTCGCCGGATAACGCATCGCATCGCATGGCGCCCTTCGCCTTCGGGACCACGCCGCTGCCCGTGCCGTACTCGGGCGAGCGCGCGGCATCGGGTCGGCCGTTCTCCAGCCCGGCCATCCGCGCGGCGCCCTTCTCGATCCCCGCGTCCTCGCTCGACCCCGTGTGCAACCAGTACGCGCAGCCCTTCCCGTTCGCGGACCGCTCGCCGGGCAACGTGCCTTTCCGCGAGCGCCTGTCCACGCGCATGGCCAAGACGCTCGACATGCGCGCCGACTCGCCGCTCATGCGCGCCTTCTTCTCGGAGGATAACCTCGATGCCGTGCAGGACGCGCTGCGCGACGCCGTCAAGCGCCTCACCGGCTTCGTCATCGACCGCCAGAGCGACGACCAGCTGCTCATCGTCATGCGCGCCATCTTCGCCGACCACGCGCAGAACAGCCCCCGCGATGTCGCCGCGGAAGTCAAGAGGCTCGACCACGGCGTCGTCACGACCGTGCTCGACCAGGTCATCAGCGGCATCACCTCCTACCTCGCCTACCTGCGCGATGCCAGCCGCATGCGCACGCCCATCGCGCGCGGCGCGGCCACGAGCATCAAGGGCCTCACCACCACGCTCCCGCTGTTCAGGCCGCTCTGATCTTTTTTTGCTCGCGTTCTTCTAATGCACGCGACCGCCGCCCGCGCCACCCGGCCGCGACCGCGACGTCCCGGGCCCGGGCCCGCGCGGCCCGCGTGCGCCGTTCCCGACGGCCCGGCCCTGCTCACCGATGGCGCGCAGGTCTTCGCCAAGGCCAGGGGATTCCTGTGGCCGCTCGCGCCCGCGGCCGTCGCCCTCCTGCAGCAGAGCTTCGCGGGCGTGGCGGCGCCGCGTCCGATCCCGGCCGCGCGGCTCGCGGCCTGCCGCCGCGCGCCCGGCGTCATCGCCAGCCAGCAGCAGGTGCAGTGGCTCGCGCACCTCCTCGGCTACCGCGCGGCGTGCACGGCGCCCGACGGCCTGCTGTCCGACGGCGCGGGCGGAGCGGTGGCCAAGGTCGGCGCCTTCGTCTGGCGCGTCGCCCCCGCCGCGCTCCAGCTCATCCAGATGAACTACGGCAATCCGCAGCCCGCGCCGGTCTCGCCCGCGCAGCTCGCCGGATGCAGGCAGGCCGCTGGGATTGTGACCACCGCCGCGCAGGCCCAGTGGCTCGCCGGCAAGCTCGGCCTCAAGCCCGTGTGCTCGCTCGCCCAGGGCGCCGTCGTCAACTGCCCGCCGAGCCCCAACATCTACGTCATGCAGGGCGGCCAGCTGCACCACATGGACTACGGCTACTGGTCCAACATGGGCAGCCCGGCCGCCACGCCCGACTGCCTGCAGGTGCAGGCGTGCCCGCTCGGCGGCGACTTCACCGTGCCGCCCGGTATCCCGACCGGCGCCAGCCAATTCAACACGAATCCATCGCAGAACGATTTCACGAACAGCAGAGCGTGCGGCTACTCGATGCCGACGGATCCGAACGGCTACAACACCGCCATCGCCACCGAGCTCTGCGCGCAGCTGGGCGTCACCGGCCAGTGCGTCGGCAACACCGGCGCCGGCATTCCCACCGGCGCGCTGTGCGGCAAGTATCTCAACGTCACCAACGCGGACACCGGCGCCTCGCTCCGCGTCATGGTCGTCGATTTGCGCGGCAGCGCCGAAGGCGGCCTCGGCCTCGACCTCAGCGAAGCAGCGTTCCAGGCGCTCGACACCAACGGCGCGGGCGCCGCCAGCGGACGGCTCAACGTGCTCGTCAGCCTCGCGTCGTGATCGGTCACGCGGCACCGGCGCCGCCGGCCGCCATGAGTCCGACGCCGCCCACGACGAGCGCGAACCCCGCCCACTGCGCGAGCGACAGCCGCTCGCCAAACAGCGCCGACGACGCCAGCGCCACGACGCACGGCGTGATCGCCACCGCCGTCGCGATCGCCGCCACGCCGTGCGACGCCAGCACGTGCAGCGTCAGCAGCTTGGGCACGAACATGCCCAGCAGCGCCGCCACCAGCAGCAGCGCCACCATCGTCGCCTTGCCGCGCCGCATCGACTCCGCGTGCTTGTCCGCATGCGCGACCAGGTACGCCGCCGATACGACGCCGAACGATACGCCCACGATGCCCACGATCGTCGAGGGGTGCACGCGGCTGCCCAGCGCATGCTTGTACACCAGCGGCGGAATGGCCGCCAGCGCCGCCAGCGCGAGCACGAGCGCCCACGCCGATGCGTTCATGTCGCACGCGCGCATTTTTTTTGCGGCAAGCGTGCTGTTAAGATAATCGAGCAGTTAAGACCACGTGCCGGACTCTGCGGCACGTACGCTCGCCGCCATGCGCTCCCGAACGCTGCTGGCCGCGCTCATTGCGGTCGTCCTCGCTATCGCGAGCGCGGACGATCCATCGCCCGAGCACCCGTCGCCCTCGCCCGAGCACCCGTCGCCCTCGCCCGAGCACCCCGAGCACCCGTCGCCCTCGCCCGAGCCATCTCCATCGCCAGAGTCGCCCTCGCCGGAGCACCCGTCGCCCTCGCCCGAGCACCCCGAGCACCCGTCGCCCTCGCCCGAGCACCCCGAGCACCCGTCGCCCTCGCCCGAGCACCCCGAGCACCCGTCGCCCTCGCCGGAGCACCCGTCGCCCTCGCCGGAGCACCCCGAGCACCCGTCGCCCTCGCCCGAGCCATCTCCATCGCCAGAGTCGCCCTCGCCGGAGCACCCGTCGCCCTCGCCGGAGCACCCCGAGCACCCGTCGCCCGAGCACTCGCCGTCGCCGGAACACTCGCCGTCGCCGGAGCACTCGCCGTCGCCGGAGCACTCGCCGTCTCCCTCGCCCGAGTCGCCCTCGCCCTCGCCAGAGTCGCCCTCGCCCTCTCCGGATCACCCGTCTCCCTCGCCAGAGTCACCCTCGCCCTCGCCAGAGTC
>JAJZRK010000205.1 GCA_021802745.1 bacterium
TACATCAAGACCGACGAGAACATGCAGACGAGCATCGCGGACGTGTACGCCGTGGGCGACCTCCGCTCGAAGCGCATCCGGCAGCTCACCACCGCCGTGGGCGACGGCACGATCGCCGCGGTGGTGATCTCACAATAGGAACCGACCCATGGACACGATTACCCGGCTGACGGGATTCGTCAGCCGCAACCTGACCAAGCTCATCGTCGTGGTGATGGCGCTGGGGCTGCTCAACACCAGGCTGTTCGGCGGCATCCCGTTCAACATCGCCATCTGCGCGACCGCGTCGTTCCTGATGATCTACCCGATGTTCATCAACCTGAAGATCGAGGACGTGGCCGAGGTCGGGCACTACAAGGGCGTGGTGGCCACGAGCGTCCTGCTCAACTTCATCGTCTCGCCGCTGGTCGCGTTCTGGCTCGGGCGGGCGTTCTTCGCCGACCAGCCGTTCATGGCGCTCGGCCTGATGCTGATCGCGCTGCTCCCGACGAGCGGGATGACGGCCACATGGACCGAGCTGGCGAAGGGGGAGCTGAAGGCCGCGCTCTCCATTATTGCCGTCAGCCTCATCCTGGTCATCGGCGGACTGCCGTTCGCGCTGCCGTTCGCCGCCGGCGACGAGCTGACGGTGACACCGTTCTTCATCTTCCAGCGCATCCTGCTGGTCATCGTCATTCCGCTCGTGCTCGGCGACGTGACGCGGCGCTACATCATCAAGCGCATGGGCCAGCCGGCCTACAAGCAGCTCAAGCCGGTCTTTTCCGGCCTGAGCTCCACGGGGCTGCTCGTCGTGCTCTTCCTGATCATGTCGCTCGATTCGAACCAGCTGCTTCTCGCGGAGCCGCTGCAGGCCGTCCGCGCGCTGGTGCCGCTCTCCATGTACTACGTGAGCCTGTTCGCGCTGAGCACGCTCGTCGGCCGCCTCTTCACGCGCCGCGTCGGGATCGCGCTCACCTATGGCACGTCGGTGCGCTACCTCGCGCTGGCGCTCGGCATCGCGGTGCCGCTGCTCGGCAGCGGGCGGAACAGCAGCCAGGTGGTGTTTGTCGTCGCACTGTCATTCTTCATTCAAGTGCCGCTGTCGTCGCTGTACAGCCGGTGGATCGCCGGGAGCGTGGCGGCGTGACGGCTGGCACGGCCCCGTACGATCGCACCGGAGCGGCCGCCGCGCCGCCGCTCCGGCTGCTGCTCGTCGGCGGCTTCCTCGGCGCGGGCAAGACCACGCTGCTGGCCGCCGCCTCACGCCGACTCGCCGAGCGCGGCTTCATCGTGGGCCTCGTCACCAACGACCAGGCGGAGGAGCTGGTGGACACCGCGCTGCTCGCGCGGGACGGCACGCCCGTCGAGGAAGTGGCGGGGAGCTGTTTCTGCTGCAACTACGACGGGCTGCTCGGGGCCGTGACCTCGCTGGCCGATCGCGGCGCGAGCGCGGTGATTGCCGAGCCGGGTGGAAGCTGCGCCGATCTCTCCGCCACCATCCTGCAGCCGACCAAGGACACGCGCCGCGACATCCACCTCGCGCCGTTCAGCGTGCTCGTCGAGCCGGACCGGCTCGAGGAGCTCGAGAACGACCGCAGCGTGCTGCACGTGAACGCCCGGTACATCGCCGACCTGCAGCTCAAGGAAGCCGATCGCATCGTGCTCACGAAGGTGGACACGCTGTCGCTCGCGCGGCGCTCCGCCCTGCGCGCCACGCTGCATCGCCGCTATCCGGGCGTTCCGCTCTCCGAGGTGTCGGCGGTGACGGGCGACGGCATCGAGTCGTGGCTCGACCAGCTGCTCGCTGGCGGGTTGAGCGGCGAGCGACTCGTGGACGTGGACTACGACCGCTACGCGGAAGGCGAGGCAGTGCTCGGCTGGTTCAACGCCAACTATCACCTTGCCTGGACGGACGCTGGGCCGCACTGGCGCACCTGCGCCGCGACGTTGATGAGCGACTTGCAGGCCGCCTTCCAGCGGGAGTCGGCCGCGGTCGGCCACCTGAAGCTGCTGATGAGCCTCGAGGGCGGGTCGCTCGCGGCAAATCTCACCTCGTTGTCGGGGCTCGTGAACATCCGCACCGACGGCGCGCTTACGGCGCAGACGGCGACGCTCATCGTGAACGCGCGCGTGCAGATGGCGCCCGCGCACCTGTCGGCGCTCGTGGAGTCCGCGATGTCACGCATGCGCGCCACGTCCTGTGCGGTGCACACGGCGGCCCAGCACAGCCTGTCAGCAGCGCGACCGCAACCCACGCACCGGTACGACCATGTTGTCTCGCAGCCCGCGCACCGCTACGACCATGTTGTTTCGCAGCCCGCGCCGCCCCGTGAGAGCGCGGTGACGGCCCTGCAGACGTGAACTGATCCGCCCCGGCGGAGGGGGCATGCATATGGCAATCTCAGCCAGGACCTTTCTCGGCGTCGGCATCGTCGGCGCCATCGGCGTGGCGCTCGTGATGGCCAACCGCCAGGCCGCTGCGCCGCGGGCCGAGATGGCGGCGCCCGTTTCGCTGGCGCAGGCTGCGGCTGGCGCGAAGCCGGTGACGCCGGGCGATGCGACGGCGCCGCGGAAGAAGCTGCTCTTCTTCATGAATCCCGACGGCTATCCGTGCCAGACGCAGCTCGGCATCCTCAACAGCGTCGCCGACTCGCTGTCGAAGGTGGCGCAGGTCGTGTACGTCAAGACGACGGAGCCGGCGGACATGCAGGCGTTCGAGGCGTACGGCATTCGCGCGCTGCCGAGCCTCATCATCTCCGACCAGGATGGACGCGAGCTGTCGCGGTTCTCTCCCGGCATCCAGAGCGGTGAGGCGGTGCTCGCCGCCCTGACGAAGTAGCGAATGGTCACCGAGCTGAACGCCCTGCTCGTGCTCGGGGCCGGCCTCACGAGCGTGCTCTCCCCGTGCGTGATCCCCGTGGTGCCGCTCATCGTGACCGGCACCGCGCAGGACCACAAACTGCGGCCACTGCTCATCGTCGCCGGTCTCTCCGTCGCGTTCATCGCGATGGGCGTGGTGTCGTCGCTGTTTGGCGCCGTGGTCGGACCGTGGATGTACAAGGCGGAGAAGATCGTCGGGGCGATCATCGCCCTCTTTGGCGTGCTCCTCATCTTCGACGTCAACCTCTTCAAGCACCTCGGCGGCGTGGCGCGCCTGGCCGAGCACACCGGCGGGCGCACGAACGGTTTCGTGCTCGGCGTCCTGCTCGGCGTCATCTGGATTCCCTGCGTGGGGCCGATGCTGTCGGGCGTGCTGGCGCTGGTTGCCACGCAACAGAGCCTCGCGAGCGGCGTCGCCTACCTGCTCATCTATTCGATCGGCTTCTCGATCCCGATGCTCCTCGTCGCCTACGCGTCGCAGGCGGTGCGCAGCCGGTTCCGCGCGCTGGCCGGCCAGTCGCGGCTGGTGGGCGTCGTGAGTGGCGTGCTGCTCATCGCGCTCGGCCTGTTCATCGTCTTCAAGGGCGTGGCCGCGTTCGAGTCGCTCGCGGCCTGACCTGGCGCTACTCGTACCGCAGCGCCTCGACGGGATCGAGCGACGCGGCACGCGTGGCCGGCCATTTGTTCGGGTGGGGGGGCTGGATTCGCTTTTTGGGGCCATCCTGACTATGATTCAGTACGGGCTTGGCGCATTGGGCGCCGATCCCCCAGTACTGATCAGGGGCCTCGCTTCTGCGTTGGCCCCTTCTTTCTTGATCAGGCAGTCTAGGACGAACGGCATTGCCCGGACTCCGACGACACACCATCACCAGGAGTTCGCAATGCGTACGCAAGGTTCCGTAAAGTGGTTCAATGACGAGAAGGGCTTTGGCTTCATCACGCCCGATGGCGGCGCCAAGGATTGCTTCGTCCACCACTCGGCCATTCAGGCCAATGGCTTCAAGTCGCTCCGCGACGGCGAGCGCGTGGAGTTCGACGTGGTGCAGGGCCAGAAGGGCCCGGCCGCCGAGAACGTCGTGAAGCTCGGCGAGTAATCAGTCTCGCTGCAGGAATCGGCCGGCCGTCCCGCGAGGGACGGCCGGCTTTTTCATGGGGGACGAGAGGGGGTGCGTGGTGCGGAGGGGAGCGTGGAACAATGAGGGGGCGCGTGGTGGTAACCATCCGTCCCCCGTCGCCCGCACCAGGCCCCCGCACCCCGCACTCGTCTCACCCGCCGCGTCCGCGCTAGTTTAGTCGCATACTCTTTCCGGAGCCCCCCATGATCCGCCCCCCGCGTATCTCGGCTGTCGCCGTTGCTCTGCTCGCCCTTACCAGCCTCGCCGCCCTTGCCGCGGCACAAGGCACCGAGACCACCCGCGCCGTTGCCGGCGGCGGCATCTCCGTGAAGGGCTGGGCGGGCGCCGTGGACGCCAACGAGGCGAAGAACGGCATGACGATCGCCAATGCCAAGTTCGCCGCCGAGGGCAATGGCTTCCATGTCGTCACCGGGCCGTCGGCGACCTACTGGAACCCCGCCAACATGGCGAGCGGGAATTACACGGTGAAAGCCACATTCACCGAACCCAAGTACATGAACCTGAATGACCATCCGCATCCCTACGGCGTCGTTATCGGCGGCAACGACCTGGGCACGGACAAGGCGTCGCTGCTGTACTGCACGGCCTACGGTAACGGCACGTTCATTGTACGCGGCTTTGGGCCGGCGCCGTTCCGCCTTGGCGGCCGCGAGGGCACGGCGAACGACGCCGTGCACAAGGCGGCCGGGCCTGGCCAGCCGGTGACGCAGGAGATTGCCGTGTCGGTGAAGGACGGCAAGGTGTCGTGCGCCATCAACGGCACCGTGGTGGCGACGTTCGACAAGGCCGAGACGGTGGGCGAAGGCAAGCTCAAGTCGCTCGACGGCCACGCGGGGCTGCGCTTCGGTCACAACACCGAAGTGGTGGTCAGCGGGTTCTCCGTGACAAAGAACTAGAAGTAGTTTCTAAACCCTCGTTCGGTCGTTTGAGAGGAGAGGGTCCTCTCACCGAGCGAGGTGGCGATGAAGGTCGAGCTGACGGACGCGCAATGGGCGCGGATTGCTCCGCACCTGCCTCCGGCCAAACCCAAGCCGAAGGGCGGACGCCCCCGAATGGCGGATCGGCCGTGCCTGGAAGGCATTCTCTGGATTCTCCGCAGCGGGGCGCGCTGGCAGGACATGCCCCGGCGATATCCGGGATATGCGACGTGCTGGCGGCGTCTCGCCGAGTGGGAGGCGGCCGACGTCTGGCTCACGCTGTGGCGCGCGTTTCTGGCCGAGCTGGACGACGCGCAGCAACTCGACTGGAGCGAAGCGTTCATGGACGGGACCTTCGCTCCCGCGAAAAAAGGGGCGCTGGCATCGGCAAAACACGCAAGGGTAAGGGGACAAAGCTTATGGTATTGGCAGACGGCAAGGGTGTTCCTCTCGGAGTGCTCCTTGCGGCTGCCAACCGGGCCGAGTCGCAACTCGCGGAAGAGACGCTCGCCGCGGTAGCGGTGCCTCGCAACGGGCCGGGCCGGCCCAAACAGAAACCCACGCGCATCGTCGCCGACAAGGGGTACGACAGTCGGAAGTTGTGGGAGCGTCTCAAGCACCGCGGCATCCAGCTGATCGCGCCCCATCGCAAGAACCGGAAGCATCGCTACCAAGACGGGCGCTGCCTCCGCCGGTATCGTCGGCGCTGGAAGATCGAACGGACCAACGCGTGGCTCTTCAACTTCCGCCGCCTGGTCACCCGCTACGAGCACAAGGTCGAACACTACCGGGCATTCCTGTACGCCGCGTGCATGCTGATCACCCTCCGTCAGTTTTGAAACCACTTCGAGGAAGATCAA
>JAJZRK010000206.1 GCA_021802745.1 bacterium
CGAGGCGGGCGTACAGCGCGCTGTTGTACAGCGTGCCGTCATGGCGTTCGTAGAAGCCGACCATCACGTCAATGGTCGAGCCCGGGCGCGCCGCCGACCGCCAATGGCCGTCGAGGGCGCGAACGACCTCATCGGGCGTCATCGCATTCTCGCGAATGCCGCCCTCGACGAAGTAGCCGGAGAGGATGGCCTCGGGGAACTGGACGACGTGGGGCGGCGGCTCGAGGGCGGCCGCCTGGGCGAGAATCTCCCCGGCCCGGGCCAGGTTGGCCGCCACGTCGCCCTTCCTGGGGCGGAACTGCGCGATGGCGAGGCGAAGAATGGACATCGAATCAAAGGTCGCATGGGCGTTGCAATGGGGCAATACGACGGGGGGGTGGGGAAGGGTGCAGGGGTATAGTGAGGAGGGAGGAGTGGAGTGATGAGAAAGGGGGGGGAGGAGCGCCGCCGCTCTGCTCCGGGTTCCTGCAAGTCTCTCCCGGCACCGAACCCCCTCCCCGTTCCTCTTTCCCCGTCCCCGGTGTAGAACTTCTGGATGTCCGTGCGCCTCGCTCTCCTGCCCTTGTTCGCCGCCAGCCTGCTGGCGGCGCAGCAGGCGCCTGCCCCGAAGCCGTCCACCGGCGAGGCCTGGCAGATCACGCCGCTCCCGCAGTCGTCGCTCGTCTACGCGCGGGACGGCACGCTGATCGGCGAGATCGGCCACGAATGGCGCACCTCGGTTTCCATCCGCACGCTGCCGCGCTACCTGCCGCAGGCCTTCATCGCGGTGGAGGACCAGCGCTTCTATCAGCACGACGGCGTGGACCTCGTCGGCATCGCCGGGGCCATGAAGGACAACCTGCTGGGCGGATCGCGCGGCGCGTCCACCATCACCCAGCAGCTCGTCGGCAACCTGCATCCCGACCTCATTGATCGCAGCGAACGCGGCCTTGCCGGCCTGCCGCGCAAGCTCCGCGAGCAGCGGGCCGCGCGCGAGATGGAGCGGCATTACAACAAGGAGCAGATTCTCGAGGCGTATCTCAACACGATTCTCTTCGGGCGCAACTGGTACGGCGTCGAGGCCGCAGCGCGCCACTACTTTGGCAAGGCGGCCGCCCACCTCACCCTCGCCGAGGCGGCGTCGCTGGCCGCGCTCCCCAAGGGGCCGCGCATCTACGATCCGGCGCGCTATCCCGAGCGCAATCGCAATCGCCGGGATGCCATTCTCGACCTGATGGTCACGCAGAAGTTCATCTCGAAGGAGCAGGCGGCGGCCGCCAAGGCGCAGCAGGTGATGACGGTCGCCAACAGCGGTCTCGCGTTCAGCGCACCGTGGTTCGTGGAGGTGGTGCGCGCGCAGATGGAGCGCGCCGGCATTCCCGTGGCGCAGGGCGGCTACAAGGTGATGACGACGCTCGATCCCACCCTGCAGAACGCGGCGTGGGTGGCGCTGCTCGAGGGAACCGCGGCCGTCGAGCGGCGCCCGGGCTACCGCAACCCGACGTACGCCAAGCACCCGCCCGGAAGCACCGACTACCTGCAGGGCATGGTGGTCGCCATGGACCCCGCCACGGGCGACGTGCGCGCGCTCGTCGGCGGCCGCAACTATGCCGAGGCGCCGTTCAACCGCGCGATCAACGGCGTGCGGCAGCCTGGCTCCGCCTTCAAGCCGTTCGTCTATGCGCGGGCCATCCTCGACTCGATTCCGGCCAACGCGATCGTTCCCGATACATCCCTTGAGCTGGTCGTGGATCGCGGCGTCATCTATCGCCCCGGCAATGCCGACGGCGAGTTCCTCGGCAACCTGACGCTGCGCGAGGCGCTCACCCGATCGCGCAACCCGGTGGCGGTGCAGCTCTGGCAGCGGGTGACCGGCGACTCGGTGGTGGCGCTCGCGCGCCGCATGGGCATTCGCTCGTACATTGCGCCGTGGCCCTCCAGCGCCATCGGCGCCTCGGTCGTGCAGCCACTCGACCTCGTGGCAGCGTTCACGGCATTTCCCAACCTCGGCGTGGCGGTGGAGCCGCGCTTTGTCGTGCGCGCCGAGGATGCATCGGGCCGCGTGGTCTACAGCCAAGGCGTGCGTACGCTCCCGCCCGCCATGCCCGCCGACGTCGCGTTCATCGTGCGCGAGATGCTGCAGGACGTCGTGGACCGTGGCACCGCCACCGCCGTGCGCCGCTACGTGCCGTATTCGGTGCCCGTGGCGGGAAAGACCGGCACCACCGATGACAACACCGATGTCTGGTTCCTCGGCGCCACCACCGATCTCGTGGCGGGCGTCTGGCTTGGCTTCGACCGGCCGCGTCCCATCATGGCCGGGGCGGCGGGTGGAACGCTCGCCGCGCCGATCTTCGGCCAGATGCTGGCCCGCTCGAGTTATGGCCATGGCGCTCCGTGGACGCCGCCGCCGGGACTCGTCACCGCCGAACTCGATCGGACGAGTGGAGCGCTGGCCGACGCGCGGACCCCGCCCGATCGCCGCTATTTGGAGTACTTTTTGCCGGGGACCGAGCCTGGGGCGTTGCGCGTGGACGCACGCCGGCTGTTCGGCTGGGGTCCCATTCCCTGAGCGTCCGCGTCTTCATGCAACTCACTCCTGTCCAGAAACTCGCGATCACCGTTGGTGCGGCGCTGCTGATCCTGGGCCTCTTCGGCGCCGCGTCGTACTATTACGCGGCACGACTGGTGGCGGCCGACCGCATCGTGGAGCGGGCGAACGCGAACATGGCGGCCGCGTTCCGCATGGTGGTCGCCCGGCAGGAGGGCGAGCGCCAGGCGAAGGCTTATGTCGTGCGCCCCGATAGCACCACGCGCGCGATGCTGCAGACGACGCAGGCCCAGGTGGAGGACGCGCTGGAGGTCATGCGCCGCGGCACCGAGGACAACCCGCGGCAGTTCCAGCGGGTGCGCGCGCTGGCCAGCGGCGCGGCCCAGCAGTTCGACGCCTTTCGCACGGCCGTGCTCCTTCGCGACCGCGCAGGCGCCAACGCGGCGCGCCGCTTCCTCTCGAGCGAGCCGTCGGCGAACGTGGCCGACTCGCTGATGAGCCTCGTGATGCAGATCCGGGAGGAGGAACTGCGCGTGCTTGGCGAACAGACGCGCCTGCAGAACGTGCACGGCACGAGCGTGCTGCGCATCATTTTGGTGGCCATGGCCTTCACGTTCCTGCTGGCGGGCGTTGCCCTGCAACCGGTGCGCGTCCCGATCGCCACCCGCCTCACCTCGCACATCATCCGCGCGCACGGTTCGGGCTCGGAAGAAACGTCCGACGCCGGGCATGTGCCGGCGAGCGCCGCGAGCCAGCTGCAGGCGCTGCACCAACTCGCGACCGCGTTGTCGGACGCGACGGGTGCCGCCGAGGCGGCGCGGGCGATCGTCCGCTCGTCGGCGCCGCTGGATGCCGCGCTGGTCGCCGTTGTCATGCCGGGCAGCGACGGCGCGCCGACGGCGATTGCGTCGTCCAATGCAGCCTTCAACGGGGCCGTGCCGGATCTCGCGCGCCCGGTGTCCGAATGCCTGCGCACGGGCGAACCGGCCCTGGCGGCATCGCGCGCCGAGCGTGAGGAGAGGTGGGGTTCCCTCGACGCGCTCGATGCGTGCGGCGCCACGGGCGCCGTGCTCTTCTCGCCCTTGACGAGGGATGGCGCGGCCATCGGTGTCCTGGTCATTGCGCACGCCGGCGTTCGCCCGTTTGCCGACGACGACCTCATATTTGCCTCCATGCTGGGCCGCTTCGGCGGCCCGGCCGTGGATTCTCGCACCATTCCCTCCTGACCGCTCCCACATGACCGGGCTTCCTGCATCGTGCGCGGCGCTGCGCCGCTGTTTCCTTGTTGCCACACTCGCGTCGGCCGCCTGTTCGAGCGGCGACGGCACGGGTCCCGCGAAGCCGGCGGCGGTGCAAGTCGCCTCCGGCGCCGGTGTGAGTGCAACGGTCGGCACCGCACTTTCCAGCGCGCCGACGTTCACCGTCACCGACGCGTCGGGCAACGCGCTGGGCAATGTCGCGGTCACGGTTGCGGTGACGAGCGGCGGCGGCTCGCTCGTCGGTGCGCCGACCAAGACGGCGTCCGGTCCGACGTCGGTCGGCACCTGGACGCTTGGCACCACGGCCGGCGCAAACACGCTCACGGTAACGGTGGCGGGCCTTACGCCGCTGACGATCACGGCGACGGGGACGCCAGGGAGCGTGGCCAAGGTGGTCGCGTCGGCTGGCAACTCGCAAACGGCCCGCGCCGGCGACCTGCTCGCGACGCCGCTCGCCGCCACGGTGCAGGACCAGTTCGGCAACGGTATTGCCAACCAAGCCGTCACCTTCGCCGTCACGGCGGGTGGCGGCTCCGTCTCGCCAACGACGCTCACGACGAATTCGAGTGGCGTCGCCTCCGGCGGGATCTGGCGGCTCGGCAGCCGCGGTGGCACGCAGACGGCCACGGCCACCGCCGGCAGCTTCTCCGCCTCCTTCTCCGCGAACATCCAGACCAGCTTCGTGGTGGACCTGCGGTTCTTCGGCCCCACGATGTCCACGGAGGCGCAGACGGCGTTTACCAACGCCGCCAATCGCATCAAGGCGGCGCTCGTCGGTCAGCTTTCGACGGTCAACTTGGCCGGCGCGGGGCTCGATGGCTGCGGCGTCAGCGGGCTCACGGGCACGCTCAATGAAACCACGCAGGGCGTGATCATCTACGCGTCGGTGGGACCCATAGACGGTGCGGGCAAGATCCTCGCACAGGCCGGTCCGTGTTATGTGCGCAACCAGACCATCCTGCCCGCGGTCGGCGTAATGAAGTTCGATGAAGCCGACATCCAGAACTACATCAACACCGGGCGCTTTGAGTCCCTCGTCCTCCATGAGATGAACCACGTCGTGGGCTTCGGCACGATTTGGGACGATCCCAGCAAGAACCTTCTGCAGGCGCGCGTCTACAACGACACGACGCCGACCGGCAGCACCAACCCGCGCTTCTCGGGAGCGACGGCGCTCGCCCAGTGCTTGTCAATTGCCGGCATCACTGCCAACCACTGCGCCGGCGGCACCGGCGTCGCGGTGGAGCAGTGCGGAACGCCGGGCACCGCCGACGGCCATTGGCGCGAGTCGTTCACCTCGGCCTGCACGGGGACGAACAAGTCGCCGGTGGGCGGCACCGCCGCGTTCGACATGGAACTGATGACCGGCTACGCGGAAGGCACGCCGAACATGCCGTGGAGCGCGATGAGCATCGCATCGTTCCAGGACCTGGGTTACACGGTGAACCTGCTCGCCGCCGATTCGTATACCGTGCCGAGCCTCATGACCATGGCGCGGCTGCGCTCGGCGATGGAAGCCCAGGCGAACGACGGTCCCTTTGAACACGTGCTGCGTCCGCGCTTCACCGTCGGGGGTGGGCGCATCCAGGCCATTCGACCGGAGAACCAGCGATGAACCGGCGTCAGTGGATGATCTTCGCGCCGGCGTTCGCGCTGACCGCGTGCGGCGGCAAGCAGAACGCGGCCGCGACGCCTGGCGTGGATACGTCGGCGGTTGCTCCCGCCGCGACGGCCGCCGACAGCGTGACCAGCGCCGCTGACACCGGCGTGAAGGCGGCGGACAGCGCCGCCAAGGCGGCCGCGGCCGCGCCAAAGGCCACCGCCCCGAAGGTGGAGAAGGGCGACTACGACCAGGCCACCAAACCGCGCTTCAAGATTGACGAGAAGACGGGGAAGATTGATACGATTAGAAAGCCGTGAGGGGTGAGGGGTACAGGGGCTTGGTGAGGGGGAGGAGTGGAGGAATGAGAGAGGGG
>JAJZRK010000207.1 GCA_021802745.1 bacterium
GGCGGCGCAGCGGCGACCACAAGGCGAATTCGAAGATCGCGCGCGGTTCGCCCATGAGGCGGATCAACAGGTATATGGCACCCGCCTGCCCACCCTCCAACGCCCCCGCGACCATTCCGAGGAGCGGCAAGGTCATCCAGCCGAGGCGCAGCTCCCTCGGCAACATCTCCACACACTTCCTGAGGGTCGAGATCATTGGACGGTGACGCCTACCTCAGGACAGGGAATGTGGCATGTCGAACCTGCGAGCTGCGGCTCCACAGTAGGCAGGCGTCGATGAGGGCGTCAAGCGTCGGACGTTGTGGGGCTGCCGGTGGCTGGGTAGGTTGCCGGAGGCGCGGGCCGAGCAGCGCGCATCAGGCTGGGCGTGTCCCACAGGAACGGGAGCTGACATGGCGGAGGGACTCGTCCGACAATTCGTGGGACTGGCGAGGACCGCACGACGCACTACCCTGCTGGGGCCGTTGCTGGACGCCTGGCACGTGCGGGCCGTGCTGCGGGCCATCGACGACGACCCACGGGACGCTCGCGTGCTCGGTCCCGAGGAGTTGGCACCGTATCTGCGCCGCCTGACTCCGCTGGGCAGCATCTCGGACGATTTTGCCGGTCTCCCGTTCGATTGGGTGATCGTGCCCCACGGGGCGGTCGCAGCGCTTCCCGTCGCACTCGTACGAGGGCTCCGCAATGGGTACCAGCGTGTACTCGAGAACCGGCGCTACCTGCTGCTCCGCTCGCGCCTTCCGGGATCCGGTGTCGCCAGCGACCCCGAGCTGCATGCACGCCTGGACGCCCTGCTTCCCCTCAGCAACCAAGGGGCGGAACCCCGTGCACTCACCGCTTCCGCGTGGCACGACCGCGCCATCCTTGTCACCACGTTCGAGCGGGCAACCGCCCTCGAGCGATCACTCCCGCAACTCTGCGGCCTTGGCGCGCCGGTGCTGGTGATGGATGACGGATCTCGCGAGGCCATGGCGGAGCGCAACAGGGCTGTGGCGCGTGGGTGCGGCGCCGAGTATCTACGGTTGCCCCGCAACCGGGGCATCAGCGCAGCGCTGACCGTGGGTCTCGAGTATCTGCTCGCCGACGCGCGGCTGCAGTGGATTTCGTGCGTGCAAGACGATGTGGACGTGCGTCCGGACACACTCTCCGTGCTTCAGGCCGTTGAGGATGCGGCAGTCCGGCCAGTACTCACAGGCTACGACGCCGCGCTGCACGCCGCACTGGAGGAAACCGCGGTCGGCGGTGTGCGCGTGCGACTGAAGCGGGAAACCTCCGGGGTTCATCTCCACGCGCATCGGGACTATTGGCGCGCGGTGCTTCCCATTCCCACCGAGTACTTGGGGGCCCCCAAGCGGCGGTGGGAGGCCTCGCTCGAGGACTCGTGGATCACCGTGGGTGCGCCCAACGCGGCCGCGCGCCGCGGGATTCCTGTCGTGTGCGTCCCGGGCCTTGTTCGCTCCTTTCTGTGGCACGCCGGCGACTCCACGTGGGGAAATCCCAACTCTCCGGAGCCGCTCCTCGCGCCGGATAACGCAGCGCCCTAGCGACAGAGCTGGGGAAGCAACTCGCGGAACAATTGCACATTCACGAACGTCACGTCGGCTTCGGGGGTTGTGTCGAAACGCGCAACGTTGAAAAGCCGGAATCCGGCTTCCTCAAACACCGCGCGATCCTCCGCGAAGCTCGACTGTCCGTCGTAGAGCGTTGACACCGTTCCGTCCTTCGCGGCAAGGACGGTTTCCGTGCGAACGAACAGACAGCGCTCGCTCAGCGAACCGAGACTTCTGAACGCATCGAGGTCGCTGCCCTGCGCGTCGATCTTCAGGAAGTGCAGCACGTCGTCGGCGAGGCCATACTGCCGCACGATGGTGGACAGGTTGAAGGTCGGCACCGTGACGGTGTGCTCGAGACGTTCGATCGGCGCCGGGGAGTAGTACAGCCGATCGCCCCCTTGCGACGGGTCGTGTGTGACCTTGGCGGCATTCAGGCGCTTCAGCGAACTGCAATCGCTGGAGCCATAGCAGTAGAAGTCCGCGTAGCCTTCCGGACCATCCGTGATGGCGGCCTGCACGTAGCCGGCATACAGCAAATGCGCCCGCACGTCGATGGGGTCGATGCCCACGGAGAACAGCCGCTTGTGCAGGCTGGCTGCTACGAGCCGATGGCGGACGTCCCCACGCCCGGCGCCCACATCAATGAACACGACTCCAGAGCCAGGCAGCGAGTTCAGTGCGACGGCAAGAAGCTCGAGCACCTCCTGCTGGCGCGATTCGGGAATCTCATACACACACCGCGCGTCGCGATACCACGATTTCCACAGCGCTCGCGCGCGCCGCCGGGACTGGAGCGCGCGCCAGACGCTGGCCATGGCGTTTGACTGGGTGCGTCCACGGTAGACTTCGCGGGCCACCTGGAACAGGAGGCTCGATCGCACCGTCGGCCGATTCAGCATGGCCCGAGTCCACTCCGCTATTTCGATCGGCCGGCGTGGAGCGACAGGAGACGGCGCCGCGAGCGCCGCGGCCTGCGCACGCCGCTGCTGCACCTCACGCCACCGTCGCGCGCGCGGCGAGTCCGCATGGTCCGAGTAGAACTCGTCGTCTCTCGGAAGTGCAAGAAGCTCTCGCCGACGCGTCCACAGGGCGTGCCGCAGATCGTAGTGCGACGCCAGTTCATCTTCCGCAATCGCGTAGGACGCTGGCTTCGCCCGTGGTGGCCCCATTGTCGGATGCCGGGCCGACTCCCCGATGCTCTGCCGCGCAAATCGCCGCCTCCACACCGTGTCGCGCAGCGACTCCAGGTAGAGATGGTCTGGCTTGCAGACCAGCAGTTCGGTATCAACGCGACGCCGTTGCGTATTGGCGACACGCACGCGGTTCGTTTGGATCACGTGTCCTGGAAAGAGATCGGCCGCGAGACTGCAGAGGAGATTCTGGGAATAGCACTCCGTCTGCTCGTCGAGCAGGTCGTAGTACGGGAGCAATACATCAACCGCCTCGCGATGGAATGCATTGAGGATCGCGTCGAAGAAGCGAAGCGTCTGCACGTCCTGCGCCGCATCGAGCCACCCGCCGCACAGGTGCCAAGAGTACATGCCGCAGCCGACCGCGGGTTCGCGGGAAAGCAGGAACTGCTCGAAGACTCGCCACGGGTTCGCATACGGACCGGCGGCCGCCACGCCAAGGTCGGTGAGCGAAAGGACGATATCGTCGTCCGCAAAGACGACGTAGAGGTAGTCGCGCCCCATTGCCTCCCTGAGCAGCCGGTTCCGCCCCTGCGTCCACGAACTCGACGGATAGTGAATGCTGCGCGGGTCGGGCGATCGCGCACGCCAGGATAGGAATAGAATGTCGCTATCGTCCCCCGCCGCCTGCTCAAGTGCGGATGGAAGATCCTCCTCGACCTGAAAGAGATAGAGGAACCGCTTCATCGGGCGCGGTTTCCGTTTGTCAACGCTTGGAGCCGCCGCGAGTATGCATCCGGGTAGACGCCCGCCTTGCGCATCCAGAGCAGAACAGTGCCGACCCACATTCGGAGTCGGACGAACACTGGACCCCGCCGGGGCGTCTGCTGCGTCCAGGAGAAGGACGCCTCCCGATCGGGAAGTGTCGTCGCGTGCGGCGTCGCGGCGTGCGGAGTGATCACCGGCGGCGTGACCGCGAACAGGCGCACGCCGGCGCTCGGCGCATAGCCGGTGAGCCAATCCGCGGGCATCCGCACTGGAGTGCCATGATCCAGGAGTTTGCGCGCGCCTTCGTGAGAGATCAGGTACGCCATGGCGCCCATGGCGAACTCCACCACGCGCGCCACGCGGTGCCTCCGATGAACAGCCACTCCCCGCCAAGCGGTCGCCGCCCCCTCGTTCGGCCCGTGCCGCGCCGAGTGATGGGCGAATAACACCAACTCCCAGTTCCTGGGAAACCGCGGAAGCGCCCGCATCACCGCAAGGAGCTCGACCGACACGTCGACATCGTCCTCCAGGATGATCGCCATCGGCAGTCCGCGCTCGCGAATCAGGCGGTAGCAGTGCTGATGACTCAAGGCACAGCCGATCTCGCCTGGCGTCAGCCGACGCCGCAATCCGGGACTGACTTCGATGACCGTGCTGTCGCCCACGCGCTGTACGTCGTCCGGAGGGAGCGCAAGTCCGTCCACGGCGTCAATGAACTCCCACGGCAAGCCCAAGGTCGTCAGCTGACGCGCGATGTGCTCCCGCCGTTCACGCGACGTGGACAGGCTGATCACGAAAATCGCGGGGAACCCGCCTTCGGCGGTCATCGGGGGCATCGCGTTGGCAGCCATCCCAGGGGACTGTGAACGTGCACGCACTCCTCGCCTCAGTAAGGTCGCGGCCGTGCGCACGTCGATCGGGGTGAGGTTGTCCGAGGCGAACACCGCCCAATCATAACGATCCGGTCGCGAACATGGACCTGCCGCGTGACCCCGCCCGCCATTCGGCGAGTCGATCTATATCGCCCGCCCGTGGTCGAAGGTCGGCGGAAGCAAGAGCACGTCAGTCTGCTGCGGCGTCAGGTCGAGCACCTCGCGCAGGCGCGAGATGTCCTGCGGCGCTGCCTCCAGTCCCTCCGCGAACAGGCGCCGCGCCTCGATGAAGCGGTCAAACGACCGGCTGGCGGCCGTGTAGAACCGCTCGACTCCTCCATGCATCGTCAGCAACCCGGGCTCAAACTCGGCCCACAAGGGGACCCCCAGCGACCACAACGCCTCGCCCGTTTCGATCACGGCCGCTTCACTTCCCTGAACGTCAGCCCACACGAGCGCCACCTCTGACGGATGGACGCCTGCGCCGGATATCGCGTCGCCGAGTGGCAGCGCGCGCACGTCGAAGCGCGAGCCACGGATCGACGAGGCGGGTCGCCCGGGCATCTCCGACACCACGCTCGCCGCGCCGATATCGGTGCCCAGAGTCATCGTCACCTGGCCCCCCGTAACCGCAACGGCCGCATCAATCAGGATACAGCGGTCCGCGAGCCCGTTCCGCTCGACATTCTCGCGCAGCAACGCAAACACTCCGGGCTCGGGTTCGATGGCGACGGCGCGACATCCAGCGGCGCGCACTATGGGAATACACGTGGATCCGATGTTCGCCCCGACATCGACGATCACGTCCGCACCTCCAAGCGTCCGCCCGCGCGCCCGCAGCCACGCAACCAGCAGATCGATGGACGCCTGGGCGAATCCCCCTTCGACGAAGAGGCCAAAGCCGATATGTGAATCGCCGACGGGCGCTCGCCACGTCAGCCCGTTGCGCGAGAAAGTCGCCAGCTGCACACCAGCGGCCGCCATGGCCTGCCAAGCGAGGATGCGCCGGCGGCGCTCGCCTAGCAACGACAGCCCGCGGAGCAGTGCGGTACGGCGCAATGAGCGAAACAATTCGACTGGCAAAGGCATGCAGATTTGGATGCGCGACGGAAAGTCCGACGGGAACGGCGCCGAATGGGCGGGAGCCAGCGGATGCCTCTATAGCCGCAGAACGGGTGACGCGCATGGTGCGGCGACGTCGGCGGCAAGGTAGGGCGCGGCGTTTACGCGGGCAAGCCAGCCATGAAGGACCATCCCGCACGCCCTGCCAGTGGGTATGGGTCGCGCGTCGTTCGCGTGCCTCCCTTGCCCATCGCCCTTACGCCGCCTACGCTTCTCGCCGGTTCGGTG
>JAJZRK010000208.1 GCA_021802745.1 bacterium
CGGAGACGGCTTCGTCGAGAACAAGGAACTCGGGCTCCACGGCGAGCGCCCGCGCGATGGCGATGCGCTGGCGTTCGCCGCCCGAGAACTCGTGCGGATGGCGCTCGGCGTCCGCCGCCGAGAGCCCCACTTCCTCGAGCAGGTGGGCGACGCGGAGATCGGCGGCCTCGCGCGCGAGGAGCGCGTGGATGTCTATGCCCTCGCGCACGATCTCGCTCACGCGCATGCGGGGATCGAGCGAGGCCTTGGGATCCTGGAAGACCACCTGCGCGCGCCGCCGGAACGTGCGCAGGCCGTCGCCCGAAAGCGCGCGCACGTCGAGGCCATCGAAGCGCACGCTGCCGGCGGCCACGGGGACGAGGCGGAGGAGGGCCCGGCCGAGGCTCGTCTTGCCGCTGCCCGATTCACCGACGAGGGCGAGCGTCTCGCCGCGCATCACGTCGAGCGAGACGCCGTCCACGGCGCGCACGCGAGCGCCGCGCGACGGGTAGGCGACCACGAGGTCGCGAATCTCGAACAGGGCGCTCACGAGCCGGGTCTCAATGGCCGGACCGCGTCCACCAGCGCCCGCGCCTGCGGATGCTCGGGCGCCAGGAGCAGTTGGCGCGTGGAGGCGTCCTCGACGATGCGGCCGTCGTGCAGCACGAGCGTCCGCTCGCAGGTGGTGGCGATCACCGCGAGGTCGTGGCTCACGAGCAGCAAGGCCATGCCACGCTCCCGCTGCTGCGTGCGCAGGAGCTGGAGCACCTGCGCCTGCACGGTGACGTCGAGCGCCGACGTCGGCTCATCGGCGATGACCAGCGCGGGATCGAGCAGGAGCGCCATGGCGAGCAGGACTCGCTGCCGTTCGCCCCCGGAAAGTTCATTCGGGAAGCGGAGCGCGAGTTGCTCACACGTCTCGAGGCCGACGCGGGCGAGCATTTCGACGGCCGCGCGCTGGGCGCGGGCGCTGTTCCGCTCGCCGTGCGCGACGGCGACCTCGGCCACTTGCGCGCCCACGCGCTGGCGCGGATTGAGCGCGGTGAACGGCTCCTGGAAGACCATCGCCAGGCGGCGGCCGCGCAGGGTGCGACGCGCACCGCGCGAGGCGGTCAACAGTTCGTGCCCCTCGAAGATGATGCGGCCGCGCGCCTCGAGCCCGTCGGGCAGGAGGGCGAGGAGCGCGAGGGCGAGCGACGTCTTGCCGCTGCCGCTGGCGCCGAGCACACCCACGGTCTCTCCCGGGCGCACCATAAAGGAGACGTCGCGGAGAATCGGCGTGGATGTCGCACCGGCCGCGCCGGCCGCGGCGACGTGCAGTCCCTCGACCCTCAGCAATTCGGTCACCGCGCACGCTCCTCGCCGGCGATGGCGACGCGCAGTCGGTCGGCGAGCACGAGCGCCGACCCGACCGTCAGCGTGACGGCGCCGACCGGAAAGAGCACCAGCCACCAGGCCGTCGTCAGGTAATCCGTGCCATCGAGGAGGATGTTGCCCCAGCTCGGGAGCGGCGGCTGGATGCCGAGGCCGACGAAACTGAGCGCCGCCTCGAGCGGAATGACCGCCGCGAGGGCGAGCGCGGCAGCCACGGCCACCTGGGGGGCGACGGCGGGGAGCAGGTGCCGCCACGCGATGCGCCACGACGACGCGCCGAGCGCGCGCGCCGCGAGCACGTACTCGCGCTGGAGGTGATCGCGGAACTCGGCGCGCACGATGCGCGCCGTCGTGAGCCAGCCGCTGCCGCCGATGAGGGCGACGAGCCACCACGGCGACAACGTGCCGAACGTCGCGACGAGGGCAATGACGACGAGCAGGCGGGGCATCGCGATGAGCACATCCACGACGCTCGAGACGACGGTGTCCACCCACCCGCCGTGAATCGCCGCGACGGCGCCGAGCACGGTGCCGAGCGTCACCGACAGCAGCATCGCGCCGGCGGCGACGCCGAGGGAGACGCTCGCCCCGTGCAGGATGCGGCTGAGCACGTCCCGCGAGAACGGATCGGTGCCGAAGGGATGCGCGAGCGATGGCGCGACGAGGCGGAGCGCGACGGGATCGGGCTGCGCGGTGGGATCGTATGGCGCGAGCAGCGGCGCGAACACGGCGACCAGCGTCGCGGCGGCGAGCACGCCCCCCGCCACGCGGGCCGCGCGGTCGCCGTACAGTCGCTGCCAGGTGGAGGCGGCCATCAGCGCCCCGGCACGCGGCGCGGCGCGACGATGTCCGCGATCAGGTCGGTGAGCGTGCGCGCGACGACGGCGACCAGCGTGCCGAGCAGCACCGCGGCGAGCACCAGCGGATAGTCGCGCGCGAGGAGCGCATCGAAGAGCGTGAGTCCCATGCCGGGCCAGCCGAAGATCCGCTCGATGAGCACCGCGCCGCCGACGAGTGACGGGAGGGCGAGGCCGAGCAGCGCGATGACCGGGCCGATGGCATTGGGGAGGGCGTGTCGCCAGAGCACGTCCCATTCGCCCAGTCCCTTGGCGCGGGCGGTGCGAATGTAGTCCTCGCGCAGGACGGCGAGGAGTGCCGCCCGCTGGTGGCGCGCCACGCGCGACGCCACGGCGAGGGCGAGGACGCCGGCGGGTAGCGCGAGGTGCCACAACAGGTCAAGGGCGCGCTCCCACAGCGGCCAGGGAGCCGCGTCGCCGAAGCTGCTGATCCCCGCCACGGGAAAGAGCCGCCAGCGCGCGCCGAGCCACGTCATGGCGAGCAGGGCGAGCAGGAATTCGGGCAGGGCCACCCCCGCCAGCGTCAGCGCGCCGAGGAGGCGGTCGGGCCAGCGCCGGTGGTGGCGGACCTGAAGCAGCGCGATCCACACCCCGCCGGCGAATCCGATCACGAGCGCGGTGCCGACGAGCAGCAGGGTGCGCGGCACGGCGTCGGCCACCACGGCGGCGACGGTGCGATGACGGGAGGCTGCGTATCCGAGTTCGCCATGCGCGAGCGCACCGGCCCAGCGCACGAATCGTTCACCGGGCGGCAGGTCGAAGCCGTAGCGCGCGCGCCACTCGGCGCGCACGGTGGGCGGAACGTCCGCGCCGTCGAGCGCCGTGGCGAACGGATCGCCCGGGGCGAACTGCAGCAGCAGGAAGACCGACGACGCGACCACCGCGCAGACGGCGGCGGCGTGGGCGAGCCGTGTGAGGATGCGGCGCGCCACGCCTCAGGGCGTGGTGGCCGCGCGGCGATCGCGCGGCAGCCGCTGCGCCGGGTCTATCGTCCAGGTGGCGACGCCGGACCACCACGCGTCGGGGCGCAGCACGCCGGTGGTGAGGCGCCGGTGGAGGCCGGCGTAGAGCCGCGGCTCGTAGAGCCAGATGGCCGGCGCATCGTCAATGGCGGCTTGATACGCCGCACGAAAGTGCGCGCGCACCGCGTCCGTGTTGGTGGCCGCGAGCGCACTGTCCACCTGGGTATCGAAGCGGGCGTTGCTCCATCGTCCCCAGTTCTGGCCGCCGCGAGCCGGACCCGGCGTACCCCACATGTCCCGCACGCCGCGCGGACTTGGGTTCGTGCGGACGCCACCGACAAGCGCGTCGAACGCGCCGCGGTGCGCCCGGTCGAGGAAGGCGTTGAAGTCGGCCTGTTCGATGGTGACGGCCACCCCGAGCGTCTTGAGCTGCGCCTGCATGAGCACGGCGGCCGCCTGGCGCGTGCGGCTCGACGCCGGCACGAGGAGCGAGAAGCGAAGCGCGCGGCCGCCCCGATCGCGCACGCCGTCGCCGTCGCGGTCGCGCCAGCCGAGCGAGTCAAGCATGCGCACGGCGGCGGCCGGATCGAACGGAATGCCCTGCAGCGTGGTGTCGGCCGTCCACTGCGTGCGCGAGAAGGGGCCGATGGCGGGGAGGGCGAGGGTGTCGAAGACGCTGCGCACGATCGCGGCGCGATTGACCGCCATCGTGAGCGCGCGGCGCGTGGCGGCATCGCCGAAGACCGCGTGCGGCCGGTCGGCCGCGGCGGGATCGCGCACGTTGAACTGCACGAAGGCATAGTCGAAGCCGCCGTAGGCCTGCGCGCGCACCGATCCATCGGCCGGCAGCTGCGCGAAATCGGGCGGCGCCAGCTGTTCGAGGAAGTCCGCCTCACCGGCGAAGAGGCGCGCGGCGACCGTGGCGCCCTGCGCCGCGACGACGAAGACCACGCCGTCGAGGCGCGGCCGGCCGGCGTAGTACGCGCCATTGGCGGTCAGCTCGAGCCGCTCGCGCGGCGTCCACGATACGAAGCGGAACGGGCCGCTCCCGACCGGCGCCCGGACCTCCGGCGCCTCGTGCAGGGCAGTGTCGGCAATCGCCGCGAGAAGGTGCGCCGGCAGCGGAATCAGCGTGTAGACGAAGGCGTAGAACTGCTCGGGCGTGCGTTCGCGGAAATGCACCCGCGCGGTGAGCGGATCGGGCGTGGCGATCGAGTCTATGCTTGCCAGCGCCACCCGCTGCACCGCGCCGACGGCGCTGTCGGTCCAGACGCGAAACGCGTACTGCACATCGGCCGCGGTGACCGGACGCCCGTCGTGCCAGCGCGCGCGGGGATCCAGATGGAACGTGATGGTGAGCGAGTCGGCCGACCACTCCCACGATTTCGCGAGCTTGGGCACGAAGCCGGTGTCGCCGATCGTGTTCAGCCCGGGGCCGATGTCGGCCAGCTTGTCGTAGATGAGTTCCGTGACGGCGCGCACCTGGCTGCCGACGGCAAGGGGCGGAAAGAGGGTCTCCGCGTCCGCACCAGCCGAGACGACGAGCACGCCGCCCGTCGGTCCCACGTCGCGGCTGCGGCAGGCGACGGAGGCGGCGGCAAGGAAGGCCAGTACGAGAGCGCGCACGACAGGTTGGGTCACCGGAGGAAACGTTACGGGGGAATGGTCAGCGGCGCCACGTCCACTGGGGGTCGCGGAACTGCACCAGGGCGTCGTCGAACGCATCAGCCGTGCTGAGCGACGCGTCCGGCGAGAGGACGAGCGTCCCCATCGAAGCGCCACCAGCGGCGTCGGCGACCGCCTGCTGCAGCGCATCCCGAACGGCCGCGTACGCGGCGCCTTCGCCGAGGACCTCGCGCAGCGCGGCCGCCGGCGCCGCCGGCACATAAGGGCCCACGGCGAATCCCGCGATGCGCCCCTGATCATCGTCCAGCAGGATGGAGCCGTGTTGGAGCAACACGCCGTCCTGCCGCACCTGGGCGCTCCCGACGAGCTTGCGGCCGTTGAGCGACAACTCGCCGGCGCTCGGCACGGCGAAGCAGGCGGCGCCTTCGGGGCGCAGGGCGCGTGGCGCGGCCGCCTCAACGGCGGGCACCCCGAGTCGTTGCAGTGCGCGCAGGAGCAGGCGGTTGAAGCGGCGGACGCTCTCCGTGAGCGGCACGCCGTCTTCGACGGGTGCGGTGATGGAATAGGTGACTTCGTGGTGGTGCAGGAGCGCGCGGCCGCCGGTCGGACGGCGCACGAGGTCAACACCCGCGGCGGCGATGGCGCTTGCGTCGTAGTGCGCGCGCGCCGCCTCATGACGGCCGAAGGAGAGCGTCGGGCGATGCCAGGCGTAGGTACGGAACACCGACTCGCCCGTGCGCCGCGCGCGGGCCATCAGCGCGACATCGCAGGCCATGTTCCAGGCGCCGTCGCGCGCGCCGGTGTCGAGCAGTCGCCAGCGCGTCACGTCAGCGGTTCACCGCGTAGTACACGACGTAGAGCCACGACAGC
>JAJZRK010000209.1 GCA_021802745.1 bacterium
ATCTCCCTTGTTGAGGAACGACAGCTCGCGCAGGCGCGACGCCAGCGTCGTGTAGTCGTATTGCAGCTCGGTGAAGATCTCATGGTCCGGCTTGAACCAGATCGTCGTGCCGGTGTCCGACGCCCCCACCTTGCCCAGCACCTTGAGCTTCGTCGTCGTGTCGCCACGCACGAAGTCCATGTAGTGCTCCTTGCCGTCGCGCTTGATCCAGACCTTCAGCGACTCCGACAGCGCGTTCACCACCGAGACGCCCACCCCGTGCAGGCCGCCCGACACCTTGTACGAACTCTTGTCGAACTTGCCGCCGGCATGCAGCACCGTCAGCGCCAGCTCCACGCCCGGGAGCCTCTCCGTCGGGTGCATGTCCACCGGGATGCCGCGCCCGTTGTCAATCACCGTGATCGAGTTGTCGGCGTGGATCGTCACCGCCACCGTGTCGCAGTAGCCCGCCAGGGCCTCGTCAATCGAGTTGTCCACCACCTCGTACACGAGGGGATGCAGCCCGCGGGCCGAGGTGGAGCCGATGTACATGCCGGGGCGCTTGCGGACCGCCTCGAGTCCCTTGAGGACCTGGATCCCGGAAGCGTCGTAGTGCGATTCAGCCGCGTCGTTCGTCTTGGCCATTGCGCGTGCAGAAAGGGGAGTTGGGGGAGCTCCAAAGAAACGCCGAATTTCGAGCGTTTCTCCACATCCCCTATACTATAATTGAAAAGCCCCCGAAATGCAACCGGGGGCCTCGTCCGTAAGTATAAGTCAGTCAATAAGTTAGCGATACAGTTCCCAGCGTATCCTTTTCACCACGTCCGTGGCCGCGCTCTTGTTCACTTTCGCGACCAGCGAACGCTCCATCATGGACAGTTCCTGCAGCCACGCGCTCGTCTTCACGCCGACCGTCAGCGTGCCGTTCTCGGCGATGGCCCGTGGCTGCGTCACCGCGGCGATCTGAGGCCCGACCGCCGTCGCCCAGTGTCCAAGTACCTCGGCGCGTGCGATGCGAGCGCCCAGCGGGCTGCCCGCGAGCAGGTCGGCCAGCGCATCGCCGACCTTCTCCGGGCCCGGGCGACGCCCCGTCATGCGCCCTCCGACAGCGCGCCGGCGGCAATCCGGTAGCGGGCAAGGCGCGTGAAGCGGCCGGGAATCTCCTCGGGCCGCGGCACGCACAGCACCACCTGACCCACGCCGGCCTCGAGCAGCAGGTCGAGCACGCGCGAGGCGCGCCGGTTGTCGAGTTCCGCAAAGGGGTCGTCGAGCAGGAGCACCGGCAGCGTGGCGCGGCGCGCCCGCAGGGTCGCGGCCTCGAGCAGGCGCAGCGCGATCGCCCCGGTGCGCTGCTGTCCCGCGGACCCGACGACGCGCAGGTCGCGCCCGTCGAGCGTCAGCGCGAGATCGTCCCGGTGCGGGCCGGCGTGCGTGCTGCCGCGCCGGACATCGTGTTCGCGCAGGCGGTCGAGCGCGGCCCGCAGCGCATCCGCCACCGCCCCTTCGTCGGACAGCGTCGTGGCGTAGGCCATCGCCGCCTCGCCCGGTTCGCCGATGGCGTGCGACAGGCGCGTGAACTCGGCGGCGTGCTGCTCCACCCACGCCCGGCGCTCGGTCACGAGCACGGCGCCGTGCTCGGCCAGCACCGGCTCCCACACCGCGACGGCCTCGGCGCCACGCCGATGGCGCGCGGCGTCGCGCAGCGCGGCGTTGCGCCGCTCGAGCGCGGCGCGGTAATGGCGCAGCGCGCGCAGGTAGCTCGGCGACGTGAGCGCCAGCGCGATGTCGAGAAACCGGCGCCGCTCGGCGGGCCCGTCGGCGACGAGCGCCACGTCGCGCGGCGCGAGCAGCACCGAGGGCAGCGCGCCCAGCGCATCGGTGATGCGCGGCAGCTCCACGCCGTCGCGCGTCACCTTCTTGCGTCCCGCGCGGTCGGCGCCCGCGCCAAGCTGGCGCACCCCGTCGGGGCCGTGCACGGTGGCGTGCACGTGGAACGCCGGCGCGTCGAACCGCACGAGGTCGCGGTCGCGCGCGCCGCGCATCGAGCGCAGCTGCTCCACGTACGCGAGCGCCTCGAGAAAGCTCGTCTTGCCCTGGCCGTTCTCGCCGACGATGGCGATTCCCTCGGGTGGGAGCGTGACGTCCACGCGCTCGAGGTTGCGGAAGTCGCGCACCGCTAGCGCCGCTACGCGCGTGCGCGCGGTGGTTCCCTCGGTCACCCTATTCGCCCGTGAACTGCGCGGGGCGCTTGGCGAGGAACGCGGCCGTCCCCTCGGCCATGTCCCTGGTGGCGCCGAGCGAGCCGAAGAGCCGCGCCTCGAGCCCCATCGCGTCGTCGGAGAGCCGGTCGAAGCCGTCGGTCACCGCCTCGATCGCCCGCGCCACGGCCACCGGGCCGTTCTTGGTCATCTGCAGCGCGATGGAACGCGCCACGTCGTGGAGCGTCGTCGCCGTCGCCAGTTCGTCCACGAGGCCAAGGCGGTGCGCCTCGGCGGCATCCACCTGCTCGCCCGACAGGATCATCCGCAGGGCGCGCCCCTTGCCGATGAGGCGCGGCAGGCGCTGCGTGCCGCCGTAGCCGGGGATGAGCCCGAGCTTCACCTCGGGCAGGCCGAACTTGGCGTGCTCCGACGCGACGCGGATGTGGCACGCGAGCGCCAGTTCGCAGCCGCCGCCGAGCGCGAAGCCATTGACCGCCGCGATGACGGGCTTCGACAGCCGCTCGATCGTGGTGAAGATCGCCTGTCCACGCGCCGACAGCCGCTCGAGCCCCGCCGCGTCGTTGGCGGCGATCTCGGCGATGTCCGCTCCCGCCACAAAGGCGCGGCCGGCCCCCGTCACGATGACGGCGCCGACGAGGCGATCGGCGGCGAGCGCGGTGAAGACGCTGTCGAGCTCCTCGAGCACGCGCGCGTTGAGCGCGTTGAGCTTGTCCGGACGGTTGATCGTGACCGTGGCAATGCGGTCGGCGACTTCGACGGTCAGGAATTCGTAGGGCATGCTGGATGCACCGAAGGGAGATGACGAAAGTTACGGGGGCACGGGGAAAGGGGGCAGGGTGCGGGGGGACGGTGAGTGGAACGGGGAGGGGGTTGAGGCGTGGTGAAGAGGGACGGGAGTGGGGACGGGGAGGAGAGGCGCCGCCGATTTGCCGCCGGCGCACTGTGTCCCATGTTTCTCCTGCCGGTTTCACCCCGCACCCCGCACCCCGCACCCGCCTCACCCGTGCCCCACATCCCCCGCGCCCTCCACTGGGACTCGGCGTCCCGCACGCTGCGCATCCTCGACCAGCGCCTGCTTCCCGCGACGGTGGTCGAGCGCGAACTGCGCACCATCGGTGACGTGGACGACGCCATCCGCACGCTGGCGGTGCGCGGGGCGCCGGCCATCGGTGTGGCCGCTGCCTTGGGGCTCGTCGCGTCATTCGCCCACGAAGCGGCCCCGTCGCGTGAGGCGTTGCTTGCGGCCATCAGCCGCCTCGAACAATCGCGGCCGACGGCGGTGAACCTGCCGTGGGCCATGCAGCGCATGCGCGACGCGGTCGGTCGCGCGGCATCGAGCGATGCCTCCCTGCTCGACGCGCTGGCCGCGGAGGCCGAGGGCATCCTGGCCGAGGATGCGGCGATGTGCGAGGCCATTGGGCGGCACGGCGCGGTGCTCATCGCCGACGGCGCGCGCGTGCTGACCCACTGCAACGCCGGCGCGCTGGCCACGGCGGGCATCGGGACGGCGCTCGCCCCGGTCTACACGGCGGTCGCCGCCGGACGGCGCGTGGAAGTCATCGCGTGCGAGACGCGCCCCCTGCTGCAGGGGAGCCGCATCACCGCGTGGGAACTGGGCGAGGCGGGGATTCCCGTGACGGTCTGCACCGACGGCATGGCGGCCGCGCTGATGCGCGACGGGCGCGTGGATCTCGCGATCGTCGGCGCCGACCGCATTGCGGCCAATGGCGATGTCGCGAACAAGATCGGCACGTATGCGTTGGCCGTGGCGGCCCGGCACCACGCCCTGCCGTTCTATGTGGCGGCGCCAACGTCAACGATTGACCCCGCGACACCCGACGGCGCGACGATTCCCATCGAGCAGCGTGACGCCGATGAAGTGCGCCGCCTTGGCGATCGCGCACTCGCGCCCGCCGGGGTTGCGGTGCACAATCCAGCGTTCGATGTGACCCCCGCGGCGCTCGTGAGCGCGATCGTGACCGATCGCGGCATCGTGCGGCCGCCGTACCGGTTCACGGCCTGAGGGTGCAATGAACCTGACGCTCGTCTTCCTGCTGTTCACTGGCGGCCCGCCGCGCAGCGCCAACGATCCGTGGTTCGCGCGCGACAAGTTCCTCCACTTCGCCGCGTCGGCGGTGGTGCAGGGGGCCGCGTACTCGGTCTTTCGTCGCGACGCCCGGTACACCGTGGCGGCGCAGCGCGCCTCGCTCGTGACTGTCGCGGTGGGCGTGGGGAAGGAGCTGTACGACTGGCGTCATCCGCAGCGCCACGACGCCAGCTGGCGCGACCTCGTGTGGGACGGCGCGGGCGGCACCGCGGCCACGATCGTCGCGCGCCAGGCCGACCGATGATCCCGGCGGGGATGATCCCGGCGGGTTTGAATTCGAGGGCCCGCGCGTCAAATTCGAACGACCCACTCCCCACGGAATGACAGAACCCACCACCCAGCCCCCACAGGTCGAGCACCGCCGGAGCAACCTGTTCCTCCGCGCGCTGATTGATGAAATGCTGGAGCAGGTGCGAGAGCTGGATCGCCGCTCGGCGACGATGCGTCCGGACGAGCGGGTGCGCGCGGAGCAGGAGCTGGATGAACTGATGGCGCGCGTGCGGCGCGCCGCCATGAAAGGACCCGCCGCCTGATCCAACTCGGCGACCTGTCGCTCTGGCTCGCGCTCCTGCTCGGGGCGTGGGGGGCGGCGCTTGCCATGTCGGGCGCGATCAGCGGCCGCGCCGAGCTGTCGGCCAGCGGCGAGCGCGGCGTGCACGCGGCGACGTTCTTCGTGGCGCTGTCGCTGGTGGGCCTCGCGTGGGCGCTGGCGACGGGCGACCTCACCTACCGGTACGTCGCGTCATATGCGTCATACAACATGCCCCTGCCATACCGCGTCGGCGCGGTGTGGGCGGGACCGCCGGGGGCCGTGCTGCTCTGGGCATTCGTGCTCGGCGCCGGCACCTCGGTTGCCGCCGTCACGCTCGGGCGCGACAGCGTGCTGCGCCGCTGGACCGTGGCGCTGCTGGCGCTGATGCTCCTCGCCGTGCTGGCCATGGCGTGCTTCGAGGCGCATCCCTTCGCCCGGCTGGCTTTTCCCCCCGATGACGGACGCGGCGTGCCGCTCGAGTGGCTGCGTCCGGTGGCGCTCGTGCAGGAACCGGTGGGCCACCTCGCCATGGCCCTCGTCTCCATTCCCGCGGTCATGACCGTGATGGGTGCCTTGGGCGGCGCAGCATGGCGCGAAAGCGCGCGTCGCTGGGCGCTGGCGACGTGGGCGCTGCTTGGCGCCGCGATGCTCCTTGACTGGCGCCGTCGCTACGGCGACGCCGGGTGGGCGTCCGACTGGCAGTGGGCGCCGGTGCATGACGGGACAGCCTTCGCGTGGGCCGGGGCGACGCTGCTGACGCTCGCCGCGCTCCGCCGCTGGTCGTTTGCTCCGTCGCTGCTGGCGGGCT
>JAJZRK010000210.1 GCA_021802745.1 bacterium
CGCCCGGCTCATCGCCGCCTTGGGGATCCCAGCGTAGCAGTTAGTATATACGCGGCCGTACCGGTAGGTGACGGTGTGCCAATACCTTAGCCGTACTGTCACTCGCGATGCGGGAAACTCGCGCTAGACCCCGGCAGCGCGCGCCGTGGGGCCAGATCAACCGCATCAGGCAGCCGTCGGCCCGCGCTATCGCGTCGTGTGATACCGGCGCTTCGGATCGCGCGGCCCGGTGCCGAGTTCGCGCAGCAGGCCCGGATTCTCCACTTCAATCCGATCGTCGAAGATCGCGATGCGCAGGGGAGCGCCCTCCTGCGAGTAGTCGGCGTGTGCCACCGCGTTGACGATGGCCTCGCGGATGGCGACCGGCGGCACGCTCCATCGGTCGGAGCGCCGCAGTCGACCGATGGATGCCCCGCGGAAGGCGTGGCGCTCGACGAAGCCCACGCCCTCCTCCACCAGGGTGGGCAGTGGGGCGCGCGAGGCCGCCGCGTCGAGGAGCTCGCTGCGGTCCGAACCGGCGAATCGACCGGCCTGCAGCCACGCATCCGGGAAGTGCCGGGTGCGGTCTCTCCCGAACAACAGCAGGCCGCCCACCGTGGGGACGAGGCGCCGCTGGAAGCGCACCACCAGCCGCAGGGTCTCGAGGTCGGCGCGCCGCAGGCGGCGCACGCCGGCGAAACACTCGGAAGCGGCTCGGAAGTCCACCACTTCCGAGTCGAGTTCCGGCAGCGGACGCTCGTCGAAGGCCTCTGACCGCGCGAACCGGCCGAGTTCGGCGCGCATCGCGTCGTCCGCGCGTCGGTTCGTGGAGCCGACACGCACATAGGTGCCGCGTTCGAGCCCCTCACGCTTGAAATGGTAGGGCCGCGCCGGTCCCGGGTGCACACGCACGACGACCAGGAACCTCTTGCGGAGGGTGTGCACCTCGATGTCGGGGAGGATCCGTGGAAGAATGCTGTCGGAGACGATGCTCGCGATGCGTTCCTCGAGCGCGTATGGATCGGCGACGCCGACGAGCCGCGCCGTCCCATCCTCAACCCCGATGACCACCTCGCCCCCCGCCGTTCACCGCCCCGGCGCGCTCCCGTGCTCATCCAGCCATCGCAGCATCTGCCGGATGCTCCCGGTGGCCAGCGCAATGCTCGTGTCGGCCGCGCCGTAGTACATGAAGACCGTGTCGCCGTCCGGCCCGAGCGTCGTGCCACAGGGAAACGCGACGTTGCCAACGTCCCCGTTGCACTCGTACGGCGCCTCCGGCCCGAAGACCCACATGTCGCCGCGCCGCAGCAGTTGCTCGGGATGCTCGAGGTCGAGCAGGGCCAGCCCGAGGCGGTACAACGACCCGGACGCCGTCTGCCGCACCCCGTGGTAGATCATCAGCCAGCCGCGCGCCGTCTCGATGAGCGGCGGCGACAGCCCCACCTTGTTGGCGTCCCACCACGCCCCCCGGCGCGCCTGGAGGACGAGCTTGTGCCCGCCCCAGTTGGTCAGGTCCGGCGAGTAGGAGATCCAGACGTGCGCCGCCACATCGGTCATCGGGCGATGCAGCATCGCGAAGTTGCCGTCAATGCGCCGCGGCAAGAGCGCCGCGTCCTTGTCGTCGGGCTGCATGACGAGCCCGCAGCGCTCGAACGTCTTGAAGTCGGTCGTCATCGCCAGCGCAACGCCGGGGCCGCTCTTGCCGAACGCGGTGTACGCGACGGCGTACTTGCCCAGCTCGGGCACATACGTGATGCGCGGGTCCTCGATGCCCCAGAGCTCTTCCGGGAATCGCTCCGGATCGGCCATGAGCGTCGGCGTCCGGTCTACCACCCAGCCATCCACCCCATTTGCCGAGCGCGCCGCGCACAGATGCGAGTGGCCGCGCCGGTCTTCCACGCGGCAGAGCAGCAGCGTGGTACCGTCGGCAAGGCGGGTGGCGCCGGCGTTGAACACCGTGTGGGCCGGATACGGCCAGTCGGCGGCGGTGAGAATGGGGTTGGCCGGGTGCCGTTCAAAGAGCACCTCGTAGTGCTGTCGCGGCGTCATGGCGTCCCCTCGCCCGTGATCGCCACGCCGGCCTCGCCGCGCTCCGCGCTGCGCATGTCGCCGAGCGCCATCAGGAAGCTCAGCGTGGACTCGGCCCCCTGATTCTCGTTGGCCCGCTCGGCGTGCAGCCCGTCGCGACAGCCGCCGCTGGCGACATCGTACACCGCCTGCTGCAGGTGGTTCTGCCCGACGAACCAGCCGAACGCCGCGTTCGCCTCGCTCGCCCAGCGCACGTCGCCGGTGACCCGCAGGGCGTCGAGTGCGGCGGAAACCATGCCGCACGCTTCCACCGGCTGCTGGTCGAAGCGCGCGCGCGCGCCGCCGCGCACATAGAAGCCGTTCGACCCGATGGGCGAGAAGAAGCCGTCGGGCGTGTGCTGCAGCTTCGCCAGCCATTCCAGCGCGCGCAGCCCCGTGTCCACGAGATCCGTGCGCTGCATCGCCGCGCCCGACAGCAGCAGGGCCTGCGGGACTCGCGCGTTGCCGTAGGTGAGCGACTCCTCGAACCACGGCCACTCGCTGGTGCTCGCCCGTGCGTGAATGTCGGCCAGCCGGTCCACGAGGAGCGCGCGCATGGCCTGCACGCCGCGGTCACCCGCGAACGCCTGCAGGTACTCGTTGATGCCGAGCAGGGCGTACGCCCACGCGCGCGGACTCCTGAGGGTGGCCATCGCGGGGAGCGCCTGATGGAACATCTCGCCGCTCAGGCTGCGGCGGCCCGGATCGTGCGCCCGGCCGACCACCGCGCCCAGCGCCCAGAGCGCGCGCCCCTGGCTGTCCTCCGACCCCACGCGTTCGCCCCACACGCGCGCGTACGACATGAAGTTCCGAAAGCGGCCCGTCGGCTGGTCGAAGGCGTTGCACACGAAGGCCAGGTACCGCGACGCCAGCGCGCGCACGAGGGAGCGCTCGGCGAGGCCCGACTCCTCGAGCGTGACCATCAGCAGCAGCGCGCGGGCGTTGTCGTCCAGGCAGTAGCCGTCGGCATAGCGCGGCACGACGAACGACGCGTGCTGCAGCACGCCCGTGTCGTCGGTGAGGCACTGCAGGTGATCGAGACGCAGCTCCGGCAGCGACAGCGGTCGCTCGGCCAGCGTGCGGGCGCGGAAGACCGTGCGGCGGCGATGGGCGTGGCTGGCGACGGCGTGCTCCATGGAGGCGACGTGCTGGCGAGCCGCCGCCGGCCACGACATGGCGCGCCCGTAGGCCGCCGCGCGGTTGCGCAAGGCGCCCATGCGGACGTCGTCGCTGAAGAGGCTGATGACCGCCCGGGCGATGGAGGCCGCATCGCGCACCGGCACCAGCATCCCGCGGCCCTCGCCCAGCAGCTCCGTGGCGTAGCGGTACGGCGTGGACACGACTGCCTTGCCCGCCCCCATCGCGTACGCCAGCGTTCCCGACGTGCTCTGCTCGGGGTTGAGATACGGCGTGACGTACAAGTCGGCGGCGGTCAGGAACTCGCCCAGTTCGGCCTGGCTGACGAAGCGGTTGTGGAAGATGATGCTGCCGTCCACACCCAGCGCCTGCGCGCGCGCCTCGAGCATCAGCCGGTACGATTCGCCGGCGCTCGCCAGCACGTGCGGGTGCGTGGCGCCGACGACGATGTACACGACATGCGGGTGTCGCTCGAGAATGGCGGGGAGCGCGTCAATGACGAACTCGAGCCCCTTGTCAGGCGAGAGCAGGCCGAAGGTGAGGATCACCTGCTTGCCCGCGACGCCCAGCCGGTCCTTGTCGCCGATGCCGAACATGACCTCGGGAATGCCGTGCGGAATGAGATCCACCGAGGCCGGGTCCACGCCGTAGACGTCGTGCAGCAGCGTGGCGCCGTGCGCGCTCATCACCACGAGGCGCTCCGAACAGCGGACGATCTCGTCCATCACGCGCCGCTGCGCCGTGTCGGGGTTCGCCAGGATGGTGTGCAGCGTGGTGACGATCGGCATGCGCAGCTCGCCGAGGAGCGGCAGCAGCAGGGCGCCCGCCTTGCCGCCGAAGATCCCGAACTCGTGCTGGAGCGAGACGACGTCCACCATGGACACATTCAGGAAGTCCACGGCGCGCCGGTACGAGGCGGCGTCGTCCTGCTCGATCTCGAAGCGCACGTCCGACGGATAGGCGTGCCGCCGCACCGTGTCGTTCATGGCGACCACGAGGCAGTCGAGCGCGGGAAACGCGCCGCCGATGGCGCCGGCGAGGTCGGTGGTGAAGGTGGCGATGCCGCATCGCCGCGGCAGGTGGTTGCCGAGCAGGGCGACACGCTGGAGCGCGCGCGGGTACGGCACATGGCCGCCGAGCGGCGCTGCGGGATGCCCCGCGACCGGCGCCGGGGACGAGGTCCGCGGAGTAGAGAGAATCACGGTGCCGCCTGCAGGCGCAATGAGAGGAGCTCGGCCGAGGGGCCCGATGCCCGCCAGGGCGGCGAAACCGTCATTCGGTTTCCGCTGGGGCCGATCGGCGTCGCGATCGGCCAAGGAGACTGGCTACTTGGAATCTACGCTGGCCGGACCCGAAAAAGGGGATTCGGCTTCCGAAGTTCCGGTAGAACGCACAATGAGGGCCGGGCTTTCGCCCGGCCCTCATCGCCAATCGCAATCCTGAGTCGGAATCCTCGATCCCACTCCGAATTCCCAATCCTCAGTCCTAGTACATCCCGCCCATTCCACCACCCGGCGCCGACGGCATTGCCGGCTTGTCTTCCTTCTTCTCCACGATGATCGCTTCCGTGGTGAGCAGGAGGGCGGCGATGGACGCGGCGTTCTGCAGCGCCGTGCGGGTCACCTTGGTCGGGTCAATGACGCCCGCGACCACGAGATCCTCGTACGTGTCGGTCAGCGCGTTGTAGCCGTAGTTCTTGTCCTTCGACGCGCGCACCTTCTCGATGACAATCGAGCCCTCGCCGCCGGCATTGGCGACGATCATGCGCAGCGGCTCTTCAATGGCCTTGCGGATGATGTCCACGCCGATCTGCTCCTCGGCGTCGAGCTTGATGCCCTTGAGCGCCGACTGCGAGCGGATGAGCGCGACGCCGCCGCCCGGGACGATGCCCTCCTCGACCGCGGCGCGCGTGGCGTGCAGCGCGTCCTCGACGCGGGCCTTCTTCTCCTTCATCTCGGCCTCGGTCGCGGCGCCGACGTTGATCACCGCCACGCCGCCGGCGAGCTTCGCCTTGCGCTCCTGGAGCTTCTCCTTGTCGTAGTCGCTCGTGCTCTTCTCGATGGCGACCTCGATCTCCTTGATGCGGCCCTTGATCTTGTCCTCGTCGCCGTGGCCGTCAATGATCGTCGTGTTGTCCTTGTCAATCACGAGGCGCTTGGCGCGGCCCATGTCGGCGAGCACGGCGTTCTCGAGCTTGAAGCCCACTTCCTCGCTGATGACGTTGCCCTTGGTGAGGACCGCGATGTCCTCGAGCATCGCCTTGCGGCGGTCACCGAAGCCCGGCGCCTTGACGGCGGCGACCTTCAGCGTGCCACGCAGCTTGTTCACCACAAGCGTGGCCAGCGCCTCGCCTTCGATGTCCTCGGCGATGATCAGGAGCGGCTTGCCCGTCTGCGCGACCTTCTCGAGCACCGGGAGCAGGTCCTTCATGGACGAGATCTTCTTGTCGTGGATCA
>JAJZRK010000211.1 GCA_021802745.1 bacterium
CGAGGGGGCGCGGCGCGTGGACGAGTGGAGCCTGATCGAGAAGAAGATTCCCGGCTTCGACATCGTCTTCGAGATTGACCGCAAGCGCCTCGTGGACAGCGGCGTCGCGCTGACCGCCGAGCAGGAGACCGTGGTGCCGCTCATTGACGGGCGCCGTGACGTCGCCGCGCTCGTGGACGAGACCGGCATGGTCGAGTTCGAGGTCGGGAAGGCGCTCTACGGCCTGGTGACCGCCGGCTTCCTGCACCGCGTCGGCAAGACCACCAAGAGCGCCGACGCGGCCGCCCCCGACGCGCGCGTCGAGGAGCATCGCAACCTGGGCTCCGCCTTCTACAAGGCGGGCATGCTCGACGAGTGCGTGCGCGAGTTCCGGCGCGTGCTCGAGCTGCGCAGCACCGACGTCCATGCCCGCTTCTACCTGGGGCTGGTCCACGTGCGGCAGGGGAAGTTCGCCGAGGCGGTGACCGACTACCAGGAAGTGGCGTCGTCGCGGTCGGCGAAACCGTCGGTCTTCCACAACCTCGCGCTGGCGCTCGAGGCGCTGGGGCGCTGGGAAGAGGCGCGCCAGGCGCTCGAGGAAGCGCTGAAGCGGGGTGGCGGCCAGGATGCGCGTGTGCTGATGGCGCTCGGCATTCTCCACCTGCGCGCCGGCAACCCGACGGCCGCCGACGCCGCGCTCATGGAAGCGCGCCCGCTCTTCACCCAGCGCTCGCCGGGCGCCGTCTGGTTCCACTACGCGGCGCTCGCCGCCGCCCTCGGCGGGCATCTCGACAAGGCCATCTCGCTGCTCAGCGAGGGGACGCAGACCCATCCGCACTCCGCCACGCTGTTCAACAACCTGGCCGTTGCGCTCGAGGCGAAGGGGCGCGCCGACGAGGCGAAGGCCGCGGCGGAGAACGGCGTGCATGAGGACGCGGGGCTGCCGCAGCTCCACAAGAACCTCGGCGACCTCTGCTATCGCGCCGGCCAGCTGGATGACGCGCTCGAGGCGTACCTGCGCGCGGTGAAGTTCAACGACAAGCTCGGGCCGGACGTGTGGCGCAAGCTCGGCAACATCCGGCTGAAACGCGACGAGAAGGATGAGGCGATCCGGTGCTGGGAGGTGGCGCTGGCCATTGAGCCCGGCGACACGCGCCTTCAGGCCCACCTCGAGACGGTGCGGGGGACGCAGTGACGGCTCCGAACATGGAATCGCTGGCCGCGCAGTTCGCGGCCATCGAGAAGAAGCTCGACGCCGGCGTCAGCGCCGCCGATCGCGACGCGACGCGCAAGGAGATCATCACCCTCTTCCGCACGCTGGAGCAGGGCATCGCCGACCTGACGGAGTCGGTGGCCGCAATGACGGCGCTCAAGGACGACGTCAAGCGCCTCGTGGACAAGTTCAAGGCGCAGGGCGCCGAGTCGGCCACCAACCACCCCGAATTCAGCGCCGAGAAGCCGGTGGTGCACGCCGACCACATCGGCGCCTCCACCTTCATCGAGAAGGGGTGGAGCCGGCTCTCGCTCGGCGACTACGAAGCTGCCGAGACGGCGCTGCACCGCGCGCTCGAGCTCTCCCCGAACGACCCGCAGAGCGAGGCGCTGCTCGGCTGGGCGCAGATGCTGCAGGAGAAGTACGACGAAGCGCTGATGAACTTCCAGAAGGTGCTGATGCGCCAGCCGTCGAACGCACTGGCCCGCATCAACGTCGGCTATATCTGCCTCAAGAAGAAGATCTTCGGCGAGGCCATTGAGCATCTGTCGAAGGCGATTCGCCTCGACAACGACAAGAAGGCGACGCTGTACGCCCATTTCTACCTGGGGCTGGTCTACCTCGAACGCGAGATGTACGAGGACGCGCAGACCTTCTTCCGCAAGACGCTCGCGCTCGGGCCAAACCTGATCGAGGCGTACTACGAGCTCGGGCGCGCGCACTGGTACAACGACGAGAAGGACGAGGCGAAGCAGGCGTGGAGCACGGGACACGCGACCAACAAGTTCAACCCGTGGGGCAAGCGCTGCGCCGAGGTGCTGCAGACGGTGGAGGCGGGCGGGGAACCGCCACGCGCGCCGTGAGCGGCCGGCGCGCGGCCGTTGCGCGATACGCGCGCCGCGTCCGACGCGCCCTGCTGGCGGCTGGCGCCGGGCTGCTCGCCTGGGCGGGGAGCGCATCGGCCGCGCGGGCACAGGAGGTAGGGGAGGGGCTGCGGCAGCTCGCGAGCGGTCGCTTCACCGTCCACTACGCTTCCACCGATGCCCGGCTGGCCGCCGCGCTCGCCGAGTCGGCCGTGGCGCGCGACTCGTTTCCGGGGCTGCCGCGGCCGAAGGTGCGCGTCGAAATCTGGGTCGCCCCCGACGACGCGGCCTTTCGCCGCTGGGCCGGCGACGGGGCGCCCGAGTGGGGCAATGCCTTCGCCTTTCCGCTCGAGCGGCGCATCGTGCTGCACGGCCATCGCGGCGGCAAGGGCGGCGACGCGCTCGCCGTGCTGCGCCATGAGCTGGCCCATCTCGCGCTCCACGAAGCGCTCGGCGACCTGCCGCCGCGGTGGTTCGACGAGGGCTATGCGTCGTACGCGGCCGGGGAGTGGGGGCGCGACGACGTGCTCGCCACCAACTTCGCGTTGGCCATCGCCCTCGGCCGCTTGCCGACGCTCGCCGGCCTCGACTCGAGCTTCACCGGCGGGCCGACCTCGGCGCAGGCTGCCTATGCCTTCTCGTATCGGGCCGTGGCCGAGATGGCGGCCATTGACCGCCGGCGCGGACTCACGCTCTTCTTTGGGTACTGGGCGCGCGATCGCTCGCTCGAGCTCGCCACCCGGCAGGCGTTTGGCCTGACGCTCGGCGGATTCGAGGAATACTGGCAGCAGGCGACGCGCCGGCGGTACGGCGGCCTCGCGATCGTGACGGACCTCAGCCTTGGTGCGGTGCTGGTGCTGCTGATGGTCGGGCCGCTCTGGATCATTCGCCGCCAGCGTGACAAGAAGCGGCTGCAGGCGATGCGCGTGGCCGACGCGGTGCAGGCCGAACGTGATCGGGCGAGCGCCCTGGCGGCGCTCCTCGGCGAAGAAGGGGAAGGGCCGCCGCATTAGGATTCGATTATAGTCTGGAACCCCCCGGACGGCGTTCCTTGACACCATCGCCCAACCGGAATAACCTCAATCGCTTATGGCGAACGCACAGGACCGGCGGGTATCCGGCGCGGTATGGTGGTGGGGGGCGGCAATTGTGACGCTTGTCCTCGGCTACGCTGACCTCGCACGTGGGGGCGAGACCATCGCTCCCATCCTGCTCGTGCTGGGCTACTGCGTGCTGGTGCCGCGGGCGATTCTCGCGAGGTAGCGAACGGCACTGGCGGGGTGCTCCGGGCGAATAGCTCAGTTGGTTAGAGCACCTGCCTTACACGCAGGGAGTCGGGGGTTCGAGTCCCTCTTCGCCCACTGTTAGTGGACGGCCTCGTTGGATCGCAGCATGGCCGTAGCGGGTAGAAGGATTCAACGTTCGGAGGAGATGACTGTGAAGGCTCGGCTAGGCACCGCTCGTTCGATGGTTGCGGCGACCGTCCTGCTTCTTGGCGCCACCCCGGTGGCGCAGGCGCAGGCCGCGCGTACGCCGAACCCGAATGCCCCGCGACTCGTCGTCGGCACGTTCCGGAGCAGCGACAAGAAGCTCTCGGTGCAGGCGACGGAGGAACTGCGCAGCCGGCTCAGCGCGGACATTCCGTTCCGCGCGCTGACCGTCATATCGTCCGCCGACTACAAGCAGGTCGTCGAGCAGTCCGGGTATCCCTACGACGAAGCGCTGTCGTCGGGTGACCTGGCCAGCCTCGCGAAGCTGCTGCGCACCGACGAGTTCCTCGAGGGCAGCGTTGAGAAGACGGCCACCGGCTTCCAGATCAGAGCGAGGCTCGTGCTGACGCGCGACGGCGACCTCTCGCAGCCGCTCCCGCCCGCCGATGGCGACAAGCTGGCGCGGGCCGCGTCGGCGCTCTCCAAGAGCCTGCAGGAGGCGCGCAAGCAGCTCGAGCCCGAGAAGAAGTGCAACATGATGGGGCGCGACAACAAACCGGCGGAGGCGATTGCCTCGGCACGCGCCGGCGTGGCGGCCTATCCGCAGGCCACGCTGGCCCGTCTTTGCGAGCTGCAGGTGCGCGTCGGCTTCAAGCAGTCGCCCGATTCGATCATCGCGGTTGCCCAGGACATCATCAAGATTGACCCGAAGAGCAAGATGGCGCTGGGCGCCGCCGCTGATGCGTACAAGGCCAAGGGCGACCAGGACAAGTCCACCGAGATGCTGGTGGCCCTCCTGGCGACCGACCCCACCAACACGCGCCTGCTCGACGACGTGGTCAACGCGCTGGCCGCAGCCGGCAAGTGGGACCTGGCAAAGCCGATCATCGCCTCGGCCATCAAGGACAACCCGGGCGACGTGCGACTGATGAAGCTGGGCTTCCTCGTCTACATGTCCGCCGGCGACCGGGCGAACGGTATCGCGCTCGGCGAGGAGATGGTGAAGATCGACACCTCGGCCGCGGATTCGGCGTACTTCGCGAAGGTAATCGGGGCCTATGACGCCGACAGCGCCTTCGCCAAGGCGGCGGACGCCGCGGCGCGCGCCGTCGCGAAGTTCCCGACCAACACCTCGTTCATGGGGATGCTGGGCCAGGAGCAGTTGAAGACTGGCCAGCAGGCACAGGCGATCGCGACGTTCCGCAAGCTCCTGACGATTGATCCGAAGGCGCCATCGGCGCGCATGCTGATCGCGCGCACGTTTGACGAAATGAAGCTGGCCGACAGCGCGCTCACGGCCTTGCGCGACGCGAAGGCGGCTGGCGAAGACGGCCAGGCGGTGGGGATGTACGCGTTGAGCATCGGCAACCGTCTCTTCAAGGTCGGCCAGGATGCACTGAACAAGGCGCAGCAGAGCAAGACCTCCGAGGACTACGCCGCGGCGATCGCCGCCAACCAGTTGGTGGTGCCGTGGGTGAGCTTCGCCGATGAGGCGATCACGGTGCCCGAAAACAAGAACCAGGCGAAGTTCTTGCTCGGCGTTGCCACATTCCAGATCTCGGTGGCCGCCGTCAGTGACGCCCCCAAGACCAAGTCGTGCGACCTGGCGAAGCTGGCGGCCGACAACATCGCGGTTGCGCAGGTCAATCTCCCGGCCGGCGGGCGGTTCGCACCCGACGCCGTGGCGCAGCTCATGCCGATTGTGCCGCAGATCATGACGGGCGCCGACCAGATGGTAAAGGCGTACTGCGGCGCCGCGGCCAAGCCGTAAAGGCGGCGCGGGTGTACGGCGAACGGGCGGCCCGCTGAGGTCGCCCGTTCTGCATGTGTGCCCAGCATGAACATCGACTTGGAGGTGGAAGTCCTCGCGGGAGTTGGTCGCAACGACCGGAGTGAACCGCCAGGTGCCGACCGTGAGGGGAGCACTGAAAGAAGCGGTGTAGCGAGACCTGTGGGGCGACGTACAGCAACCGGATCGCAGGCGGGGCGAATCAGGGCGAGCGGGCATGGAACCGCGAAGCTCTCGCGACCAAAGAAACGTCTCGTAGATCCGGCGCTCGTGCAGGGACAGCCGATGGGTCTTACCTGGGGAGATCTCGCCTCACGCCTGAAAGGGTGACGCCGCGTCCGCAGTCGAC
>JAJZRK010000212.1 GCA_021802745.1 bacterium
CTTCTGTTATGTCGCCCCGCATCGCGGGCTCGACACGCGAGGCATTGCCGACGCGGAGCCGCGGCTCGAACAGACCGACCTCGTGGGCGGCGCGCAGTACTTCGACGCCATCACCGACGACGCCCGGCTCACCCTCGCCACGATGCTCGACGCCACGGTGGCCGGCGCAACGGTGCTGAACCACGCGGACGTGACCGGCCTGCTCTGGACCGACGGTCGGGTCAGCGGGGCGCGCGTCACCGACCGGCTCGGCGGACGGTCGTTCGACATCGCCGCGGCGTGCGTGGTGAACGCCACGGGACCGTGGACCGATCGGGTGCGCCGGATGGAGGATCCCTCCGCCACCCCCGCCGTGCTTGGCAGCAAGGGGGTGCACATTGCCGTTCCTGCGGCACGCGTCGGCAACCGCGGCGCGGTCACCCTGCTCGCACCCGACGGGCGCGTGATGTTCGTGCTTCCCGCCGGTCCGTGCACGCTCATTGGCACCACCGAAACCGAGGACCACGCGCTCCCGGACGAGGTGCGCGCGACGCGCGACGATGTCGCGTACCTGCTCGCCGCGGCCAACCAGGTCTTCCCCTTGGCGCAGCTGAAGACGAACGACGTGATCGCCGCCTGGGCGGGGATTCGCCCGCTTGCCGCCGCCGTCCGCTCGGGCGACGCCAACTCCGCCTCGCGCGAGCATCTCGTCGCGACCGGGCCCGGCGGTGTCATCACCGTGACCGGCGGCAAGCTTACCACGTATCGCGTCATCGGACGCGACACGGTCCGCGCCGTCTTCCACGCACTCAAGCGGCGCGCCCCGCGCGCGTCGAGTGATGAACCGCCCCTCGCCGGCGGCGACGTGCGCGACCTTGGTGCGGAGGTTGCGGCCGCGCGCGCCGCAACGGGCGCCGACGACATTGCCGCCTGGCTGGTGCGCGCCCACGGCGGGGCGTGGCAACAAGTGTGGTCGCGCACGCAGGGCGACGAACGACTCGCCTTGCGGCTCGCTCCAGACTTGCCGTACATCGCCGCCGAAGTGGTGCACGCCGTCGAGGTCGAGCACGCGTGCACCATCGCCGATGTGCTGGTGCGGCGCCTGCACCTCGCCTTCGAGTCGCGCGATCACGGCCGCGGCGTTGCGCCGGGAGTAGCGGAACTGATGGCGCCGCGACTCGGATGGACCGATCGCGGCATTGCGCTCGCCCTCAGTGACTTCGATGCCACGGTGCGCCGCCTCTTCACGATCGACCCCTGAGTTGGCATCTTCATCCTCCTCTCACCTCTCCGCCCCCCACTATGTCTGCTCGCCCCCTGCGCGCCGCGATGGCGCTCCTGCTCGGCACCCTCGCCTGCTCCACGGCGGCGCCCAACGGCGCACCGGTGCTTGTGGTGGACGATGCGCCCGCTGCCGGCGCTGATGCCCTGACGCCGTATCTCACGGCCACATCGGATGGCACGCTCTGGATGAGTTGGATGGAGCGCGGCGCCGACTCGGTCTGGACGCTCCGCGCCGCGAGCCGGCCGCCGCGCGAACACTGGACGCCGCCGCGCCTCGTGCTGCGCGACAGCCTCCTCTTCGCCAACTGGGCCGACTTTCCTTCCATCGTGGTGGATGCGCAGGGGCACCTGCTCGTGCACTTTCTGCGCCGCGCGGCGCCGGGCAAGTACTCGTATCACGCCTGGGTCACGGCGAGTACCGACCAGGGAGCAACGTGGAGCGCGCCCCAGCGTCTGCACCGTGACACGAGCGCCACCGAACACGGCTTTGCCGCACTCGTGCCGCAGGGCGACGGTTCGACCTATGCCGCCTGGCTCGATGGACGCGCCACCGGCGGCGAGGCGGGCGCGATGAGTCTCGGATTCGGCATCGTGGATGCGGCCCTGAAGATGCAGCCCGATACGATGCTCGACACCCGCACGTGCGACTGCTGCCAGGTCGCGGGGGCGCGGACGAGCAGCGGGGCGCTCTTCGCCTATCGCGATCGTACGGCGGAGGAGGTGCGCGACATCGCGGTGGTGCGATACGACGCGGGGCGCTGGATCGCCCCGGCAATCGTTCACGACGACGGCTGGGTCACCAAGGCGTGCCCCGTGAACGGCCCGGCGCTGTCAGCGCACGAACGCCGCGTGGCACTCGCCTGGTTCACGAAGGCGCGCGACACCGCCAAGGTGCAACTCGCATTCAGCGACGACGACGGCGCGTCGTGGCGCACGCCGGTCCGCGTGGACGACGGCGCACCGATCGGGCGCGTGGACGTCGAACTACTCGCCGACTCGAGCGCCCTCGTGACCTGGATGGAGCAGACCAAGAAGGGCGCCGCCAACATTCGCGCGCGACGCATCTGGCGCGACGGTCGCGCGTCACCTGCCGCGGTCGTGATGCCGTCCAGCGAGGCGCGTCAGGCAGGGTTCCCGCGCATCGCCGCGCTCAGCGGGTCGGAAGTCGCCGTCGTCTGGCGCGAACTGTCGTCCCCGGCGCGCCTGCGCCTGGCGCGACTGCGGATGCCGTAGCGGCCGCGTGCGCTACGCGTCGTGGATCGTCGTCAGCGCCACGATCTTCAGCTTGCGCGTCCGCGTTGGCAGTTTGAGCGTCACCAGGTCACCCACCGACTTGCCGAGGAGCGAGCGGCCGATGGGCGACATCATCGTCACGTGCCCCTCCTCGAAGTCCTCGGAATCGCCGAAGACGAGATGGTAGGTCTCGTGCACCTGCGTCTCCTGGCACTGCACCACGACCTTTGACCCCAGCCCGGCCCGGTCGTTCGGAATCTGGCTCGGGTCGATGGTCGAGAGCTTCGAGAGGCGCGACGTGAGCTGGCCGAGCCGTGCCTGCACGAACTGCTGACGCTCGAGCGCCGACTTGTACTCGCTGTTTTCGCGCAGGTCGCCCATCTCCACGGCGCGGCGGATCTCCGCCGGGAGCGTCACGTTCAGCTCGTAGCGGAGCTTCTCGGCTTCGTCGCTGAGCTTCTTCTTGAGGGCTTCGATCATCGGGGGCGGATCCGGGAAAAGACAAAAGGACGGCGCCCGGCCGTTGCGGGCCGGGCGCTCGACGCGTGCTTGGTTGCTCTGAAGGGAAATTAGGCACTTTCCCCCGCTGGGGCAATCGGGGGCGCGGGCGCTGCTGGCCTCCACATGAACGGTCAGCGTAGCTTGTGCAGTACCGCCCCATGCGGCGGCGATTCCCCCACTCCTGCTCGACGGCGAGGCCTGATGTCCGACGATCCCATCATCACGCGGCAGGCGCTCCTCGAGCTGCTGCCCGCGTTCGCCGAGCTGTACGCCGCGCGTCCGATTGTCGTCAATGATGGCGGTATGCACTTCAACCACGCGTTCGCGGCCTTTGCGTTGGCGCGTCACTTGGCGCCGCCGGTGATCATCGAGAGTGGTGTCTGGAAGGGGCAATCCACCTGGCTCTTCGAGCAGGCCTGTCCCCAGGCCACGCTGTTCTGCCTCGATCCCAATCCCGACGTGCGCCAGTATACGTCGCCGCGGGCCGAGTATCGCACCGACGACTTTGCGCTGCTCGACTGGTCGCACATCGCGCGCGATACGGCGCTCTGTTTCTTTGACGATCACCAGAATTGTTTTCAGCGCCTCGTGGAGATGAAGTGGTGGGGATTCAGGCGCGCCATCTTCGAGGACAACTTTCCGTGCGGCGAGGGGGACTGCTACTCGCTGCGCCACGTGCGCGCCGGCTTTGGGCATCCGCACCTGCAGATGTCGGCGTCCTACCAGGGGACGTGGCGCGAGCGGTACACGCGCCGGCGGCACGAGCAGGTCCTTCACGCGCACTACCCGCGCCAGGCCATGCTGCGGCGGCCCAATACCACCGACCGCGCGGCGCTGGAGCTGAACCTGCGCGCGTATCAGGAGATTCCGCCGGTCGTGCGCTACCCACACAACAATTGGGGTGGCGAATGGACCGGCGCATATGCGTCGGAGCCACCGTTGCGCGACGCCTTCGGCGACGATGCCGTTGGCCGTGTGCTGCAGGCGATCGAATCCGACAATCCAGGGCGTGCGTTCGGCTACGGATATCTCTGCGGCGTGGTGCTGCGCTGAAGGTCGCGGCCGAGTGCGGGTCCTTGCGCCCTCGTGATGATCGGTGGCGATCTGTTTATCGGCGGGAGGTGTCGCGCCTCGCGTCCCTACTCGCGTCCCTACTCGCGCCCCGCCGAGCGGCCTCCCGAGTCGCTGCGTTCGCAGCGGGCGAATATCCCGGTGATCGCCGTGCGGAGCGCGGCAGCCGCCTCCTCTACTTTCCCGCTGTACGAGGGGGTTTCAACCCACGCGCCGCGCGGGGCGCTACCGACGCCGAGATCACACGCACGCTGCGGCTGCCTGTTTCAATCCACGCGCCCCTCGCGGGGCGCGACACGCCTGACGCTCGCGCACTCCGTGGACGAAACGCGGTTTCAATCCACGCGCCCGGTGCGGCAGGCGAACGATTGATCGATGTTTCAATCCACGCGCCCCGCGTTGTTGGAGCACTTGTACTTGTCGACGAAGTTTCAATCCACGCGCCCCGCGCGGGGCGCGACGCGAGTCGAGGGCCTTCGCCAAGCCGGTGTAGTAGTTTCAATCCACGCGCCCGGCGCGGGGCGCGACCATGGCGGCCGGGCATCCAAAAGACTTCGCATGGGTTTCAATCCACGCGCCCCGCGCGGGGCGCGACCCACCGGCCCGTTGGGGCTCGTGCGGCTGTTGACGTTTCAATCCACGCGCCCCGCGCGGGGCGCGACCTTTCTGCCGCTCGTAGCCGCCGGCGGTGCGCAGTTTCAATCCACGCGCCCCGCGCGGGGCGCGACCCACCGTGGCGACCCCTAGCAAAGTAGTGTCGAGTTTCAATCCACGCGCCCCGCGCGGGGCGCGACGGCGGCGCGCAACGTCTTCACATCCTCTCGCGTGTTTCAATCCACGCGCCCCGCGCGGGGTGCGACGGGCATGAGTGCCTATCGCGCATTCCTCGAGGCGTTTCAATCCACGCGCCCCGCGCGGGGCGCGACCGCGACGACGGATGCGACCCTGACGGCCACGGACCAGTTTCAATCCACGCGCCCCGCGCGGGGCGCGACCCGAACGCACCGCCGCCCGTGCCGTCTATGACGTTTCAATCCACGCGCCCCGCGCGGGGCGCGACCCGCCGCCGAGTACGGCATCACGGACGTGTATACGTTTCAATCCACGCGCCCCGCGCGGGGCGCGACCTTCTTGAACAGGTGCCCCTTGAGCATCGTCAGGTTTCAATCCACGCGCCCCGCGCGGGGCGCGACGCACTGGCTCAAGGTCCAGATCCAGGCGGGCGAGTTTCAATCCACGCGCCCCGCGCGGGGCGCGACAACGCTGACTGCATTCACCCCCGCGAGCGTGCAGTTTCAATCCACGCGCCCCGCGCGGGGCGCGACATTGACGACCTGTTCGTGGAATGCGGGCGAATGGAGTTTCAATCCACGCGCCCCGCGCGGGGCGCGACGCGCGCGCACGTCGTCCGTGCGGATGACGTCGCTGTTTCAATCCACGCGCCCCGCGCGGGGCGCGACCACCCGACGGCCGCAAAT
>JAJZRK010000213.1 GCA_021802745.1 bacterium
GGACTAGTGCCGGCACAACCGTCGTGAATGTCGGTAGTGATCCTGATGGAACTGGCAAGGTATCGGTCGCCGGAATACCCTGGAGTTGGAAGCGAAAAACCATCTGCACCTGTTGCTTCACATTCCGCGCGTCAACTCGCGCGGGCAGGAAGCGCAGGCCTGCGAGGTTCTTCTGAACAGCCTCTGTGAACAACGCATGGCCGGAACGAACAACTGTCAATGTGCTGGGAATCGGCACGCCGGTCGTGTCCACGACAAACTGCACGACGGTAACGCCGTAGACGCCGGCCTCTTTCAGGCTCCACGGATACCAAGGTGCGCTTGAGCCCGGCGCGGGCACCACTGGCGCGTCACGCGGCACCGTGGTGGCTCCCTTCGACGGCATCGGAGTCGAGATGGGCCCCCAGCTCCACACCTGTCTGGTTAGCCTCTTCGCCCCATTTGGTTCGAGCGGCGCGGGAGGCGTGTGGGTGCGAACGGCGACCACTCTAACGGGGGAAAGGACAACCGGTCGCACGGCCGAGGCCGTACTCATCGCGCCAACCGGTTCTGCCGGAAACGAAGGCCCTATCGAAACACTGCCTGCGTCCGGCGCGGTCGGCATCCACGCGCGAACACTGGCGAGCTCTCGCGCTAACACAGGTGACGCGGTGACAGCGCCGAGCGCGAGCGCGATGAGCGCGACCACCGCCGCCCCGACGGTACGGCGTGCGGGAGGAGTTCGGTGCATCGCGGCAATTCTGAGCGGTAGGGTGGTCGGAGCGCCCGCGATCATGGAGGCGAAGGCCATCTCCCCCTGACGTTGGGCAATGAGCAGCAACACGTGCGCGTACCGGCGGCGGTCGGCGCCGGCGCGCACGACGCGATGGTCGCAGTCAAGCTCGGTCGCGGTCCGCAGGCGTCGCACGATCCACCAGAGGCTCGCATTCCATGGGAAGAGTGCGACGAGCAACCACGCGACAGTGAGCACCGCGGGATCGGCGGACTTCACATGCTCGGCTTCATGGCGAACCACCAGTTCACGCATGGGGGTGTCTAGTTCGAGCGACCACCTCGGCAGCACGATGCGCGGCCGTACGATACCAAAGGCCGCCGGACCAACGCTCGAAGTGATGAGGACCGCCCGTCCGACTACGGTCTGTTGCTCAGCGCTTTGCGCGATGCGATGCAGCGAGATCAGGCCCACGAGCGCGCGCGCCAGCAGCAGCACGGCCACCCCGGCCCAGAGCACCACCAGCGGCGTGTCGAGCACGGCGAGGCGTTCCCGAACACTCGGCGAGTCCACGATCGGGGCGACAGCGCCGACGGCGCTCGTCTGGACTTCGGAGATCGTCACCAGTTCCGTCGCCGACTGCATGAGTGGACGCGCGAGCACGGGAGCGAGCAGCGGCCAGGTGCAGGTTACGACGAGGGCGAGCACCCAAACATGGCGTCCCTGGCGGTTCAGCAGGCGGAAGACGCGTTCAGTAGCGAGCGCCGTGCCGCCGGCGAGGAGGCCGAGCGCAGTCGCCGCGAGCATCCAAGTGGCGATCATGGAGACCTCCGCTTGCTGGGGCTGTGCGCGGAAATGCGCTCCGCCATGGCGCGCAGCTCGGAGGCATCGAGGCCGTGGTCATCTACCAGTCGCGCCAGCAGCGCCTCCGGGGACCCGCCGAAGAAGCCGGCTAGCATGCGGTGCAGGGCAGTTCGTTGCGCCGTGCGCTGGGCGATCCGCGGATAGTAGCGATGGGCCCGTCCCTCGATTTCACGACGGAGGAGGCCCTTGCCTTCGAGGTTGCGAAGAATGGTGAGCACGGTCGTGTATGCGAGATCAGCGTCAAGCAGATCGCGGATTTCTCCCACGGTGCCGTTCCCGTGCTCCCACAGCAGGGCCATCACGTCGAGCTCGCGACTGCCGAGCGAGAGTTCGTCCACTGGGCCTCCTCGTCACGCAGAAGTACTAAACGAATAGTAGCATTATGTGGGAGCGGGCCAGCCCTGTCAACTACCATCATAGTACATTCGTACATGCCTGAATATCTGCGCGGACGGTCTCCGTGTCCCGGAGCCTGTCATCTGATCGCTGACAGCGAATGTCGGCATTAGCGGCGCACCGTCACGAGAGGTGAGCCGCGAGGTTCTCCAGCCCATCTCGCACGTGATCAGAATGCAAAGTCTCGGGGGACTTGGATCATGCAGATGAGAGGGAGTCGCCGGCGCCACCTTGCTCATCGAGTTCATCAAACGCTAATGCGATTGTCATCATCGCACGCTGGCAACGGCCGTCAGGATCTCCCACTCTCTGGTCAAGAGCCGTCCTCGCATCCCGCCGTCTCCGCAACCAACTCGCCATGACAAAGTCCCAGTCTCTCATCTTCGCCCTGCTAATCCCGATGGCGGTACTTGGGTGCCACAAGGACACAGAGCGAGCGGTCGCACTCAAGGATGGGGCGTCGCTGGTGTGCGATCCATCGACCACGCTTACGCTGCGATCTCTTCCAAGCGGCCGGTACGCGCTGAGGGCGGCGGAGGTGGATAGCGCTCACGTCGGCAGAATGCTCCACAACGTGCTGCCGCCAACCCCGGGACCCCGCGTGTTGCTCGTCGATGTGTCCCCCGACCGCGCCCGCGATATCCAGTGGCTGGTTCCGCTGATCGAGGCGGAAGGGTCCACGGCCTACAAACCGGATGCGGCGTGTGAGCAGGGATACGTTGGGGCGTTCTTCATGTCCGCGAGCCGATAGGTACCTGTCGCGCGACGTCGAGCACCGCGCTCGCGCGATCTTCCGACGTCAAGCGGGTGGATCAGCCTTGGAGGTAAAGAAGTGACGCCGTTCGTGAATCGTTGTGCCGTCTTCCTGTGCCTGTCTTCTGCTAGTTCCGTCGCTGCCGCGCAGGGAGTGACGGAGACCATCAAGGGGCGTGTGACCGCCGATTCCTGGTACGTGGTGGCGGGCGCCACGGTCTTCGTGACACGCGGCCCGGACCGGCTGCTCAAGCAGTCCGTCACCGACAGCGGCGGGCGCTACGGTGTCTCCTTCGAGAACGGCACGGGCGACTATCTCGTGGCCATCTCGGCGGTCGGATTCAAGGCGGCTCGCCGGCGCGTGCAACGGGCGGGCGCATCACTCGAACTCATCGCCGACTTCGTGTTGGCTCACGACCTCTCCACGCTCGCGACCGTGAAGGTGACCGCAGCCAAGCCAGAGCGCGCTCGGAACGAGGTATCTCGCTTCAGTGGCGAGGTAGGATCGGCCGAGAGGTGGCAGGATGGCGTCGACGGGCAGGTGAACCCGGCCTTGGCGGGCGACCTTGCCGCATTTGCGGGCACGATGCCCGGGATCACCGTCGGGCCGAACGGGATCTCGATGCTAGGAGCTGGGTCAGAATCGAACCTGTCGACGCTCAATGGCATGGCGATGCCAGGGGGATCGGTTCCGCGCGCAGCGCGCGTGCAGACGCGCGTGACGGCGGCCTCATTTGACGCGACGCGTGGCGGGTTCTCGGGCGCCAACATCGACGTGCGTTTGGGAGGCGGAGACCGCAACTACCAGAACCGCAATGCCTACGCGACGTGGGACGCGCGGTCGCTGCAGGCTACGGACGCCGTAGGGCGGGCCCTCGGCGCAACACAATCCAGCCTCCGCGCGAGCGCCGGGGCAGATGGTGAACTCATCCGTCGTGCGATGACGTACAACGTGGCGCTCGATTACAGCCGCGCTGTCAGCGACGCGCCGACGCTGCTGGACGCGGGCTCTGACGTGTTCGCCAGTTCGGGCGTTGCCCGCGATTCTGTTGCGCGCGCCCTCGGTGTGGCGCGCGTTTTGGGATTGCCGCTTAGCCGCAGCGGGATTCCCATCGACCGCCAAAGAGAGACGGTGACCTGGCTTGGGCGGATCGACGATGTGCGCGATACCCTCAACATGCGGGCGCTCATCACGACGTACAGCGAAAGCAGGAGCGGCGCGCTCAACTTCGGTGCGCTCTCTGCGCCGTCGGCCGGCGGGGAGCAGCGGGCGCAGGGCCTGGGCGCGCAGGCGCGCGTCGATACCTATTTCGGACCGGGCCGCCGCGTGTTGAACCAGAGCAGGATCGGCTTCAATCGGACGAACACGACCGGCTCGCCTTACCTCGCCCTTCCCGGCGCCAGTGTGCTCGTGCGCTCCACGGGCACGAACGGCGACGGCATCAGTTCGCTCGCGCTCGGGGGAAGCTCGTTCCTCGACAGTCGTCAGGAGCGCACCACCTGGGAAGGCATGAGCGAGATTATCTGGAACGCCAGGGGGCGCAAGCACACCCTCAAGGCTCATGCGTGGGCTCGCACCGATGCGCTCGACGCGTCCGGCGGAGCCGACGTGCTCGGGCGTTATGCCTTCAACTCGATCGACGACCTCGCGGCCGGCCGCGCGTCGAGCTACACGCGCATGCTCATGCAGCCCGCCCGGTCGGGCGCGGTGTGGAATACTGCCACGGCGTTCACCCATGCGTTCTATCCGTCCCGTTTCTTCTCGTTGATGTATGGCGCCCGCGTCGAGGCCAACGGCTTCGGGTCCGCACCGGCGTCAAACGGCGCTATCGAGTCTGCGCTGGGCGTGCGTAGCGGCGCGGCGCCCACCCGTATGCACGTGAGTCCGCGTATCGGCTTTTCGTACACGTTCAATCGCGACAAGAATAACAGTGGCGGAATGGCGTCCAACATGGTCGGGACCTTCTACCGCAACCCCATGGGAGTGATTCGAGGCGGCATCGGGGAGTTCCGCGACCTGCTGCGGCCCGACCTGCTGGCCGACGCGCGCGCCCGCACGGGGCTGGGCTCGAGCACCCTGTCGCTCTCATGCGTCGGCTCGGCTATTCCGGTACCCGACTGGGTCGACCTCATGGCGAATCCGACGTCGGCGCCGACGGAGTGCGTCGGAGGCGGCGGCGTGTTGGGAGAGCGTGCGCCAAGCGTAGCGCTCATCGACCCGTCGTACGACCTTCCGCGCAGCTGGCGCGCGTCACTCGCCTGGGACTCAGACGTCGGACCTTGGATGGTTCGAGTGAACGGGCTCGGGTCGTACGACCTGAACCAGCCAGGCTCTGTGGATGCGAACTTCAGCGGCCTGCAGCGCTTTGCGCTTTCCAATGAGGCAGGACGCCCGGTCTTCGTCACCCCAGCATCGATCGATGCCGCCAGTGGCACGGTGAGCAGCGCCGAAGCGCGACGCACCGCGAGCTTTGGGCGCGTGGGTGTTCGCACGAGCGACCTTCGCGGTTACGGCGCCCAGGTGTCGCTCAGTGTGGCGCCGGATTGGTTCAAGCTGCGCCGCCGTATGCCGGCGTCGTTGTACGGGTCGCTGTCGTATACGCTGCAGCAGTCGCGACGTGAGTACCGCGGCTTCGACGGCGCGGCGTTCGGGGACCCGCGCACGCGGGAATGGGCGCCCAGCGCGAGTGACGCACGACACATTGTCCTGATGCAGGGAGGGTTGGCCACGAAGTACATCGGGGCACTCACCTTCTTCGCGCGCGCACAGTCGGGGCTGCCATTCACGCC
>JAJZRK010000214.1 GCA_021802745.1 bacterium
GGCGCCGCATCCGTCGCGGCGCCCTCTGTTGTCTATCGGTTGTTTTTCTGTTGTTTCTCTGTTCTCTCTCTGCTGAACGTCAAATCCCACACTCTCCCCGCGCTCAGGTGCATTGCGTTCACCACGCCGCGCTTGTCGCGGGTGAACCAGACGGTGCCGTAGGCGCCGCCCTCGAAGGCATCCACGTACGCCGGGATGAGCGTGAACTGCGTGCCGGGGCGCAGCTCCATGACGAGCGCCCCTTTCTCCACCCGCGCGGTCCAGGTGGCGTCCATCTCCGGTTGGTGCCACTGGCCGGTGAACGCCTGGAGCTGCGTCTCCGAGGCGAGCCAGCGTCCCGGCGCCTCGTACGTCCACGACAACGTGTCACCATCCGGCGCGAAGATGCGCGCGCCGGTCGGCGTGCCATCGGCGGCCGTGGCGAAGCGCACCCTCGACGCGGCGCCCATCACGAAGTCACCGTCGCGCAGGGCGCGGAGCGGCGCGCCGCCGCGCACGCGCAGCTGGCCGCGCTCGATGAACAGCTCGGAGACATCGTGCGTGCGACTGTCGCGGTAGATGCCGGTGAGGCGCGTCAGGCGGCTCGCGTCGGCTGTCGTCGTGTCGAACACGGGGTTTGGCGCCAGGTCGGGGATCAGCGCATCGGCGAGCTGGTGCACGTACGTGCCAGCGGGAGCGCCGGCGGCGTTGCACATCACGGCAATGGACAGCCCGGCATTGGGGTAGCGGGCGAGGAAGGTGCTGTAGCCGGCCGTGCTGCCGCTGTGCTGCCACTCGGTGGTGCCGCGGTACGTGCCGTTGATCATCCCCATGGCGTACGGGATCTGCCGACCGCTGGTGAGCGTCGCCCGGCTGAGGAGCGAGTCGCTGACCGCGTCAAAGACGCGATTGTTCAGCGCGTCGTTCCACTTCAGCCAGTCGCCGACCGTCGTCAGCAGGCCGCCCGGGCCGTGCACGTTCTCGAACGGCATGTCGAGATGCCAGCCGTCGGCGCGGCGCGCGTACGCCTGCGCGCGGCGCGGCACGAGCGCGGTGAAGTCGTCGCGCCAGCGCGTGTCGGTCATCCCCGCCGGCTTGAAGACGCGCTCGTCGCTGAACCGCGTGAACGGCATGCCGCTCACGCGCTCGACGATCGTCGGCAGCAGGGCGAAGCCGGAGTTGGTGTACGAGTAGTAGTCGCCAACCGGATAGTTGAGCGCCTTCTGCCGGACGATGATCTCGAGGAGGTCGGTCTGCGTCGTCACCCGCGTGCCGCGCGGATACCCCTGGTCGGCCACGAGATTGCTCCACTCGCGCAGGCCGCTGGTGTGCGACAGGAGGTGGCGGATGGTGATGGTACGCCCGTACTCGGGGAGTTCGGGAATGTACTTGCGCACGTCATCGTCGAGCCGAATCTTGCCCTCGCCGACGAGCAGGAGCACCGCCGTGGCGGTGAACTGCTTGGCCACCGAACCACTCTCGAGGATGGTCAGCGGCGTGATGGGCGTGCCGGTCTCGAGGTCGGCCATGCCGTAGCCCCGCGCGAAGATCGGCGTGCCGGTGCGCGACACCCCGACCGCGCACCCGGGCGTGTGCGTGCTGTTCCACGGGGCGAAGATCCGGTCCGCCGTGGCGGAGAGGTCCTGCGCGCCGAGCGCGACAGGGAGGGCGAGGAGGAGGAGTCGCTTCATGGCCGGGATGGCTGGAGTGTGAAGACGCACGCAGCGGCGGGACAAACGCCTGACCGACACGACCGGGACTGCACGACGTTGGCGCCGCTAGAGGCGTGCGGGATTCAGGACGGTGCGCTCGCCGCCCGCGTTGCCGGTGTTGAGCGTGCCGGCGGGTTCGAAGAGGAGCAGCGACACCTCCTCCTCCGCGACGGGGCGATGCTCCACGCCGCGCGGGACGATGAGGAACTCGCCCGGATGCACCAGCACCGACCCTTCCCGAAACTGCAGCTCGAGCACGCCCGCGACCACGAGGAACAGCTCGTCCTCATGCTCGTGATGGTGCCAGATGAACGAGCCCTTCAGTTTCGCCAGCTTGACCTGCTGTCCGTTGAGCTCGCCCACAATGCGCGGGCTCCAGTACTCGCTGAACTGTGCGAACTTGTCGGCGAGGGCGACCTTGTTCGGGATCATCGGAGGAGGGGAAGTAGGGTCATGCCGAGCGTGGTCAGCTGCCGGCGAGCGCGCCGAGCACGCGCCACGGGGTGAGCGGGAGCGAACAGACCTCGACGCCGAGCGCGTCGGCCACCGCGGCGGCGATGGCCGGCGCCGTGGGAATGATGGGCGGCTCGGCGATGCCGCGCGCGCCCACATGATTGGCGGCGGGATCGGCCCCGGCGAGGAAGCTCGCGTCAATGACGGGAATGTCGGCCATGGTTGGCACCTTGTAGTCGTGCAGGTTGGCATTGAGCGTCATGCCAGTCGCGCGGTCAATGTGCCGCTCCTCGAACAGGGCGTACCCAATGCCCTGGATGATGCCGCCGTGCAGTTGGCTCTCGGCGAGCGCCGGGTTGATGATGCGCCCGGCGTCGTGCACCGCGACGAGCCGCAGCACCTTCACCACCCCCGTGTCGGGGTCCACTGCAACCTCCGCGAATTGTGCGCCGACCGTCACGACCGCGAGCTCGGGGTTGGGCCCTCGCGAGCCATGCCCGACGATCTGCACGTTGCCAAGCCGGCGGCAGATCTCAGAGAACGGCAGAGGCGCGGCAGAATCCGGCAGAACCTGCGAGTCGCGCGTGGTCAACCGTTCGACGGGGACGTCGAGCATCTGCGCCGCCGCATCGAGCAGGTGTTGGCGGGCCTCTTCGGCCGCCATGCGCACGGCGGGGCCGACGCTAGGCGTAGTCATGGAGCCCCACGAGTTGCCGGTGTAGGGCAGGCGCTCGGTGTCTCCGATGACGGCGCGCACGGTGTCGAGACGGGCGCCGAGCGCCTCGGCGGCGATCTGCGCGAGGATGGTGCGCGAGCCGGTGCCGAGGTCCTGCGTGCCGGCGAGCACGTCCACCGACCCGTCGCTGTTGATGCGGACGTTGGCATAGGACGGCGGGCCGCCGCCGGTGGGCCAGGTCTGGGCGGCGACTCCGCGGCCGCGCTTGGCGCGGCCGATGCGAGATGGGAGAGGTGAGAACGGAGATGACCAGCCGAAGCGCTTCATCCCTTCGGCGTAGCACTCATCCAAACGATTGCCGCTGAACTCGCGGTTGGTGCGCTCGTCGCGGGTGGCGAGGTTCTTCAGCCGGAAGGCGACGGAGTCCATGTGCAGGGCGCGCGCCATGGCGTTCATCGCGCCTTCGAGCGCGAACGCTCCCTCCACGTAGCCGGGGCCGCGGAACGCCTGCATGCCGCCGGCATTGATGTAGACCATCGTTTCCGACGTGCGGACGTTCGGGCAGGCGTACAACTCGTGGAAGATCTGCGCGGGGCCGCCCTCCCAGCCGGCGATGCCGAGTGGAATGAGGGCCTCGAGCACGAGCGCCGTGAGCGTACCGTCACTCCGGGCGGCGATGGTGACCTTCTGCACCGTCGCCGGCCGGTTGCCGGTGTCGGTCTGTTCGCCGCGGCGGTCGTTGATGCAGCGCACCGGGGCGCCGAGGGCGCGTGCGAAGAGCGCGGCGGTGTAGGTGTGCGCGCCGGCGCCGTTCTTGGCGCCGAAGCCGCCCCCCATGTAGTCCTTGATCACGCGCACCTTCGTCTGCGGCACGTCGAGCGCCTTGGCGACGTCGCTGCGCACGCGAAAGATGCCCTGCGTGGATTCCCACACCGTGAGATGGTCGCCGTTCCACTCGCAGGCGGCGCCGTGCGGTTCGAGGGCCGAGTGCAAGGCGACCGGAGTGCGATACTCGCGCGTGATCGTGAGGTCGGCCGCGGCGAGGCCGCCGGCGACGTCGCCGCGTTCGACGATGTCGGGTTCGGTGGTGTTGCCGGCGCTGCGCACGAGAGGGGCGTCGGGGGCGATGGCGTCGTCTACCGTGACGGCGTGCGGGGCCGGGGTGATGACGACGGAGGCGGCAAGGGCGCGCGCGGCGCGCTCGGCGTCGAGCAGCGAGTCGGCGCAGACCGCGGCGAGCGGCTGGCCGGCATATGACACGTCGCGTCGGAAGAGACGGGTCGCCGCGGGGGCGTCGCCGGGCCCCATGACGCCGCGCACGCCGGGCATGGCGCGCGCCGCATCGAGATCAATGGCGGCGAGCGTCCCCTTGGCGATGGGCGAGCGCACGATGACGGCGTACAGCATCCCGGGGCGGACGATGTCGGCCGTGTAGTGCGCGCGACCCGTCACCTTCTCGCGCGCATCGACGCGCAGGGGGCTGGTGCTGACGATCGTGAGCGGGGTGTCGGCCGTCCACGGCGCCGGTTCGAACGCCGGCAGCTCGACGATTCGCGTCTCAGTGCGCCCTTCCACCTCGACGGTCGTCTGCACAAAGCGCGCGCGCTTGCCGTGGTCGTTCGCGCTCACGGGGTGGCTCCGGGGGCATCGGCAACGGCGCGAATGGCGGCGATGATCTTGGGGTATGTGCCGCACCGGCAGAGGTTGCCGCTCATTGCGGCGCGGATCTCGTCGTCGGTGGGGTGCGGGTTCCTGTCGAGCAGGGCCTGCGCGGCCAGCAGCTGGCCCGGCGTGCAGAAGCCGCACTGGGCGGCGTCGTGGGTGATGAAGGCCTGCTGCAATGGGTGGAGCGCGCCGTCGCGGGCGAGCCCCTCGACCGTCTCGACCCGGGCGTTGTCGCAGGCCGCGGTGAGCGTGAGGCAGGCGTAGACCAGGGCGCCGTCGAGGCGCACGGTGCAGGCGCCGCATTCGCCGTGGTCGCAGCTGAGCTTGGGGCCGGTGAGCGCGAGCTGGTCGCGCAAGGCGGCGAGCAGGGTGGGAGCGCGCGCAGGATCCACCTCGCGCGGGGAGCCGTTCACGGTGAGGTGCATGGGGCTCTAAGAGGACGGCAGAGGACGGCAGAGGACGGCAGAGGACGGCAGAGGACGGCAGAGGACGGCAGAGGACGGCAGAGGACGGCAGAGTAAGACAGAGTACCACCGAGTGCCGCCGAGTGCCACCGAGTACGCCACCGGCTACTGTTGAGCCCTCTCGGTGCGGCGCTTATCTTTTCCTTGTTGGCGCGTTATTCCACCCCAGGAGCACCCATGCCGTACGTGATCACCGAAGCCTGCATCGGCACCAAGGACAAGGCCTGCGTTGATGTCTGCCCCGTGGACTGCATCTACGAGGGGCCGGACCAGCTCTATATTCACCCCGATGAGTGCATTGACTGCGGCGCCTGCGAACCGGAGTGTCCGGTGACGGCGATCTTCCCCGAGGAAGACGTGCCGGCGAACCTGAAGGAGTACATCGCCAAGAACAAGGACGTCTTCACGGGGCCGAATCCGCCGGGGAAGCCGACGAGGTAGACGGTAGACGGTAGACGGTGGACGGTAGAAGAGAAGCCCGGCGGAACGTCCGCCGGGCTCGTTTACTGGCTACCGTCCACCGTCCACCGT
>JAJZRK010000215.1 GCA_021802745.1 bacterium
TGGGGATCCGGGGGGCGGGGCGGGGCGCGCGGTGATGCGCGCCGACGCCGCTGGCGCCGGCGGCGCCGGCCGGCATGCCTGCGCGGTACCTGCGCGCGCTTGCTCCACTCTGCCCGCGAGGCCCATATTGCGCCATGCACGCAATGCTCGCCTGGCAGAACGAACGGATCCGGGCCATGACGGCGGATGAGAAAGTGCGGCTCTCGCAGGCGCTCTGGCGAGAGACGTGGGAGGTCGCGGCCGCTGGGGTGCGCGCGCGGCATCCCGAATGGTCTTCCGAACGGGTCGCCGAGCACGTCCGCGAACTGATGCATGACGCCGGCGCCTAGCCTCATCGGGCTCTTCGTCGCGCCGATCAACCGGGCAGGCATCGAGTATATGGTCACCGGCGGCCTCGCCGCCGTGGTGTATGGCCATCCGCGGTTGACCCTCGACATTGATCTCGTGATCCGGTTTTCGGCGCACGAGGCAGATAACTTCGGTGCGCTCTGGTCGTCCGAGGCGTTCTACTGCCCACCCGCCGCCACGATCGTCGAGGAGCACGGCCGGGATGCACACGGCCACTTCAACGTGATCCATCGCGAGTCCGCGATGCGTGCGGACGTCTATCTGGCCGGCGCTGACGAACTGACGGCGTGGGCGCTGCAGCATCGGGTCGCACGCAGTGTGGAAGGCGAGACGGTGCAGTTCGCACCGATCGAGTATGTGATCGTCAACAAGCTGCGCTACTTCCACATGGGCGGCTCGGACCGCCACCTGCGCGACGTGGCACGGATGATGCAAATCAGTGCTCCCGACGTGGACCGGCCGATACTGGACGGGTGGATTGCGCGACTTGGCTTGGCGGCCGAGTGGACGCACGCCCGGTCGCTTGAAGGACGCGAGTGAGTTGACGCGTCCGACGTGGCTGTGCGCGCAGTGACGACGTGGTGTGGACCGTACTCCCCGTTCGACGAGCCCGGCGTTGCGCTGGGTGGCGACGGACTGCTGCACGTAGCGTGATCCGTTCCGGCGCTCAGCGCCAATCTCGATCGTGGCCTGCGCGGAGCGCTCGACCGGACGTATTCAGAACCTGTGCCATATGCCCGGTGTTGCCGGGGCGCCCACAGGGCTGCCCGGCGCAACATCCAGCTTCGCCGCGGGGTACACTTGTCATCGCCGCCGCCCGCGTCATGGCGCGGAGACCCGGCCGTGGGTTCTCAGTCTCTCCGCACGTCCCCTCGAGGTTACGGTGATGAGGCCATCCCCACCCGCACCGTCGTCACCGCCGCATGGCGCCCAGGCACCGCAGCCGGCCATCGCGTCCGCCACGGTGCCCGAAGCGCTGGCCACGCTGCACGTCAATCCGGCGACCGGGCTCTCCGACGACGAAGTGAGTGCGCGGCGGGCCGAGCACGGCTCCAACGAAGTGGCCGAACGCCGGGAACACCCGATCCGCAACTTCCTGCGGAAATTCTGGGGCGTCTCGGCGTGGATGCTCGAGCTGATCATCATCCTCTCGGCCGTGCTGGGAAAGATCGCCGACCTCGTGGTAGTGAGCGCCCTGCTCGTGATCAATGCCGTGCTCAGCGTGGTGCAGGAGCGCCGGGCTGCCGGCGTGGTCGAAGCGCTCCGGCGACGGCTGCAAGTGAATGCGCGGGCCCTGCGCGCGTCGCGCTGGCTCGTGGTTCCAGCTCGGGACTTGGTGCCCGGCGACATCGTGCGCGTGCGGCCGGGCGACATCGTGCCCGCCGACGTGAAGCTCCTCACGGGCGCGCTCTCCGTGGACCAGTCGGCGCTCACGGGGGAGTCCAAGGATGTGGACAAGGGCGCCGGTGAGGTGCTCTCGTCAGGATCGGTCGTGCGTCGCGGGGAAGGCAATGGCGTGGTAATGTTGACCGGCGCCCAGACGTACTTTGGCCGCACCACCGAACTCGTGCAGCGCGCGCGCCCGAAGCTCCATATCGAGGCGGTCGTGGCGAAGGTGGTGCGCTGGCTCTTTCTCATCGTCGCGGCGCTCCTCGCGGGAGTGGTCGGCCTGTCGCTCGCGCGCGGCGCGCCGCTTGGCGAGCTCATTCCCCTGGTGCTCGTGCTCCTGATGAGCGCCGTGCCGGTGGCGCTCCCGGTGATGTTCAGCGTCAGCACGGCGCTGGGATCGCGAGAACTCGCGAAGCACGGCGTGCTGGTCACTCGCCTGAGCGCCGCGGAGGACGCGGCGACGATGGACGTGCTCTGTGCGGACAAGACGGGCACGATCACCATGAATCAGCTGGCCGTCACCAGCGTGATCGCGCTGGAGCACGCGACCGAGGCCGAGGTCCTGCTTGCCGGCGCGTTGGCGTCGCACGAGGCCAACCAGGATCCCATTGACCTCGCCTTCCTGGCGGCGGCCGCGGAGCGGAAGGTGTTCGAGCACCAGCCGGCAGTCACTCCGGTCTCGTTTGCGCCGTTCGATGCGAAGAACCGGCGCACGGAGGCGGTGGTCGCGATGGACGGCAGGCGGATCAAGGTCATGAAGGGCGCCATTCGCACGATCGGCGAGGCTTGCGGCGTGCTTCCCGCGGCGATCGCGGCGCTGGAAGCGCGGGTGCACGACGCGACGGCGAAGGGCGATCGCTCGCTGGCCGTTGCCCGCGGACCAGAGGCGGGCCCGCTCGCCCTGATCGGCCTGGTGTCGCTGCGCGATCCGCTGCGTCCCGACGCCGGCCGCATGATCGCCGCGCTTCAGGGCCTTGGGGTCTCGGTGAAGATGCTCACTGGAGACGCGCTGGCCGTCGCCGCTGAAATCGGCCGGGGAGTGGGACTGCCCGTCATCCGGCGCGTCGCCGACCTGAAAGCGGGCCTCGCCGGGGCGGGGAAGGAGTCGTCGGACCCGTTCGACGCGGCCGACGGCTTTGCGGAAGTCTTTCCGGAGGACAAGTACATCGTGGTGCAGCGGCTGCAGGCGATGGGCCACGTGACCGGCATGACCGGCGACGGGGTCAACGACGCGCCGGCGCTGCGGCAAGCAGAGGTGGGCATCGCCGTCAGCAGCGCGACCGACGTGGCAAAGGGTGCGGCGAGCGTGGTGCTCACCGAGCCAGGCCTGACCAACATCCTGGCGCTGGTGGAGCAGGGGCGCATGATCTACCAGCGCATCCTGACGTGGATCATCAACAAGATCAGCCGGACGATCCTGAAGGCGGCCTTCGTGGCCATCGCGTTCGCGGCGACCGGCAAGTTCGTGGTGTCGGCGTTCGCGATGCTCCTGCTGGTCTTCATGACGGATTTCGCGAAGATCGCGCTCGCCACCGACACCGTGCGGCCGTCGCGAAAGCCGGAGACGTGGAACATCGGCGGGTTCATCACGGTGTCGGTGGTGCTGGGGCTGATGATGGTGGCGGAGACACTCGCGCTGCTCTGGATCGGCTGGACGCGATTTGGGCTCGCGACGAACGATCCCGCGCTCCACACCTTCAGCTTCCTGCTGCTGCTCTACTTTGCGGCGCTCTCGGTCGCCTCGGCGCGCGAGCGCCGGCCATTCTGGTCGTCCATGCCAAGCCGCACGCTGCTCGCTTCGTTGGGCGGCGAAGTCGTCGTCGGGACGGTGCTCACCTACGTCGGCCTCCCTGACCTCCCACCGCTGTCGGCGGGGCAGCTTGGCGCGGTCGTCCTCTACGCACTGCTTGCGTGCCTGGTCGTCAACGACGCTGCAAAAGTCGTGATGATCCGGCGTCTCGTGCCGGCGTCCGTGGCATCCTGAGCCATCACGAATCGTCCGGCGTCGTTCGTCAAATGGGAGATTCGGTGCGGAGCGGTGGCGTCGCACGGTCTCACGGTGCGAGCTTGCGAACTGCCGGCGACGCCGGCAACCTACCCCGGTGCTGCCACCACCTCTCATGATTGAGCGACGGCGACCCTCCGCCCCTCTCGTGGCCTTCGCGCTGGCCCTCGTGGTGGCCCTGGGCTTTGCGCTGTACACGCACCACGCGTGGGAGGACTACTGGATCACCTTCCGTGCCAGCAAGAATCTTGCGACGGGGCACGGACTCGTGTTCAACGTTGGTGACCGGCTGCACACCTTCACCTCGCCGCTCGGCGTCCTCCTGCCGGCCGTGGCAAGCCTGCTCACCGCCAACTCCTCCGACGCAACGGCGCTCTGGATCTTCCGCGTGATGTCCGCCGCCGCGCTCGGCGGCGCCGCGGCCCTGCTGGTGCTGACGGCCCGGCAGCTGAACTACGGCCGTGTTGCCGCCTTCTTTCTCGTGGCATGGCTGGTGACCGACGCCAAGATCCTCGACTACACCATCAATGGCATGGAAACGGCGTTCATGATGGTGTTTCTCGCCTACGCGCTCTGGGCGCACACGCGCGCCGCTCCGCGAACCTGGATGCACCTGGGCGCGGCGTGGGCCGGCCTGATGTGGACGCGACCCGACAGCTTCGTGTACATCGGTCTCATCGCCGCCGGGTTCTGGCTGTTTCAGGACCCGCACGCGAGTGGCGTGACACGGAAGCAACTCGCCGGGCAGTTTGTCCGCGCGGCACTCGTCACCACGGCCCTCTACCTGCCGTGGCTGCTCTTTGCCCACGTCTACTACGGCACCATCGTGCCGCACACCGTGGACGCGAAGGGCGGCCTCGGCAGCGCGCACACCCTCGTGGGATTCCTCACGTCCACCCTGCAGCTGCCGTTCGAGTTCTCGCCGCAGGGCAGCACCCAGACGCGCGCCTTCCTGCCGGCGTACTTCATGATCGGCGGCTGGCCACCCGTTCTCCTCACGCTGGCGTGGCTGGCGGGCACGCTCAGCATCCTGGTGTGGCTCGTGCCCCGGCTGCGCGTCGAGACGCGGGTTGCTTCGTTTGCCTTCTTCGGCGCGCAGGCGTACCTCGCCTACTTTCCCAACAACGCCTATCCGTGGTACCTGCCCAGCACCACGCTCCTCGCGTTTGTGGCCGCCGGTGGCCTGGTGCAGCAGGCCTCCGGTCGGCGCGCAACGCGATGGATAGCCACCGGATTGGCCGCGTGCTCATTGGGGGTCGCTGCCTGGACGACCGTTCAAGTGGCGCGGGAGGTGGAAGCGCAGCAGCGCGTAGTGGAAGACGGCAACCGACGCAAGATCGGAGAGTGGCTGCGCGCGAATGCCGCGGCGGGGCAGACGGTCTTTCTGGAACCACTCGGCTACATCGGCTACTACTCCGGGCTCAAGACCTATGATTTCCCCGGCATGTCCTCGCGCGAAGTCGTGGAGGCGCGCCGGCTCGTAGGCAACGACTGGGATGCCCTCATCCGCCACCTGCATCCCGACTGGCTGGTCCTGCGCCCGGCGGAGATCGCGCGGCTGGGCGCACGGGACTCAACCCTGTTGCGGCGCGACTACGCGGTGGCGCGGGAATTCTCGGTGGCCGACGACGTGGCAAAGTTGCGCGTGTACGGTCGTCTCGCGCTCATGAGCGACGCCCGCTACACCGTCTTCCGGTCCAACCGCCGCTGACGTCGTTGGCGGCGCGGCAGATG
>JAJZRK010000216.1 GCA_021802745.1 bacterium
AAGCGCGGGAGGGGGCACTATGGCATCAGCATTCCATCGGTTCCGGGACGAATGGCTCGTCCGTCTTGTTGAGGGCACCGCCGGAGTGCCGGCCGAGCGCATCGAGCAATGGCGTACGGAGAAAGTCTCCTTCCTGTCGCAGGCGCTGCTTGACGCCGATGCCCTCACCTTTGCGCAGTTGGCGGAGGTGATCCGCCGCGCGTTTCGCATAGAAGCAACGGAGCTGAGTGGCGGTGCGCCGAAGGAACTTGCGCAGCTGCTCCCGGAGAAGGTGACGCGACGGCACTTTGTCGTCCCCGTTGAGGCGGACCAGAAGCGCGTGACGCTCGCAATGGCGAATCCGCTGGATGAGTATGCCGTTCACGACGTACAGTCTGTCACCGGCCGGACCGTCAACCCACTGTTCTGCCCACCAGCGACCTTGGAGCGCGCGACACTCGAGGAATTGGCCCCCGACGCCATCGTTTTCAACCTCCTGAAGAAATTCGAAAGTCAGACGTCGGTCGAAGTGGTGGAGCGCGAATCGGACGAGCCCCTTCCCGAAGTCGGCACGGGCCCCCGCGCACCGGTGATCCAGCTGGCTGACAACATCATCGGCAACGCCGTCCTCAAGAACGCCTCGGACATTCACATCGAACACGATGAAACGTCGACGCTCGTGCGCTATCGCCTCGACGGCCTGCTGAAGAACATCATGGTCCTCCCACGGTATGTGGGCGCTGGACCGCTTGTCTCGCGCATCAAGATCATGGCCGGCCTCGACGTGAGCGACCGGATGCGACCGCAGGATGGACGCGCCAAGCTGAAGGTGGGTTCCACGGTGGTGGGTCTGCGCGTTTCGACGCTCCCGGCGCGAACGGGCGAAAAGGTGGTGCTCCGCATCCTCAACGAGCGCGCGATCCAGGCGAAGATTCTGCAGCTTGGGTTTCACCCGGATGTGCTGGCTCGCTTCAGTGCGATGCTCGAACTCGAACAGGGCATGGTGCTTGTCACGGGACCGACCGGCTCCGGCAAGACCACCACGCTGTATGCCGCCCTGAACCATTTGCACGGCGAGACCGTCAATGTCGTGACCGTCGAGGATCCCATCGAGTACCGGCTCGGTGGCATCACGCAGGTGCAGGTGAACGAAAAGCAGGGACTGACCTTCGGCGCGGTCCTGCGCTCGGTGCTGCGGCAGGATCCGGACGTCGTGATGGTCGGCGAGATCCGCGACCAGGAAACGGCACAGATTGCGGTGCAGGCGGCGCTCACCGGGCACCTCGTCCTGTCGACTCTTCACACGAACGACACGGTGGGAGCCGTGACGCGCCTTGGCGACATGGGCGTCGAAGGGTTCAAGCTGGCCAGCGGGCTTGCGGGTGTCACCGCTCAGCGCCTCGTGCGACGCACCTGCCCGGAGTGCGCCGTCCCGGCCGACGCATCGGAGTTGCCCGAGAGGGTGCGCGAGGCGATGCAACGGCTGTATGGCCGCACCGCCCATATGAGGGCGCCGGGCTGCATGCATTGCAGTTTCGCCGGTTTCAAGGGACGCCTGCCGCTCATCGAGCTGCTCGACGTCGGCGGTGGATTACGGGAGGCCATCAGTCAGGGCGAGGGTGATGAGTCGCTGCGCCGGCGGGCGCTGGCGTCCGGTGCGCTTCACACGATGGAAGCAGATGCGCTGTGGCATCTACTCGAAGGCCGCACGACGCTCGAGCAGGTGCAGCCATTTCTCCTCGGTCTCGTTCACCCGGTGGATGCGCCGCGGGAAGCGCCGACGGCGTCCATGCCCGGCATCGCGGCCGGGCTCGAGGCCACGCCGGAGGCCTGGCAGGCGACGGTCAGCGAGGCGTTTGGACTCGCCACGCAACTTCCCGCGGCGGCGGCAGGGTCATCGGGTTCCGCACCGTCGACGACGATTTCGCCGACTGACCAGCCGCCGGCGACGCCAACGGCGTCCCCTCCCGCCTCGGCCCCGCCGGCCGCGAGCATTCCGCTGCTGGCGGAGAGCACGACCATGCCGCAAATCCTGGTTGCCGTCTCCGATCCGATGTGGCGAGCGGTCCTTGAGGGCGCGCTCACGTCGTGCCGAGCGCAGGTGTCCTACGTGCATAGTGGTCTTGACGTACTCACTCGCGTCGCGGCCCAGGCACCCGATGTGCTGCTGACGACGGCGGATCTGTCCGGACTGAACGCCGAGCACGTGGTGCGCAGCATCCGCACCGTAATCCAGGCGACGAACGTCGCGATCCTGGCGATCCTGCCGTCGCACGACGTCGCCACGGCAGAGGCGATGATGTCGGCGGGAGCCGATGATGTGCTGCGGCCGCCAATCGATGCGGTGCAGCTGCGCGCGCGCGTTGAGGCGATGTTCCTCCGTGACCACCTTTGGTCGAAGACCGCCGATGTGATGAAGCCGCCGGTCCCGGTCCGCGAACCCGAACGGATCGCCGCGTTGCACGCCACGGGCCTTCTCGACACGCCGGCGGAGGAGCGCTTCGACCGGATCACGCAGGAGGTCACGGAGTCATTCGGCGTGCCGATGTCCGTGATCTCGCTGGTGGACAGCGACCGCCAGTGGTTCAAGTCGAAGCAGGGATTGTTGGCCGACCAGACGCACCGTGATATCTCGTTCTGCGGGCACGCCATCAACTACGACGGAGTGTTCGTCGTGGAGGATGCTTACCTGGATCCCCGTTTCTCCGAGAACCCGCTGGTAACGGGTGACCCGAACGTGCGCTTTTACGCCGGGGCTCCCATCAAATCGCCCGATGGGCACAAGATTGGGACGCTGTGCGTGCTCGACCATGCGCCGCACCAGTTCACGGATGAGGAACGGTCCAAGCTCGCGAGCCTTGCGCGCGAAGTTGAGGCGGAGATGTTCCGCTAGGCTCGCGACCTCTGCGCCGGCTGACGGCACGCCGCACCGCGTACGCGGTGCGGCGTTTCTCGTTTCCAGCTGCACGACGTGTCGCGGACGACGCACAGCCCTGACGCGATGTGACTGCGAATCGCGCTGCCTGCCGCTTGCGGCGTGTTTGACCGAACGTCGATACTTACGGAACCGCAACCGCGGTAGGGCCCCCCAGGTTTTGTACTCTCACGCCTGGGAGCTCGATGTCCGCCTCACTTCCGCCCGTCGATTGCCCGGACCGCGCGCCGTCGCGCCGTTCCACGCGCATGCTGCTCCTTTCGCTTGCGCTGATCTTTGCCGGCAGCGTCGGCGGCTACGTCGTGAAGACCGACGCCGGTCGCGTCGATGTCACCGGGATCACGCTTCCGACGCAGGATGGACAATGGGTTGCTGCCGACATCTTCCGTCCACTCGCCGCCTCGAGCAAGAATCCGGTTCCCCTCGTCGTCGTCTGCCCCGGATTTGAACGCAGCAAGGAGACGCTCGACAGCTACGCCATCGAGCTCGCCCGGCGCGGCATGGCGGTGATCACCATCGATCCGTACGCCCAAGGTGCGTCGAGCAGTTCGCGGCAACGTCGTTCGGCAACTCTCGAGGGCTACGGCGTGATCCCGATGGTGGAGTACGTCGCCAGTACACCGAACCTGAACTACGTGGACAAATCCCGCATTGGCGCCGCCGGCTACTCGGCCGGCGGCAATGCGGTCATTCAGGCGGCGGCGCACTTCGGTGGACGTCAGCCACGCGTCGGCCGGCGGGCCCAGTCGGTGGAGCCGCCCCCTGCGCCGACGCCGAAGCCGCCCAGCAAGCTCGCCGCCGTCTTCGTGGGCGGGTACGTGCTCACGCTCACCGACAGCGTACTCGTGCCCGTGCGCTCGAACGTCGGCATGGACTATGCCTTTTACGATGAGGGGGCGTTCCGCAATGCGCTCAAGCACGCCGACATGCGCACGGCACCCGAGGCCCTTCGACTGGTGAATTCCGGCCTGTCCAAGGACAGTGCCATCACGGCCGTCGAAATTGGCCGGCGCTACGGGGACCCGGTGAATCGGACGATGCGGGTTGTGTACAACACGGTGAACCTTCATCCGTTGCTACCGTATGATCCGCGTTCCATCGCGCATGTGGTGGACTACTTCACCACGGTGTTCGGCCTGACGCCGACGATGCCGTCCACGGACCAGCGGTGGTGGTTGAAGGAGTTCTTCACGCTCGTTGCCCTGGTCGGCGGCCTGCTGTTCCTGGTGCCGTTTGGTGCGCTGCTGCTCAAGACGCCGGCCTTTGCCGCGCTGGCGAAGCCAATTCCCCCCGCCCTGCCAAAGCCGGGAGCGACCGGCACGGTGCTCTATTGGACGACGTTTGCAGTGGGCGCCCTGCTCGCCTGCTTTCTTTTCATTCCGATGGTCCTACTGACCTTCAAGGTGTTCCCGGCCGCCAGTGCTGCACAGCAGACGTGGTGGTTCCCGCAGCGCATCAACAACGCCGTCTTGCTGTGGGCCATCGCCAACGGGCTGCTCGGCCTGCTGTTCGTGTGGCTCACCTACCGCTTCTTCGGCCGACGGAATGGCGTGCGCCCCGAGATGCTCGGGTTGCAGACAACCGCGGGCGAGCTGGGACGCACTGTGCTGCTGGCGTTGGCGATCGCCGGCGGGTTCTTCGTGCTCCTCTTTGCGGCATACGGTGTCTTCCATACCGACTTCCGCTTCCTGTTCGTCTCGGCGCCGGCGTCGTTCCCGCGGCGGATGGTGCTGGTGGCGCTGATGTACCTGCCGCTCTTTTTCATCTTCTATTTTGCCAACTCGGTGCGCGTGAACTCGGCGGGCCGCTTTGCGCACCAACCCGAATGGCGCAGCCTGCTCATCAACGGGCTCGGCAACTCGGTGGGGCTCGTGCTGATTCTCCTCATCCAGTACGCCAGCTTTGTGGGCACCGGCACCGTGTATTGGACGGCGGAGTGGCTGTTCGCCAACCTGCTGTTCGGCATCATCCCAATGATGTTTCTACTCCCGCTTTACAACCGGTGGTTCTTCAACCTTACCGGGCGCGTGTACCTCGGGCCGATGGTGACGTGTCTCGTGTTCGTGATGATGATGCTCACGAGCAACGTCTGCTACATCCCATTGCGGTAGCGGGCGCTACTTCTTCGGCGCGGGTTTCTTGGGCGTCTTCCGGGCCACCTTCTTCTTTGGTGCGGGCAGTGCCGCATCGGTGGCGTCGACCAACTGCACCAGCCAGCCCGGATCGTCCAACAGATCTGACACATTGAAGTACGGTTTCGCACCCGGGTAGGGCTCGCCATAGGTGGGCGAACCGAGCACCGACTCCCCGGCCGGTGTCGGCTTCACGAACAGCTGATTGTCGCAGATGAGACCGACGATCTTGCCGTGGCGGTACAGCCCGTACTCGCCGAACATCCGGCGCGCGCTGATCCCGCCCGCGGCGTGCAGTTGATCACACACATACTTGGCGTATTCGGTATCGGTGGCCATCTGGGCAACATGCCCCCGTTCGACCGCCGCGACAAGATCGCCCGTTGCGCCGGCGTAATGCATATTCATTTCATGA
>JAJZRK010000006.1 GCA_021802745.1 bacterium
ACGTACTAGCGGGGCGGGGGGCGGGGTGCGGTGGGGGGGCAGGGTGTGGTGGGGGGTGCAGGGTGTGGTGCAGGGTGCAGGGTGTGGTGCGGGGTGCAGGGTGCGGGGTGTGGTGCAGGGTGCAGAGTGTGGTGCGGAGTGAAGGGAACTCGCGGGTGCGCTCCTGGCTTCAGCAAGTGGGCGACATACCTCCCGTGGCGGTGCGCACCGGCGCCTGTCTGCCCGCGGAACTCGACGTCGGATTCATGCATGAACCACTTCCCTGACGGACCGCGCGCTCGCTTCACCATGCGGCCGGCAGGGGCCGCGATGCGCTGCCGCGACGCGGACGCGCTGCTTTGGGAGTACATTGACGGGGTGCTCGACGTGGCGCGCGCGTTCCTGCGTCGGGTCGCGCGCACGCAAGGGCTGGAGCGTGCGCCCGACCCGCTGCGCGAGTGCATTGACGCCCTCCGGCGGGAGAAGGGACTGGAGCGATGACAGCGACGAACGATCATTCAGCAAGCACGGCGGCCCATCAGGCGGAGGCGGCGCTGCGCGACGGCGCGCGCTGCCTGGTCTTCACCGTCAGCGATTCACGCACGACCGCCACCGATGAGTCGGGCGCCCTCATCGAACGCCTGCTCGTGGAGGCGGGGCACACGGTGGTCGCGCGCGACCTGATGAAGAACGACGAAGCGCCGCTGCGTGCCGCGCTCACCGCAGCGCTGGAGCGCCACGACGTGGATGTGGTGCTCTGCACGGGCGGCACCGGGCTCGGGTCGCGCGACCGGACGGTGGAGGTGGTGCGCCCGCTGCTCGACCGGGAGCTCCCCGGATTCGGCGAGCTCTTTCGCTCGCTGAGCTATCTCGAACAGATCGGCGCGGCGGCGATGCTGAGCCGCGCACTCGCCGGCGCCGCGCGCGGCAAGTTCGTGGCCGTGATGCCCGGATCGCGCGCCGCCGTGGAGCTGGCCATGACACGCCTCATCGTCCCGGAGCTGAAGCACGCGCTGCGCGAGCTGGGACGTTAACCCCGCTTGGAGGACGAAGCACGGGAGCCCCCCGGACGGATGCTGGAGTCCGGCATCCGTCCGGGGGGCTCCCGTACTTCGTCAGCTACGCGGACTCAGCTCACGGCAGCGGCGCCGTCGCCGGCTTCTTCCACGTGTTGTTCGAGCGGTTCACGTCGGCGTACACCTCGTCCGGGTCCACCACCACCTGCGCGATGTCCTTGCTCGAGAACTTGCCGTACGTGAACTGCTTCTCGTTCGAGCGCCAGATGTCGGCGGGGAGCTTCACGCGCTCGGTGGTGCCGTCGGTGTACGTGATGTCCAGCTCCGCCGGCATCACGATGCCTCCCTTCTGCTCGATGCTGATGCGATAGTAGCCGGTCCCCTTCGAGTCGTCGCCGACCACTTCCTTGGCGTTCTGCCGATCGACGCCGGTGAGCGCCTGGTCGTTGTTGTAGCCCGTGTAGAACCAGCCGCGCCAGAACCAGTTGAGCGACTCGCCGAGGCCGTCTTCCATGGAACGGAAGAAGTCGGCGGGCTGCGGGTGCTTGAACATCCAGCGCTGGCTGTAGCCGCGGAACGCCTCGTCGAACGCCGTCGGGCTCGCGACGTGCTCGCGGAGCATGACGAGGCCGCTCGCCGGCTTGGTGTAGCCGTTGGGGCCGAAGGTGCCGCGCGTGTTGAGGTCGGAGTGCTCCATGATCGGCACCGGATTGGCCTGCCGCATGAAGTTGGCGATGCTCTTCGGGTTGCCGGGCAGGCGCATCGCCGGCCAGTTCTTGTCGAAATCGAGCGAGCCGTAGTGCTCGAGGAACGAGTTGAGCCCCTCGTCCATCCACGTCCACATGCGTTCGTCGGACGCGACGATCATCGGGAACCAGTTGTGGCCGACCTCGTGAATGGTCACCGACGCGAGCGAGTACTCGAGCGACTTGTCGTACGTGCCGTCGGGGCGAGGGCGCGCGCCGCAGAAGGCGATCATCGGGTACTCCATGCCGCCCACCGCGCCGTGCACGTTCGACGCCTGCGGGTACGGATACTCGAACGCCATGCGCCCGTACGTCACCATGGTCTGCGCGATGGCCTTGGTGCTGATCTTGTTCCAGATCGGCATCCCCTCGCGCGGGTAGACCGAGTTGAGCTCGATGGTCCGGCCGCCCTTGGCGTAGCGGAAGCCCATCGCATCCCACGCGAAGCCGCGCGACGACGCCCAGGCAAAGTCGCGGACGTTCTGGGCGACGAAATGCCAGGTCAGGTTGCCCGTGCCGGCGGGACGAATGGCCGGCGTGACGATCTCCTCGGGCTTGATGATGTAGACGGGTGTATCGGCGGCGAACGCCGCCTTGAGCCGCGCGCGCTGCGTGGCCGTGAGCACCTCGGCCGGGTTCTGGAGCACGCCGGTGGCGCGCACGATATGGTCGCGCGGCACCGTGAGGCTGACGTCGTAGTTGCCGAACTCGAGGTAGAACTCGCCCATGCCGAGGAACTGGTTGTTCTGCCAGCCGTTCACGTCGTCGTAGACGGCGGCGCGCGGAAACCACTGCGCGTTCAGGTACTCCCAGCCGTCCTTGAGCTTCTCCTTCTGCCCGCGCCCGTTGCGTCCGCCATTGGGCACTTCATGCGACCAGTCAATGGCCACCTGCACCTTCTGGCCGGTCCCGAGCGGCGCGTCGAGGTTCACGCGCATCTGGGTGCCGTTCATCGTGTAGCGCGCATCCTTGCGCCTGCCCTGCGCGTCAATGAGCTGCACGCGTGACAGCGTGTAGCCGAACTCGACGTCGCTCATCAGGAAGCGGCGGAACCGCGGGTCCATGCCCTTGGGAATCGCGCCGGCCATGAGGTTGGCGCGCGAGTCCTTCTTCTCGATGTTCTGGTCGAGCTGGAACCAGAGGTACGTGAGCTGGTCGGGCGAGTTGTTGTGGTAGGTCACTACCTCGCTGCCGATCACCCGGTGCGTCGTCGTGTCGAGCGACGCCTTGATGGTGTAGTCCACCTGCTGCTGCCAGTACCTGGCGCCGGGGGCGCCCGAGGCGCGGCGCCGGTCGTTCGGCGCCGGCCAGTCCTCGAGGGCGCGGAAGTTGGACTGGTTGACCTTCTTCGAGGTGTCGGCGTTGAGCCAGACCTGTGCCGACGCCTGGCCGGCAAACGATACCGTCGTCGCCAGGGCAAGGATCACGGGGAGTGCACGCATTCCGAACGACTCCAGACTATGGGAGATAACCTTCAGTTACGCGCGGGCGCCGCCGCCCGCTGACCGGACGCGCTGAGGCGCCGTCCATTGGACAGGCGCCAGCGGTGCGCAGTTTACTACGGTATGGGAGCGGGAATTGGTTCAGGCGCCGTTGAGGACCACCGACCACGTGACCGGAATGGCCGGGTCGAGCGAGTCGCGGACGCTGCAGTACTTGGTGACCGCCAGCTCCACCGCCCGCTCGGCATGCACGCGCTCGATGCCGGCGCCGTCAATGCGATACACCAGGTGCGCCTTCACGACGCGCCGCGGCGCCACGTCCTTGCGCTCGCCCTGCACCTCGATGCTGAACGACTCCACCGGCGTGCGGCGCTTGGCGAGAATGTCCACCACGTCGACCCCCGTGCAGGCGCCGAGGCCGATGAGCAACGTGTCCACTGGGCCGGGGCCCGTCTGCGCCGAGGCGTCCACGCGGATCTGCGGGCCGCCGGGGCGCCCGGCGTCGAAGCGGTGCTCGCCGGCCCAATTGAGCTGGACGCGATTGTCGGGGCGGACGGAAGTCATGGGGGGGAAGTTGACGGTAGACGGTAGACGGTAGACGGTAGACGGTAGACGGTAGAAACTCGCCGGCCGTGGATCATCAGTCCGAAATCTCTACCGTCCACCGTCCACCGTCTACCGTCTGCCCTCACCCAATCTTCACCCCATTCGACACCGGCCGCTCCACGGCCAGCAGCACCACTTCGTGGGCGGCCGGCATTGCCCCCAGCACCAGCACCTCACTCGTGAACCCGGCAATGTTGCGCGTTCCGATATTCGTGACGGCCACGACCTGGCGCCCGACGAGCGATTCCGGGGTATAGTGCACCGTGAGTTGGGCGCTCGACCGCTTGATCCCAAGCTCCGGGCCGAAGTCTATCTCCAGCCGGATCGAGGGTTTGACGGCGCGCGCAAAGGGTTCGGCGCTCAGCACCGTCCCCACGCGAATGTCGATGTCGAAAAAGTCCTGGGGTGTTGGCATTCGCCGAAGCTAGCAATACCCGGAACCGGGCGCATCTGGGCTTCTTTACCACGGAGCACACGGAGGAAGCGGAGGGCCACGGAGTACTGCTACTGCTGGGGGAACGACAACGCGCCACGCAAACACCTGAATGCCACTCGCAGTTCACCCAAGAAGTTGCAGTACTCCGTGGCCCTCCGCTCCCTCCGTGACCTCCGTGATGAAAAAGGTCTGCTTCGCGGTGAAGAAGCCTGTCGTCACGCACGCCTGAAACGCTCACCGGTTGTGCAGCCGCGCCGCTATCTTTCAGGCATGGGACAATACGAACGCCACGTCTTCGTCTGCACCTCGGGCAAGACCTGCCCCACGCAGGACTCCAAGGATGTCTTCTCGGCGCTCCGCACGGCGGTCGTGGACGCCGGCATCAAGGGACGCGTGCGCGTGAACCACTCCGGCTGCCTGGGCCAATGTGGCCACGGCCCGATGGTCGTCGTCTATCCCGAGGATGTCTGGTACCACGGCGTGAAGGCCACCGACGCCGCGCGCATCGTCAGCGAGCACCTGCAGGGCGGCCATCCCGTGGACGACCTGCGCTACATCGCACCGCCGGGTGACAACAAGCTGCCCGAGTAGCGCTACGGCACCGGCTTCCGCTCCGCTTCAGGGAGCAGCGTGAACCGCGCGTACTGTTTCAAGTCCAGGTAGCGCCGCGCCGCGTCGCGCACCTGCTCCGCCGTGAGCTTCTGCACGTGCGCAGGATACTGCACCGTGGCATGCTGGTCGCGCCCATCCTCGTCGTGGTCGCTCATCCAGCGCAGCCAGGCGGCGTTCTCGCGCAGGCCGGTTTCGTGCTGGCGCAGGAAGGTCTCTCGGATCTTCGCCATCTCATCCGGCGTCGGACCCGCGCGCTTCACCGAGTCAATGACGGCAAAGGCGGCCGCCGCCAGCTCCTCCACGCGCTCCGGCGCCGAGCCAAAGCTGAGCGCAACGTTGTACCGCTTGTAGGGAATCCAGCTCCCCGCCGCACTCACGCCGACGCCGTACGTGCCGCCCTTGTCCTCGCGCAGCGCGTCGCGCAGGCGCATGTCGAGCAGTTGCTGCAACGCATCGAGCTCCAGCCGGTTCTCCCACGAGTAGTCGAACGGGCCGTGGAAGATGATCCGCGAGTACGCTTTCGGCGCCGTTCCCTTGCGCACGACGCGGGTCACGACACCCGCGGGCGGGCGGAGGCCGCGATCCACGAACGTCTCGGCCGCGCCGCCCGTCGGCAGGGCGCCGAGATAGCGCTCGACGAGCGGCCGGATGCCGTCGAGCGTGAAGTTCCCAACGAGGTAGAACGTGAAGCCGCGAAACGAGGCAAGGCGCTGCCTGTACAGCGCGTACGCCCGCGTCACATCGAGCGAATCGAGCAGTTCGGGCTGGAAAAGCCGGAACCGCGGATTGTAGTTGGCGAGCACTACATCCACCGTGTCGCCGAACGCCTGCTCCGGCGTGTTGCGGCTGTTCTGCATCTCCGCCTTCATCATGGCGCGCCCGGCGTTGAACAACGCAGTATCGAGCCGCGGCGCCGTGGCCTGCAGCCAGAAGAGCTCGAACATGGTCTGCACGTCACGCGGCGACGCCGAGCCGTACGCCGACTCGCCGTTCTCGCCCACCGACACGCTCGCGGAGGCCACTTTGCCGGTCAGCATGCGGCGCAGCTGGTTCTCGCTGAATGCGCCGGCGCCGCCCAGCACGAAACCCGACAGCGTGGCGATGTTGTGGTCGGCGTTGTCCAGCAGGGAATAGCCGCCGGGGCGGCGGCCGCTGAAGAGGATCTGGTCGTTCTTGAAGTCGGTGGGCTTGAGCAGCACGCGAATGCCGTTGGACAGGGTCCACTCGGTGATGCCAAGGTCGGCGATGGTGCGCGTTGTGGCAACCCGGCCCGGCGCCGGTGGATGGGCAACCAGCGGCTGGTTCGCGGCGGAGTCCACGTAGGCGGTGAGCGCCGCCGCCTGCACGCGGTCAAAGACCGCGCGCAACGCGGAGTCACTGGGCAGGATGATGTCGGGGCGCGCCGGCGCACCGACCGCGATGGTCCGGTTTCGGGCCGGCATCCAGCCGTCCGCCGCGCGGTTCACCTCGTCGAGCGTGATGCCCGGCAGCAGCCGGATGGCGAGCCCAAGCACCTGCGCGGCGCTCGCGATGGGGCCTTGCCGCAGGGCATGGCCCACCAGCTGGTTGGCATACACGCGCGACTCCGTCTTGCTGGCCTCCGAGACGCTGCGTTCAAACGACCGCATGAGGCTGATCTTCTGCCGCTCGAGTTCCGTGGCGGTGAAGCCGAAGCGTTTCGCGCGCTCCAGTTCTCCCAGCGTCGCGGCGAGCGCGTCGGTGAACCGGCTTTCCTTCACCACCGCCGCGGCGGTGAACGCATCGGCGGTCGGGACGAGCGACCCAAGGCCCGCGAACGCAAAGGCGAAGGGCGTGCTCTCGCGCTGCGACAGTTCGCCAAACCGCTGGCCGATGAGCGAGTTGTAGATGCGCGACACGACATTCGCGCGCCACGCGCCCACCGTCCCGCGCGCGCGCGGCGGCAGCACCCAGTCCACCCGCACGATGCTCTGCGGAAACTCGCGGTCCGACGAAATGACCACGCGCGTGTCGGCGTGATTCGGGGCGTCGTACGCCACGCGCGGCCGCGGCGACGCCGGGCCGCGCAGCGAACCGAAGCGCACGCGAATGGCCTGCTCGACCGTGGTGACGTCGAAGTCGCCGACCGCCACCACTGTCATCAGGTCGGGGCGGTACCAGTCGGCGTAGAACCGGCGCGCGGCGGCCACCGTGGCGCTGTCGAGGCTCTCCTTGGTGCCAATCGGCATGCGGTCGGCATAGCGCGAGCCCCGGAACTGCTCGGCGAATTGCCGATCCGCCACGCGCTGGTTGGCGCCGCGGCCAAGCCGCCATTCCTCGATCACCACCCCGCGCTCGCGGTCAAACTCGGTGCTGTCGAAACTGATCGCCGACGCCCAGTCCTGCAGCACGTCGAAGGCCGTGTTCAGCAGGGCGGCGGTGTCGGTGGGGATCGTCAGCATGTACACCGTCTCGTCGAAGCTCGTGTACGCGTTGAGGTCGGCGCCAAAGCGCATGCCGCTCCGTTCGAGGAACGAGACGATGTCCTGCTTGGGGAAGCGCCACGTGCCGTTGAAGGCCATGTGTTCCACGTAATGCGCGATTCCCCGCTGGTCGTCGTCCTCGAGAATCGAGCCGGCCCGCACCACAAGCCGCAGCTCGGCGCGCTTGGAGGGCCGGTCGTTGCGGCGCACGAGGTAGTGGACGCCGTTGGGCAGCGTGCCCCGGATGACGGCCGAGTCCACCGGCATCGAGTCGGCGAGCGCCGGCGCCGCCTGCTGCGCCCCTGCCGTGCCAGCGAGCGCCGGTGCCGCGTGCTGCGCGCCGGCCGTGCTGGCGAGCGCCAGGGCGCCGACGACGATCCTGCGGAGGTGTGTTCGCATGCGAGGAGGATGGATCGTGTCGCGGCGGCGGGCAAGCGGGGACTCACCGGGCGCATACATTTCAGCGCCACGCCCGCCCACGACCATGCACGACAGCCAGCCGCCCATCATGGAGCCGTATACCCGCCACGTGCTGGTCTGCACGGGCGGCTACTGCTCGTCCGACCGGCGGGGGCGCGCCATCTACGCCCGGCTGGCCAGCCTGCTGCAGCGCGAGGGACTCCTCTTCGGACCCCGGCGGGTGAAGCGGAGCGAGGCGCCCTGCCTCGGCGTCTGCGCCGGCGGACCCATCGTCGCCGTCTATCCGGACGGGACCTGGTACGGCGGGGTCACGCCCGAGCTGCTCGAGCGGATTGTCACCGAGCATCTCCGCGACGGCCGCCCGGTGACGGAGGCCATCTTCCACCGGCTGGAGCCGCCGGCCGCACGCTGACCGCTTGCGGTGAGCGGCGGCGCCTGACAGATATAGGCAACGCATCCCGTCGAGGAAGTGCAGTGTCCGACGTGCTCTACGAACGCACCATGCCTGAAGGGGCGACGGTGCGCATCCGCCGGCTGACGCCGGCCGAAGGCACCCCCGTGCGCGCCGTCATCGAGGTGGATCGCCGCAACTCCGGCCCACGCTCCATTGATGCCCGCCGGTCTCCACCGGCGCTGATGGCCGTGGAAGGAGAGACCGAGCAGGGGGTCGTTGCGGCGCTGCTGCCATTTGTCGAGGAAGACGCGGCGGTGGCGCGCCTGCTCGCGCAGCGCAACGCGCCGTAGCGGCGGGCGTCCCGCCCCTTTCCCCTGTGGGCGCGGTCGTGCGATACTCCACGGTATCCATGGCCAAGCCTTTCGACGCGCGCAGCCGGATTCTCGGCGTTGCCCGGCGGTTCCTCCTCGAGGGGCCGTCGTCGTCGCCCGTGCCAGCCCTGTCCACTGATCCGCCGCGGCTCACCCCCGCGGCCTTGGAGAGCCTTCGTATGTCCCGTTCCCGCGAACGCATTCTCGCCAACCTCGATGACATGTACCGTGAGGCCTTCGAGCGCGCCAAGGAAACGGAGGACGAGGCGGGCATGAAGGCGCTCGACTTCTCGTACCGGCGCGAACAACTCTATTTCGAGATCCTGCTCGACGTGCGCGACGCCCTCGAACGGCGCTGAGGGAGGTGCCATGCACCTCCTCGCGCAGACCGCCGTGATCAGCCTCGCCATCGTCAACGCCCGCGTCTGGACCGGCGACGCGCGCCGCCCGTGGGCCGACGCCGTCGCGGTGCAGGGCGCGCAGATCGCCGCCGTCGGGTCGAGTGCGGAGATCCGCAAGCTGGCCGGCCCGCAGGCCCGCCTCATTGACGCCCACGGGGCGATGGTCGTCCCCGGGTTCATTGACTCGCACGTGCACTTCATTGATGGCGGCTTTGCCCTGCAGTCGGTGAAGCTGCGCGACGCGAAAACCAAGGCCGAGTTCGTCAAGCGGATTGGCGATTTTGCGAAGACCGTGCCCCCGGGCACGTGGATTCTCAACGGCGACTGGGACCACGAGAACTGGGGCGGCGAACTGCCCACCCGGCAGTGGATTGACGCGGTGACGCCGAACACCCCGGTCTGGATCAACCGCCTCGATGGCCACATGAGCCTCGCCAACACGGCGGCGTTGAAGGCCGCGGGCGTCACCAGGGCGGTGAAGGACGTGGCGGGCGGGACGATCGTGCGCGATGCGTCGGGCGAGCCGACCGGCATCTTCAAGGACAACGCGATGGGCGTTTTGGATCGCGCCGTGCCGCCGCCAAGCGCCGAACTGACCGACCGCGCCCTGCGGGCGGCGATGCGCTACGTGAACGAGCAGGGCGTGGTGGCGGTGCAGCACATGGGCGGGTGGGGCGACCTCGCGGCGTTCGAGCGGGCGCACAAGGCGGGGGCGCTCACCACGCGCATCTACGCGGCGGTGCCGCTCTCCAGTTGGAAGCGGCTCGCCGACACCGTGAGGGCGCGCGGCCACGGCGACGACTGGGTGCGCATTGGCGGCCTCAAGGGCTTCGTGGACGGCTCCATCGGCTCGCACACCGCGGCGATGCTCGAGCCATTCACCGATGCCCCCAACGATCGCGGCCTGATGGTGAACACCGAGACCGACCTCTACCAGTGGACCTCGGCCGCCGACAAGGCCGGACTGCAGGTAATGGTGCATGCCATCGGCGACCGCGCCATCCGCACGCAGCTCGACATCTTCGAGCGCGTCGCCAAGGAAAACGGCCTGCGCGACCGCCGCTTCCGCATCGAGCACTCGCAGCACATCGCGCCGGCCGACCTGCCGCGGTTCGGCGCGCTGGGCGTCATCGCCTCCATGCAGCCGTACCACGCCATTGACGACGGGCGGTGGGTGGACAAGGTGATTGGCCCCGAACGCGCCAAGGGGACCTACGCCTTCAAGTCGCTCCTCGACACCAAGGCCAAGCTTGCGTTTGGCTCCGACTGGTTCGTGGCGCCGCCGACACCGCTCATGGGCATCTACGCCGCGGTCACGCGCCGCACGCTCGACGAGAAGCGCACAGGCGGCTGGGTGCCCGAGCAGAAGATCACGGTGGAAGACGCCCTGTGCGCGTACACGTCGGGCGCCGCGTACGCGGGATTCGCCGAGGAGACGCGCGGTGTGATCAGGAAGGGCATGCTGGCCGACCTCACGATGATTGACCGCGACCTCACCAGGATCGCGCCCGAGACGATCCGCGACGCGAAGATCGTGCGCACGATCGTGAACGGGAAAGTCGTGTACGAGGCGCTGGAGGCGAAGTAGCGCGCCTCACCTGAAGGTTGCGGGAGGACGTATGCGTCGCGCCGCACTGCGATATGCCGTCACCGTGCTGGTCGTCTCACTGACGGCCGGCTGCCACGGGAGCCTGGCGGGCGCCCAGGCGGCGCGGCCCGACCAGCAGTCGCTCACTCGCGAGCAGATCGAGGACCCGCGGTTCTCGTCGGCCTACGACGTCGTGAGGGCGCTGCGCAGCAACTGGCTGAACGCGCGCGGGGCCACGAGCATCCGGACTCGCGTGGAGGTGCAGGTCTATCTCGACGGCGTGCACCTTGGCGGCGTGGACATGCTCAAGACGGTCTCGACGCCGTCCATCCAGTACATGCGGTACATCAATGGCACCGATGCCACGACGCGCTGGGGCACCGGACACGGGCGCGGGGTGATCTTCATTGGCACCGGGACGCCGCCCGCACCAGGCGCACCGCCGCCGTGAGGGACGGCGTAGGCACCGTCGCATGGTGCCGCCTGCGCGGTCGCGGTACGTTACGCGGCATGCGAGAGTCCGTGTGTGTGGCATGCCTCATCAGGGTGTTCGCCCCCGCATTTTCAGCGCTGGATACGTCGCCGGGTTGGTACGTCGAGACACGCGTCACCACGGTGAGCAAGGGCGGTTCGGGCAACACGTCCACGCGCACGCACATGGAGCGCGCCTGGACGTCGGCTGCGTGCTCGCGCTTCGAGGGCGAGCGCTATCTCAACGACACCACATCCTACCGGCTCATATCCGGCACGCCGCCGCGCAGCCTGCGCGACAATCCGCAGGCGGTGCTGATTGACGGCGGGGCCGGCAAGAAGAAGCCCTGGCGGCTACTGTGCGCCCCCCGCCGACGGCGTGGTCCCCTGCCGTCCCACCCGCGTGCTGATGTAGATCGCGCCGCGGCCATGGTCCACGCCCCACTTGGCGGTGGCGTCCTGCGCGTTGTAGTAGCGGATGAACTGGATGGGGGTCGTCGAGATGGTCTGCAGCGTCGAGACATCGCCGACGTGCACGTCGTCGAGGTACACCTGCACCGCAGTGGGATAGCGGAAGCTCTCGACGCCGCGCGCATTGAGCCAGTTGCCGCGCAAGGTCTTCACCACGTCGTACGCGGTCGCGAAGCGCTGCTCCTCGATCTGCTGCCGGGTGATGAGGTTGGGGTCGCCCGCGGGCCGGTTCGTCGCGGTGCTCGTGGCGGTGGTGCCCGCCGCGCCGCCCGATGCACACCCCGCGCAGAGAATGAGTGCGAGTGCGGCAGCGATGGGCGGAGGTGAAGAACGGCGCATGGTGCCCCCCGGGCGGGACGGTGCGTGACGAACCTGCGGTGCCCTGTCAGCATGTCGTCCGGCCGCGATTCGGGCAAGGGTCTGCCGGTTACCGCCGCAGAACGGCGGTCAGCTCCGCCCCCCGTGGCTCGCTGAACGCTCCCGTGGTGCGCCACCGCACGTTCCCGGCACGGTCCACGGCCAGCACGTGGATGGTGGACTCGTCCGTGATGGCCAGCGACTGCTTGAACGACGCCTTGTCGAGGCAGAGCGTGATCGTCCGCTGCCGTGCGCCAAGGTCGTCAATGCCGCCGCGCATGCCGCCGCTGATCATCCACCGCATGGGCGCGATCATGCGCTTGATCGTCGGGATCTCGTAGTACTCCGTCCCCGGCGTCCGTGCCACCAGCGCCTTCACGAACGGCACCCAGGTGTCAATGTCCTGCTGCTGCTGCCGCTGAAAGGCGATGAAGACGACGTTTCGCTCCCCCGCAAAGTCGCGCGGGAGGGTGAACGGTTCCCGCTCGAGGTTCTCTGACGTGAGCGTCGGGAATCGCACGCTGTCAGAGGCGAGAGTGAGGGCGAGCATGAGCGCGGCGAGCATGGCGACGGTTGACAGTAGACGGTAGACGGTGGACGGTAGACGGTCGAAGCCGCCACCTGTATTCAACGAGCGAAGGCCGGGAGTGAGTTCCCCCGGCCCTCTCACGTCTTCCGTCTCCCGTCAGTACTTCACGATCTCGTTATACGCCTCAAGGAACGTCGCCGTCTGCGGCAATATCGCGTCCTCAAGCGACGGCGCATACCCCACCCACACGTCCTGCGACGCGATGCGCTTGACCGGCGCGTCGAGCCAGGCGAAGCACTCATCGGCCACGCGCGCCGCGATCTCGGCGCCGTATCCCCACGAGAGGGAATCCTCGTACGCCACGATCACCCGCCCGGTCTTCCGCACCGAGGCGTACACCGTCTCCTGGTCCCACGGCTGCAGCGTGCGGAGGTCAATGACCTCCACGCTCGGGCCGCCGGCGTCGGCGGCCTGGTTGGCCGCCGCCAGCGCGCGCTGTACGGTGGCGCCGTACGTCACCAGCGTGATGTCCGTCCCCGCGCGCAGCACCTTGGCCTTGCCGAACGGAATCATGTAGTCGGGACCGGGGTTTCTCCCCTTGTTGTACGTCTGCCGGTACAGGTGCTTGTGCTCGAGGAAGATCACCGGGTCGTCGCAGCGAATGGCGGTGCGCAGCAGCCCGTTGGCGTCGAGCGCGGTGCTCGGGCAGACGACGCGCAGGCCGGGGCAGTGCGTGAACAGCGACGCGCCGGTCTGCGAGTGGTAGATGGCGCCGCGGATGTAGCCGCCGTACGTGGTGCGCACGACCACCGGCGCCTTGAAGGCGTTGTTCGACCGCCACCGCATCGTCGCCAGTTCGTCGCGCAGCTGCATGTACGCGGTCCAGATGTAGTCGAAGAACTGGATCTCGACCACCGGCTTGAAGCCGCGGTGCGCCAGCCCGATGGCGCGCCCGATGATGTTGGCCTCGGCGAGCGGCGAGTTGTACACGCGATCGCCGCCGAACTCGGTCTGCAGGCCGTGTGTCGCCTTGAAGACGCCGCCCTTCCCCTTCACCTTGCCCAGGTACTGCTCGCGCGAGACGTCGGCCACATCCTCGCCGAAGACGAGGATGCGCGGATCGCGCCGCATCTCGTCCTTCATGGCCGAGTTGATGAGGTCCACCATCGTCGTCGGCTCGCCCGTGAACTGCGGCGCGTCCTCGGTGTCGAAGGCGGCGCTCGTCGGGTCCACGTCGGGCGAATACAGCGCCCACATCGCTGTCTCCGGCGCCGGCTGCGGCTGGGCGAGCGCGTCGTCCGTCGCGGCCAGCACCTCGGCGTCCACCGACTCTTGCACGGCCTTGAGCTCGGCCTCGGTGGCGTGTCCCTCGGCGAGCAGCCAGGCGGGGAACGTCACCACCGGATCGCGGGCCGCCTCGGCTTCGCGCTCGTGCCTGGGCTTGTAGAGGATCTCGTCGTCCGAGAGCGAGTGCGAATACGGACGGATCACGTGCGCGTGCACCAGCGCGGGGCCCTTGCGGGCGCGGGCGTAGGCGACGGCCTTCTTCATCGCGTCGAGCGAGGCGAGGAAGTCGCAGCCGTCCACTTCCTGGACGTACAGCCCCGGGAACGACGCGACGAGCTTGGAGATGGAACCGCCGGCCGTGTTCACCTCCACCGGCACCGAAATGGCGTAGCCGTTGTCCTCGACGAGATAGACGACCGGGAGCTTCAGGTTGCTGGCGGTGTTGAGCGACTCCCAGAACTCGCCCTGCGAGGTGGTGCCGTCACCGGTGGAAACGAACGCGACCTCGTCGCCGGCGAACCCATCGGTGATGCCGAGCGACTCCGCGCGCATGGACCCCTCGGCGGCGCCTACGCCCTGCAGGAATTGCGTCCCCGTGGGCGACGACGCCGACACGATGTTGAGCGCCTTGTGCCCCCAGTGCGACGGCATCTGGCGGCCGCCAGAGTTCGGATCGGCCGCCGCGCCCACCGCGCTGTAGAGCATCTCGGCCGCGGTCATGCCGAGCTGCAGGCAGAGCGCGCGGTCGCGGTAGTAGGTGTAGAACCAGTCGTAGCCGGCCTTGAACGCCATCCCTGCTGCGGTGAGCACCGCCTCGTGGCCGGCCCCCGAGATCTGGAAGAAGATCTTGTTCTGCCGCTTGAGCTGGATCTCTTTATCGTCAATGCGGCGCGACAGGAGCATGGTCCGGTACGCGGCGAGCAACTGGTCGCGCGTCAGTCCGTGGGCCGCGCGGCGGTCCGTCTTGGTGGGAGCAGCCATGGATTGGGGCAGTCGGGGGCCAGCAGGTGACCGTTGGGGCCAAGGGAACCTTGAAAAATAGCCCAGCGGGCAGGGGTAAGGGGAGCCAATCGCGGCTCCAGAATGCTGGCAATGTTGACCGGCCTCTCGGCGCGGGCGCCGACGCCTGAGCGTGGAATTCCGGGGCGTATGCTGCGCGCACGCGCCTCGCGAAGTACCGTTAGAGGATGCCGAACAAGAGACGCACAGACCAGACGGCCGATGTCGAGGGCTTCGAGGGCGTTGTCGGGGAAGCGGGCCCGCTTCCCGCCTACGAAGCGCGGCAGCTCGCAGCCATGCAGCCAGCGGAGCTGGTCGCCGCGCTCGTGCACCACGAGGATCGTGTGCCGCGGTCGCTGGTCGATGAGTGCGCGCTGCGTGGCGATGCCGTGTTGGACCGGTTGGCCGCCGACGCCCTACCGTGGGACGAGGGGGCTACGCGCGGCGAGTGGTGGCTGCCGCTGCACGCCGCGATGATCGCCGGGTTGATGCCGACAGAGCGCGGGGGGCTGCACCTCGTCCAGTTGATGCGGCGGATGGATGCTCTGGGAGAAGAAGACCTTCAGGATTGGCTCGCCGGCTACTGGCCCGCGTTGTTCCTGAACAAGCCGGACACGGTGTTACCGTCCTTGCGCGAGCTGGCAGAAGACCCGCTGGTGAACTGGTTCACGCGCAACGGTGCGGCAGAAGCACTCCTGGTGCACGCCGCCGCGCGTTCACCGCAGGCGCTGTCCGACGCGATCGACTGGGCCGCGAGCCTCGCGGCCAACCCGCAGGAAGACTGGGACACGCGAGTCATCGTCGCGAACACGTTGCTCGACTACGCGCCCCGCCGGCACCGTGCGCTGCTCGAACGCCTCGCGGGCAAGCAGGACGAGCTGGGCGCGATGTACAACCTCGACGACGTGGTGCAGGCGTTCGCGACGCCAGGCTCCATGCGTCAGGCCGACCGCTTTCGCGATCCGTGGGCGTTCTACTCGTCGGACGTGATCGCCGATCGGCAGCGGCGATGGGCCGAGGAGAGTGTGAGCGACGACTTGGTCGGGGCGAACGCGTATGACATCATTCTGGATGACCTGTCGCCGGATGCCTCGTACGGCGTGTTCGGCACCAGCGGTATCGGCGAGGACGTTGGCCGCGGCGGCCGCGGCGCTCCATCCGCCGGCCGTAACGACCCGTGCCCGTGCGGCAGCGGAAAGAAGTACAAGCGATGCTGCCTGGCGAAAACAGATGTGGAATCGGCCGACGACCTCGCCTGGCGGCGCCTCCGCCGCGTGCTCGACGAGCACCGGTCGACCCTGTTCCGCTTCGCACAGCGCGCCTACGGTGCCTCGGTGCTGGATGAGGCCTGGCGCGCCTTCGCTGGCGAGGCGGAGTCCGCGTTCGACCTGGACGACGCGCGTGCGACACTGTGCGTGCCGTGGATCTTCCATTTCTGGTCGCCGTCAGCGTCACGCACAGCCGTCACGGACGCATCCCTCCACGGCGTTCCGCCAACCGCGGCGTTCCTGGCGCGCACCCGGCACGTGGACGCTCTCTTCAAGGAGTATCTCCAGTCATGCCTCGACTCGGCGCTCAGCGTCTTTGAAATCGGCGAGGTCCGGCCACAGCGCGGGTTCACGCTCCGCGACCTGATTGTCGGCGATACGCACGAGGTGAGCGAACGGTCGGGGACCGAGACCATGCGGCGGGGCGACCTGATTGTGGGGCAGCTTGTGACCGCGGGCGGCGTGACGATACTGGAGGCCAGTCAGGGATTCGTCATTCCGCCGATCTGGAAACTCGAGGTGCTGGCGTGGCGGCAGCGCGTCTTCCCGCGCGGAGAGCCGGCGACGACCGATGGGCTGCGGGCGCGGCACGCGGATGTTGTGGCGCTGTACCGCGAGATCGAACGGCGGATCTTCAACCCGGACGTGCCGGAACTCCGGAACACCGACGGCGATGTGATCTCGCCGCGCACCGTCGTCTTCGATATTCCGTCAGCGCAGGAAGCGTTCGATGCGCTCAGGCATCTGGCGCTTGCTGACGACGGCGACGCGCTGCGAGGCGAAGCCGAGTACGACGGCGACGGTGCGCTCAAGCACGTGCGATTCCCGTGGCTCAAGGAGGGTCCTGGCCACGCTGCCGGCATTGACAGCACGGTGCTCGGCTGGCTGAGCGTACGCAGCGGCCGGCTGACGGTGGAGGTCAACTCGGAAGCGCGCGAGGCGCAAATCCGCACCATCGTGGCCGAGGCCCTCGGTGACCGGGCGCGGTACCGGATGACCGAGGTGGTGTCGGTGGAGCAGGAGATGGCGCGAGGGGCCACACGGGACGGTCAGACGGGGGAGTCAGACGAAACTGCCGCGCTTGCGGCACTGCCCGAGGTGAAGCGCGCCGTCGATGCGATGCTTGCAAAGCACTACGAGTCGTGGGTGAACGAACGGCTGCCGGCGCTTGGCGGGCGCACTCCGCAGCAGGCCGCTGCCGATGCCGACGGGCGTGAGGCCGTGGCCGCGCTCGTGGCGCAGCTGGAACGCGACGGGGAGCGGATGCGACCACCGCTCGATCCGACGATTGTGCAGCGGCTGCGGGAGCGGTTGGGGTTGGTGGAGTAGGGCAATGCACCGGGCGAGTCGAGTTGCTTCCGACCTCGACTCTCTCTCAGGGGGTCTATTTGACGGATGCCTCGCCGAAGGAACTCGCGCGTCGTGCGGTCGAGCAGCTCCGCGAGGACGCGACGCTCGAGGATGCCATGGAGTGTCTTCACCTGCTTGAGAAGATCGAGCAGGGACGTGCAAACGTTCGCGCCGGACGCACAAAGGTTCACGAAGACGTAATCCGTCGCTTCGGCGTCTGACCGCTTGCGTCCGCGCGTGGGCGTTGTCTGGTCCCGTCGTTCCTGAGTTGCGGGATGATGCGTTCGTGAGGTGATCCACGGGCGCTACAGGATCATCTACGACCTGCGGGGTGGGGCCGACGAAGTGGTGACCGTATTCCAGACGTCGAGATTGTTCGCTCCGACGACTCGATTGGCGCCGCATCGTTTGCCGTGATCGGTAACCTTTGTTCGCTGGGCCGATGTCGTGGTCGGCCCTGAACGTGTCGTCTTGTCTATTCCCCCCGCGCGGCGATGGACCCAACGTCTGCGAGCGGGAGTCGCATGCGGAGGGGATGGACCGTCGGCCGATGTCGCGAAAGTGAAGACGCAGTTTCCCGGCCCGCGTGGCGTGACAGTGGTACGCTGCGCGATTCAACTTGCAAAAAGTGCGCCGATCCGTGATGGTGCCAGACATTCCATGTCCCAACGCACGCTGACTCACGAAGGGCGCCTTCGTCGGAAGCAGGCGCAGATGATCCTGTTCCCGGGCACGACGCATGATGAGTTCGGAGGGCTCATCGGCAGCGGCGACGCCGGGGCGGGCGGGAAGGCGCTCTCGTGGTTAATGGGCCGACGCGACGGGCAGGCAGGCGGCGTCTTCGCTATCGGCGATGGCCAAAGGCGCCCCATCAGCGGCTGGGCGCCGCGCGAGGGGATCACGCCACTGGCCGCCGACGGTAGCGTGCGCACGGTTGTTCGCGTGTTCGCCGGCCGGATTCGGTGCGGTACTTCGTGGACGGCAACCGCGTCGGCGCCTGGCCACGCTCCGCCCTGCCGGTGGGCGGAGTGCACGGCTTTCGCATTGACCGCAGCACCAGCCGACACGTCACCAATCTCGACATCACGCGGCGCTACGCTCCCGCGTCGAGCGCCAAGGCAGTACCGTTGAGGCATGCCAAGCAAGGGGCGCGCGTACCGCACGGTCGAGGTAGAGGGGTTCGAGGTCCTCGTCGGCAAAGCGGCGAAGGACAATGACCACCTCACGCTGAAGGTGGCCAAGCCGCACGACCTCTGGCTGCACGTCGCCGCGCTGCCGGGGAGCCATGTGGTGGTGCGCAACCCCGACAAGCTGCCGGAGCTTCCCACGCCGGTCGTCGAGCGCGCCGCGGAATACGCCGCGTACTACAGCAAGGCGCGCGCGGCGCGCGGCAAGGTGGAGGTGCACGTCTGCTGGGCGGCCGACGTGAGCAAGCGGCGCGGCGCGCCGGCGGGCGAGGTGCAACTGCGCCGATGGGACCGGGTGGAGGTCTATCCGCGCGCCCTCGCGGAGGGTGATGATGATTAAGTATCGTATTGTTACTAAATATGTGATGGCCGGCATCGCGCTGGCGACGCTGGCCGGGTGCGGCGCTCGCGTGGCGGCGCCGTCCGGTGCACCGGCGCCAGTGCCGGCCGCCGCGGTGCCGGCGTCCCGAGCCGCGGCGCCGGCGTCTCAAGGCGCGGCGCCTGCCCCGGCGCCTGCCCCCGTGCCGCAGAACCCGTCGCCGATGCAGGAGCGCACGCGCCGGCACGAACGCGTGCTGCAGCCGCGGAGCGCCGATCCGGGCGTGAACCTCACCATTGACAGCCTCCTGCCGCGGCCGATCGAGATCTTCATTCCCCAGCGCGCCCTCACCGCCGATTCGGCGCCGCTCCTCATCCATTTCATGGGCGCGACGTGGGTGCCCAAACGGGTCGCGGCCACGTCGCTGCGCCCCGTCGTGGTGGCCGCCATCTTCCTCGGCACCGGTTCGGCCGTCTATTCGCGCCCGTTTGCCCGCGACACGCTGCTCTACGGCCGGATGCTCGACACGATCCTCGCGCGCATCGCGCAAGTGACGAGCGCCCCCCGCATCACGGGCGTCTACCTGAGCGGGTGGAGCGCCGGATACGGCGCCATCCGAGAGATCGTGCGCCGCCGCGACAACCTGCCGCGCGTGGACGGGGCACTCCTGCTCGACGGGATTCACACCGGGTACATCCCCGACAGCAAGCCGCTGGCCGATGGTGGTGTGCTCGACACGGCGGGACTCGCCCCATTCGCCGACTTTGCCCGGCTCGCCGCCGCCGGCAGCAAGCGGTTCATCATCACGCACACCGAGATCTTTCCCGGCACCTTTGCCAGCACCACCGAGTGCACCGACTGGCTGCTCGACGTGCTGCAGCTCAAGCGCGTGCCGGTGCTCGAGTGGGGGCCGATGGGCACGCAGCTGCTCAGCCGCACCGCCCGGGGGCGATTCGAGGTGCTGGGCTTCGCCGGCAACACCGCCCCCGACCACGTGGACCTCTATCACGGCATGGCGCCGTTTCTCGAGCGCCTGCTGACGCCGTAACCGGAGCCTTCAATGCGCATCACGCATCCGCTGTTCCTCCTCGCGTTCAGCGCCACGGCCGCCCTCGCCCAGGGGACGCGGGGCGACTACGTGGCCCGCGATTTCCGCTTCACAACCGGCGAGGTGCTGCCTGAACTGCGCCTGCACTACACGACCTTCGGGTCGCCGCGGCGCGACGCGGCCGGCGTTGTCCGCAACGCGGTGATGATCCTGCACGGCACCGGCGGCTCGGGACGCAGCTTCCTGTCGCCCACGTACGCCGGCGTGCTGTTCGGGCCGGGCCAGCTGCTCGACACGGCGCGCTACTACATCATCCTGCCGGACGGCATCGGGCACGGCGGCTCGAGCAAGCCGAGCAACGGACTGCACGCGAAGTTCCCGCGTTACACCTATGACGACATGGTGCGCGCCCAGCAGCTCCTGCTCACGCAGGGGCTCGGCGTCAACCACCTGCGCTTCGTGATGGGCACGTCCATGGGGTGCATGCACGCGTGGATCTGGGGCTACACGTACCCCACGTTCGTGGATGGGCTCGTGCCGCTCGCCTGCGCGCCGGCGGCGATCGTCGGCCGCAACCGCATGATGCGGAAGATGATGATGGATGACATCCGGAACGATCCGGGGTATGCCGGCGGCGAATACACCGAGCAGCCGCGCGGGCTGCGCTCGGCGCAGCAGCTCCTGTTCATGATGGGAAGCGCCCCACTCGTGCAGCAGCAGCAGGCGCCGACGCGCGACGCGGCCGACTCCGTGATCACCGCCTACCTCGACGCGCGCATGCGGACGACCGACGCCAACGACATGCTCTACCAGTTCGACGCGTCGCGCGACTACGATCCGTCGCCGCACCTCGCGCAGGTCACCGCGCCGGTGCTCGCCATCAACTCGGCCGACGACCAGGTGAATCCGCCGGAGTTGGGCATCGTGGAACGGCTGATGCCGCAGGTGGCGAAGGGGAAGTTCATCCTGCTTCCCATCACGCCGCAGACGCGGGGGCACGGGACGCATTCACTCCCCGCCGTCTGGGGCGGGTACCTGGCCGACTTCCTCAAGACGCTGCCGGAGCGGTGAGAGCGAGTCTCTAGCGCCGCCACGTGTTACCACGCGAGTCTTTGTTTGTCCTCCAGCGATACTTCGTCACATTCCTTGCGGTCTCGGGCAATACGAGACGTGCGTGCCCCAAGCGGCACAGCGCAGCCGGACCATGGGGTCAGCGCGGCGAAGCGTGCGCGCCGGACGGCGGGGAGCGTCGGATGGGGTGGCGGCCCGGCGACCGGAGCGCTTCCGGCGTACGGCGAGCGTGTGCAGTCGATGGTGCTGCAAGCACGTGAAGGCCAGCATCGTCGAGAGCGGGTGGTGATGCAGTCCCAACCAACTCCTCTCTTCGAAGTGATCGAGGCCGATTTCTTTCTCCAGTTGCAGGCGCTATTGCTCGCAGACCCGGCGGACCTTGATCGTTGCGGCGAGCGTGCGCTGCACCGTGTTCATGGGGTGGTTCGCTGGTTTGCGTTTGTGCTTCCCGTTGGCGCGCCATTCGTCCACTAGTACACCGGAACGAGAGTTCGATGACGTATTGTCACGCGGCAAGTTCGACGGAATCTGAGGAGGGTACGCAGCGACTCCGGAGCCGCGCGAGATCCTGGCGCGTGAACCGCCATGCAAAGGGTCGCGCGACGGATTGATAGTGTTGCTGAAAGCCAAGGATGCGGTCGGCGACCGCATCCTGCGACGAGAAGTCCGCCGGGGTGCGGGCCTTGCGTTGCAGGATGGAGAAGTAGATCTCGATCTGATTGAGCCAGCTCGCGTGCACCGGGGTGTGGACCACGATGAGGTTCGGCCAGCGCGTCCGCAGGCGGTCGACGGCCCGCTTGCCCCGATAGATGGTGCCGTTGTCGACCACCCAGAACACGCGCCGCGCCGAGCGGTACGGCGCCTGGGCCATCACGTCCGCGACCATCGCATCAAACGCCTCGATCGAGATCTTCGCCTGCACGCGACCGAACAGCGTGGCACGGTGCACATCCCACGCGGCCACATACGTGCACGTGCCGTGGCGCGTGTAGTCCGTCTCGATCCGCATCGCGTGACCCGGAGTCGGCGGCAGGATCGGATGCCGTCGACTGCGGATGGGACTCTGGGTCTTCTCGTCCGCGGAGAGCACAAAGTCCTGCGGGCCGAGCGGCTGGCCCTGCCAGCGGCGATGATACAAGTCGAGGACCGGTCCGGCCTTTTCGGCGAACCGGGGGTCGCGCGGGAAGATCCAGCTGCGCTGCGTCCACGGCCGCATCGCATCCGCGCCCAATCAGCGCCAGATCGTCATGCCCGAGATCTCCGCCACGAGGCCCGCCGCGAGCACGTGCCGGCGCAGCTCCGCCCGGCTGAAGCGGGACAACGGCAGCCCGAGGGTGGCGGGCAGCTCACACGCGATCGCTTTCACGAGCGCGACGAGCCGAAGGGGGAAAACTGGAGGGGCGACCTCCACGCGGCCGTTCCTCCAACCCGGCGAGGCGATCTCGGAAGAACCGTCCGCGCCATTTGCTCACGACCGGGCGCGGCAGGTCCAACCGCTGGCCAATGTCCGTGTTCTCCAAGCCCTCGGCGGCGAGCAGCACGATCTTGGCACGCACCACTTCTCGATACGATAACGTATACTGCCGACTGCGCTGCTCGAGCACCTGCCGCTCCTCGCGGGACAATCGTATCGCGAATGGACTCTGTCGCGGCATTGGTTCCTCCGGTGGAGGAAATATGCGGCGACGGCGGGTTCTGAACACGTTGTTCATCGTGCGAGTTCCGTGAGCAGGCGACGAAACTGATCGAGCGGAAGCGCCCCCTCGATGGCTCGTCCGTCGATGAAGAAGGTCGGGGTGGCGCGGATGCCGATGCGCCCGGCCGCCTCGGTGGCGCGGCGCGTGCGCGCGCCGCCCCGGTCTTCGGTGTAACAGGCGTCGAAACGCGTCGTGTTCATGCCGAGGGCAGCCGCTTGTCTCCGGAAGACAGCGGCGGGGTTCGTGCCTCGCTTCCACGCCGACTGGTCGGCGTAGAGCGCGTCGTGCATCTCCCAGAACTTGCCCTGCTCGGCCGCACACTCCGCCGCGCGCGCGGCAACGTCGCCATTCGGGAACATTCCCATCACAAACGGCACGTACTTGTAGAACACCTTGCCGGTCGCGACGAACTCTCGCTCCAGCGCAGGCTGCGTCTCCAGCGCATGCCGGCCGCAGAACGGACAGCCGAAGTCGCTGAAGTCCACCATCACGATCGGGGCATCGGGGCTTCCCGTGTCGTATCCGATGCCGGTCAGGTCGACGCCGCCAAGCACGACGCGGCGCGGCGCGGACCCGCGCCCGGCGCCGGTTCCAGCCGCCGTGGCGCCGACCGGCGACGCAGCCCGGAACGGCGTCTCCGGAGGGACCGTCGTCGTCGATGTCGGGCTCGACTCCGCTGCAGCCGCAGGGGCGCGCGAGTCGCCCGGGGCGCACGCGGCGAGAGTCAGGGAGGCGGTGGTGGCCGCCGCGAAATGGCGAAGCAGCATGGTCCAGTAGTGCATGATCAAGACCTCACGTCGATGAGCTGGCCGAAGCCGGCGAAGAAGTTCGAGAGCAGGGTAAAGCGCCCGGTGAAGAGGAGGATGCCCACCACGAGCAGCAGCACGCCCGATACGCGTTCGATCGGGCGCAGCCATCGTGAGAGCTGCGGCGCACGCACGAGATACCAGTTGAACCCGACCGCGGCGGCGAAGAACGGCAATCCGAGCCCCAGCGTATAGGCCGCAAGAAGGAGCAGCCCCTTCCCCATGGTGGCCTGCATCCCCGCGTACACGAGGATCGAGGCGAGTACCGGACCCACGCAGGGCGTCCATCCCGCGCCAAACGCCACGCCGGCGACGACCGAGCCGACGAGCCCTGCAGGCTTCGATGCGAGATGCACGCGCCGCTCGCGCATGAGAAACGGGAGCCGCAGCAGGCCGAGGAGATAGAGCCCGAACCCGGCAATCACGATGCCCCCGATCTGCTGGAGCAGCGGAAGGGCGCGGCGCAGCGTGGATCCGAGCAAGGTGGCCGTCGCGCCCAACGCAATGAACACCAGACCGAAGCCGAGCACGAACAGGCCCGCATGGAGCGCCGCCCGGCCGCGGGCCGCGCGATACCCGCCGGTGGTGAGCTCGGTCACCGTCATCCCCGTCACGTACGTGATGTAGCTCGGCACGAGCGGGAGCACGCAGGGCGAAAGAAAGGAGACGAGCCCCGCGAGAAAGGCGAAACCGACGGAGATGGAACCGACCTCGGTCATCGAACACCTCCCGGCGTTGCCGCTGTCGCGGCCGCTGGCGTCGCGGCCGCTGGCGTCGCGGCCGGTCGTTCGGCGAGGAGCCGGTCCACCGCCTGCTCCAGCGCCACCGACGCGAAGATTCCCTGCACTTCGTGGCGCACGCGCCCCTCGCGGTCGATCAGGAAGGAAGTGGGGAGCGTGTGTACGCCGCCGAAGTCACGCACCACGGCAGCATTCGCCATGGCGACGGGATAGGTGATGCCGCGCTCGTGGAGGAAGGCCGCTACCCGCGCCGGGCCCACGGCGTCGGTCGAGATGCCGACGATCGTGAACTGTTCGTCCCGCTTTTTTTCGTACACACGCTGGAACCCGGGCATCTCGACCCGACAGGGCGGGCACCAGGTGGCCCAGAAGTTGACGAGGACCACTTTTCCGCGGAGCGTCCCGGGGGAGATGGGCTCGCCGGTGAGCGAGGCGAGCTGGAAGTCGGGCGCCTGCATGCTCGTCGAGGCCACGCCAAAGGTAGCCGCCACCTGCGGCCACATGCGATACGCGAGGACGCTGAGGAGCAGAAGCCACGCGACGGTGCCGAAGGAGAGCTTCGGGAGGAAGCGTCGTGAAGACATTGGGGGTGAGTTGAAGGGGATGCCAGGTCACAGGCGAGGATCGCCGGTGTACGTCGGGCATGGCGCGCAGAGGCGCACCGGCGCGGCTCACGGAGCCGCGCGTCATCAACTCAGACGGGGCGGGCGAAGCGGTGGTGGTGGGTCATGCGTGGCGACCAGCGTCGCCAGCCGCGCCACCGGTGCATCGCAGGCGAGGGCCGGGTGCGGGTTCGACTGGCTGGCCGCGGGCAGTGCCTGTCCCGTCGCGCATGTCTGCGGCAGTGCTCCCTCGTCTGTTTCCGACGCGCCCGTATGGTCGTGTGCCGCGGTCATCGTCGCGGCGGCAGTCGATTCGGCGAGGGGGACGGCTTCCACTGCCGTCCCGCCAGCCGCCATTCGGGGGCACGTTGACCGAGCGGCGCCCCAGGCCCCGAGCGCATGCGCGAGGAACAGCAGCAGGGCGATGACCGGACGCACAGCACCGCGTCGGCCCCCGCCACGCCGGCTCGCGCCGCAGGCTGGTGTCCGTCGGAGTTCCGAAAACGCTGGTCGCTGTCGCGGCATGGCTATAGTAATATATATGCATATAGTGTGAATTGCAACACCACGCCGATCTCCTCGCGCGTCGCCGGTTGGTGCGCCGGGTACGGCGCCGATGGGTGCGCGACGTGAGTCAGACGCCGCGGGGTCTGGCGGGACGGCCGGTGTTTCGGAACGTTGTTCCGTACCGAAGCGCGGTGACCGGAGTCGCCATGCCCAGGCTGAAACCCACTCGAGCGGGAGCTGCCGGAGCGGTAGCGATCGGCCGGTATGCTCCTCAAGGGTCTCTTGCGGGGGCGCGTGTTACGAAGCAAATCTCTGTGCGTCCATTAGACGAAAGCTGGTTCCCGCCAGGGAGCCCCCGTCCATGGAGGAAGATGGCCGTTCCGCACGGACAGCCTATCCAGCGACGACACCCGCGTCCCTCTGAACAGGACGCGCGCTGGAGCCTCCTCCCCATCAGCCACGCCCCGCTCGGGATTCCTGTCCCGGTGCGGGGCGTCGTCTTTTCCGGCGAGGTGCAATGTCTTATCGGAGCGTCTACCGGTTCGCGCTGCCTCGTTCTCCCCGTGGTCTGGCCCGCCGTCACGATCACGGCGTTCCCCACCAGAAACGGCATGTCAAGCGCGCCACCTTCCGTGACTGTGGCCGTCGTTGCGTCTACTGCGCGGCGCGGCTAGGGCTCGAGGCGGCGACGCTCGATCATGTGATCCCCCTCTCGCGCGGCGGCACCCACCATCCGGGCAACCTGGTGGCGGCGTGCATCCAGTGCAATCAGCTGAAGGGATCCATGCTGCCGGTCGAGTTCTTCACCCGCTATCCGTGGGCCGGCCAGAACTTCATGCGCTACGCGCGCGCCGCCAATCGCAGCATCAAGCGCGGGGCGCGGCGGGCGGTGAGCCTGGCGTTCGCGAGGGCGGCGTAGAGGCAGACGAGAGATGGGAGATGTGAGACGGAAGACGGAAGACGGAAGACGGTGGAAGGCGGCGCCAGCGTGCGCGCTTCCACCATCGTCGCGTTTCAGCTCCCCTCTCCCATCTCTCGTCTCCCATCTTCTGCCCGCAGAATGATCTCCTTCCGTTCCAACCCCCACGCATACCCGCCGAGGCTGCCGCTCTTCCGGAGGACGCGGTGGCAGGGAATGAGCACGCTCACGGGATTTCGCCCGACCGCACTCCCGACGGCACGCACCGCGCGCGGCTGGCCGATGGCACCGGCGATCTCCTCGTACGTCGTCACGGTGCCCGGCGCGATGTTCAACAGCGCGCTCCAGACCTTGAGCTGGAAGTTCGTGCCGCGCACATGCACGGCGAGCGGCCCGGCGGGCGCGCCGAGCGCGCCCAGCGCCTGGCGTGCGGCGCGGCGCGTGCGGGGCTGCGACTCGGTGAGCGCTGCCGCCGGCCATTCGTCCCGCAGTCGGGCAACCGCCGCGCGGCGGTCCGCCGCCGTGTCGGCGAACTGCAGGGAGCAGATGCCCAACGGCGTGACGGCGACGAGCGCGGTGCCCAGCGGTGATGCGTGGAACCCCCACGCGATATGCACGCCGGCGCCGCCTCGCTTGAGCTGACCGGGCGTCATCGCCTCGGCGTGCACGATCAGTTCGTGCAACCGCGACGGATTCGACAGCCCCGCATCGAACGTCGTGGGGAGCGCCGCGCGGTGCTCGCGCAGCAAGGCGCGCGCGAACTGCGCCGTGGCCTGCTGCAGGAACCGCTTCGGGCTGATCCCCGCCCAGCGCGTGAAGAGGCGCTGAAAGTGCGACTCGCTGAGCCCGGCCTGCCGCGCCAGGTCGGCCAGCGAGGGCTGGTCGCGCCAGTGCGCGTCGAGGTACCTGATGGCACGCGCGACGCGTTCGTAGTCGGCGGCGGCGGCGGCGGTCATGCAATGAATTGTACGCTGGTGCGTGGAATTGGCGACACACCCGCCGTGCGGCCGTGCCACCTTGGCGGCGTGAACCACGCGACAGGGTCATAGCGCCGCCATCCTTGGCCCCGCGATCGCCTGGTTCGTGACCAAACCACGAACTTCAGGAGACGCGACAATGAAACACCTCATTTCGAACCGTTGGCAGCACGCCGCGATGGGCGCTCTGCTGATCACACTTGCGGGTGCCTGTTCCGACGTGCCTACGTCGCCGATCAGGCACCTGCCCATGCCGGAATTCCCAGGCCTGCCGGCGCCGCGCGCAGCTGACCTGCCAGTTCTGGATGCCGGCCTGACGTCCGTGCGGCCGGGGGAGTCGATTCGCCGACGCACCATTCGACTGAGTGACGGCCGGCAGTACGTGATGGAATCGGTGCTCGATGCCGGCGGACTGCCGCGCGAGATCCGCGTGAGCCGCGACGGTCAGTCAGTGGCCAGGCTCGAGAACGCATGGCGTCGCACCAGCAAGGGCTTCGCGCTCGAGCGGCAGCGGCTTGTGCGCTATTCCGCAGGACAGGCGGCCCGAGCCGCCGATTCCCGCGATTTCGGTAGCGTCACGGAACTCGCCAACGGGGAGGTTGTTCTTCCGTTTCGTGCGCAGGCTCGCCGGGTCGCCCGGAGCGACGTCACGCAGGCGGTCCGGATGCGTTCGCTCGCCGAAGAGTATTTCGGCGGCGGCGGCCCATGTGATGCAGAGGCGCGTGCGGTCGAGGACGCGATTGATAGCTGGTTGCTGTCAGTCCTCGCCGTCGCGGGGACGACTCTCACCGGAAGTCCCGTGGCGGCATGGAGCGCCTACGCGTATCAACTGAAGAAGTACCGTGACCTGACCCGGTCCGAGACGGCGCTCGACGAGTGCGTTGCGAAGGCTGGCCAACCGATGGATGAGTACTGAACTTCAGTCGACCCAACGGGAGGAGCGAGATGACCCGAAGCCAACGAGTTGAGTATGCGACCGCCGCAGTCGTTCTGCTGTGCGTAGCGGGTTCCCTCTGGCGTCCCTCGTGGACCGGGCTCGACGAGACCGCGGTCTTGGCGCTTCTTGCGGGAGCTTCGCTTTCCTACCAGTGGCGCACGGCGGCGGATCGTGTGCGAGCGCGGCAGCGCGCGTGGCTCATTCCGTCAGTTGCGCTCGCGCTCGCCACACAGTTTGTCTACTTCGCAGCACCAGGAGAGCGATCGCGCATGCTGCTCGCAGGCGGGGCGCTGGTTGCCGCCGGGTTTGGTCTCTACGCTGCCCGGCGCCGATCAGTGTAGCGGATGTTATTGCGAAGCGGCCCCCGGCCTTCGCGCCGGGGGCCGCTTTGTGCGCATCAGTAGTCCACCGGCCGCAGGTAACTCTCGCCAATGGCGGCGCCGCTCAGCATCGCCACCGTGGGAAGGCGCCGCTTCCAGTGCGTGCCGTCGAGCCGGCGCTGCACGCGCTCCACCTCGGCCGCGCTGAATCCGCGGGCCGTGACTTCGTTGGACGTCCAGCCGTGCAGCAGCCAGTTGAGGATCTCGTCGGCCTTGGCGTAGGTGATGCCGAAGTCGCCCTCGTCGGTCTGCCCCTGCACGAGATCCGCCGACGCCGGCTTGTCAATGATCTCCGCAGGGACGCCGAGATGGCGCGCGAGCGCCCAGACCTGCGTCTTGTAGAGGTCGCCCACGGGATTCACCGGGGGTGAATCATCGGCGTGCCACGTGAAGTAGCCGAGCAGGCGCTCGCTCTTGTTGCCCGTGCCGAGCGGCAACGCGCGGTACCGTGCGCTCAGGTCGAAGAGTGCGATCATGCGCACCCGCGCCATCACGTTGCCGCGGCGCGCGGCATCGGCGTCGGGTTCGTTGGCGAGATAGCCGTCCACGGCCGCCGAAATATCAATGGTGCGGCTCTCGATGCCGAGCTGGTCAATGACCAACTGGGCGTGCGACAGCGAGTCGGCGCTCGACGAACGATACGGAAGCCGGACTCCGATGACATTCGACGCGCCGAGCGCGCGCACGGCGAGGGTCGCCGTGACGGCCGAATCCACGCCGCCGGAAATGCCAACGATCACCTTGTCGAAACCCCGCCTGCCCAGTTCGTCGCGCAGGAACTGCACGAGCCAGCGTTCCACCAGCGCGGCGTCAATGCCGAGCGGGGGCGGCGCGGCGCGCCCGCCGTCGGTCGGCACGACCACCGGCAGCGCGCCAACAGGCGCGCCAGTGGTCGGCCGCGGCTCCTCGGCGCCTTGCGGTGCGACCCTCGGCACCACGCGAGGCTTGGGGGACAGGCGCGGAGCGTATACTGCCCGCTTCATCTCGGCCGAGAGGTACGGGATGGCGACCTTGAGGTCGCTCAGCATCGGCGCATCGGCCCGGCAGCGCCCGATGTCGCCGAGGTCGAGTTCGGTGACGAGCAGCGCCTCGTCCCACACCGGCGCGCGGGCGCGAATGTCGCCGCGCGGCCCGGCCACGAGCGACCCGCCCTGGAACATCTTGCCGCCTTCGCTCCCCACGAGATTCGCGAGGGTGCAATAGACGCCCTGCTCCTCGGCGATGTCCTTGATCAGGCGTTCCCAGCGCGCGATGGTGCCCGGGCCGTCCACGCCGTCGCCGCGCGGATGCGTGCCGCGCGCCACCGCGGCCGAACTCACGAAGATCACCTGGGCGCCGTCGAGTGCGGCGATGGTGCCGGTGAGCGAGTGCCATGCGTCCTCGCACACGAGCATCGCCGCCCGTCCCCATGCGGTGTCGAACGCGCGGATGTCGTAGCCGCGCTCCATGAACCGCTCTTCGTCGAACAGCGAATAGGTGGGGAGGAAATTCTTGCGGTGCACGTGGAGCAGCACCGCTTCGGCGCCGCCGAGGCGGGCGTACAGCGCGCTGTTGTACAGCGTGCCGTCATGGCGTTCGTAGAAGCCGACCATCACGTCAATGGTCGAGCCCGGGCGCGCCGCCGACCGCCAATGGCCGTCGAGGGCGCGAACGAGATCGGAA
>JAJZRK010000217.1 GCA_021802745.1 bacterium
GATGAATCGCGGCCGCCCCCGCACCCTGCACCCCGCGCACGAACGCCGCCGACATCGCCGCCACCTGCCGCGGATCCTCGCCGAACGACCGCGTGTTGATGACCGGATTGGCGGGATTGTTGTTCACGTCCACCGTCGGCGCGAACACGGTATTGATGCCCACCGCCATCGCCTCGCGCCCGATGATCTCGCCCGCCCGGCGCGCGAGCGAGGTGTCGCCCGTGGCGCCGATCGCCATGTTGGCGGGAAACACCGTCGCCGATCCGGCGCCGTACGTGTACGGTGCGAAGATCCCGCCCTCGAGGCGGCCGAGGTTGGGCTCGAGGTCCGAATGCACGAGCATCGGGATGTGCGCGAGCCGCTGCAGGTCGTTGAGCTTGGCCGCCACCTCGATGGGCGTGCCCAGCGACATCGTGATGCCGCCAACCTCATCCTTCACCACCCAGTCGCGCACCTCGACGAAGCTCGGGTCGGAGGTGCTCGTGTAGTCGCCCAGCACCCAGGCCGACGTCATCTGCCCGACCTTCTGCCGCAGGGTCATGCCGGCCAGGGTTTGCTCGATCCATGTCCGCGCCGCATCGTTCAGGGGCGCGGTCAGCGAGGCCGTGAACTTCGGCGCGGCCGGGCGGGTTACATCTGGGGTAACGGTGGCCGCGGGGCGGAGGCGGCCACACGAGGCCGCGGCGAACGCGGCGATAACCACTAGCGAGGCGAGACGACGAGCGTGCATAGGACCTGGGCGTGGGGAGTCGGAATGGCGTTCCTGGCGGCCTGTGCGTCTTCGGGGCCGCCAAGGGAAGATGCGGGCCGGGCCCGTCCGGAGAAAGTCCGGGCGAGCATGACGGTGCTCGTCGAGGACAGCCTGCGCCTGCTCGCCGGGCGCGGCGTGCTCTGGATTACCGAGCACCCGGGGGCCCGCGACGGCCTCCCGAGCCCGGCGGAATTGCGCGAGGATGCCCGCGTGCGCCGCATGAACGTGCACCTGCTCGCGGTCATCAGTCCCGACTCGGCCCTCAATGAGTCCGTCTGGCGGGGGGTCAACGGCGCCGTCATTGACCTCGACGACGGCGGCTTCGCGGCGCGCTCGTCGCTTGGCAAGATCCAGCGGCTCGTGTCCGCGGCCGCGTCGCGCAAGGTGCGCGTCGTGATCCTCGATCATCCGCCGTCGCTGGGCGGCGACGTCAACGACGGGCCCATGTGGCGCCCCGTGGCGGGAAGCGACATCGCCATTCCCGTGCGGTACGGCCTGTCCGTGGGTGAGGCGCTGCGGGTCCTCGCCCCCACGCTGCCCGAAGGGGCCGACCTGCACGTCGTGCCGGCGCGCGGTGTCCGCCGCGCGAAGTTCTGGGGCAACGACAGCAAGCTGCCGTGGTCGTCGCCCGTGGCCGAGGTCAAGTCGGTGGACGATTTGCTCCTCGCCGCGGCGCTTCTCCCACTGGAAGGCACGGCGCTCTCCATCGGTCGCGGCACCGGGTACCCGTACGCACAGGTCGGGGCCCCGTGGCTCAACCCCAAGCGCGTGCTCGACGAGCTCGCCGATCGGCCCTTGTCCGGGGTGCGCTTCGTGGAGGAGCGATTCACCCCGCACGCCCCGACGGACGGCAAGTATGATGGCGTGAGCCTGCCGGGCATCCGCATGGAGGTCGAAGACCGCGAGCGCGTGCAGACCGGACGCCTGGCGCTCGACCTCGCCTGGGCCGTGTGGAAAGTGCACGGCGACTCGCTGCGGCTCGCCAATGCCGCCGGCGCCCAGGGGCTCGGCCCGGCGCTCGCGCTCGTCGCTCGAGGGGCCGATCCCGATTCGCTGGTGGACGCGAGCCTCGCGGCGCTCGTCGAATTCCAGAAGAAGGCCCGCAAGTTGATGATGTACCGCTGAGCGCCAAGGCCCCGATTCGGGAACTTCGTGCGTCCCAATGAGTTGATCCCGTCGTGACGGCGGCTTACAATCAGTGCACCTGTTGGCATGCGGCCTTTCTGCGCATCCGGCGCGCCGTCCGCGCCCCAGTTGCTCCGCCCACCGACTCTCGATGCGATCGCTCTGGGATTTGATCGTTGCAGGTTACCTGCGTGTCGTGGAACCGTTCATCGGTTTCCTCGTCCGCCGTCAGGTCCGTCCGAATACGCTCACCACCATCGGCACGCTGTGCACCTGTGCCACGGGGGTGGCGTTTGCCGCGGGGCATATCCGGACGGGCGGGTGGATTCTCGCCATCACGGCGGTCTTCGACCTCGCCGACGGCGCCGTGGCCCGGCGGACGAATCGCAGCACCACGTTCGGGGCGTTCTACGATTCCACGCTCGACCGCGTCGCCGATGGCTTCCTCTTCGGCGGGCTGATCTACTTTTTCGCCGCGGACTCGTGGCATCGCTCGATGCCGATGGTCATCGTCGGCCTGATCGGCATGGTGGCCACCTTCACCGTCTCGTACGCGCGCTCACGGGCCGAGTCGCTCGGCATCGAGATGAAGGGGATCGGCATGATGGAGCGCGGCGAGCGCATCGCGCTCCTCGCGGCCCCGCAAGCGCTCTTCGGGCTGGCGCTCGATGGCGCCGTCCTGCGCCTGGTCTTCTCCCTCCTGTCGGCCAGCGTCCTGGTGACGGCCGTGCAGCGCATCACCCATGTTCGCGTGGCAACGCAGCCCGCGGAAGACGCGGGCCTCGCACCCGCGGCCGAATCGGCGCCTGTGGCGACTGGGCAGGCCGTCGAAGTGCCGCCTTCCTGACCTCGACATTCAGCTTTCGGATCTCGTGACCACTTCTCCTGCCACCATTCGTCCCGCTTCCGGCAAGCTGGGCATCCTGACCCCCGGACTGGGCGCGGTCGCCACCACCTTCATTGCCGGCGTCGAGAGTGTGCGCCGCGGCCTCAGCAAGCCGATCGGCTCGCTCACGCAGATGGCGACGATCCGGCTCGGCCGGCGCACCGAGAAGCGCGCGCCGCACATCCGCGACTTCGTGCCGCTCGCCGGGCTCGACGACATCGTCTTCGGCGCGTGGGATCCGATTCCTGACGACGCGTACACCTCGGCGAAGAAGGCCGGCGTGCTCGAGGACAAGCACCTCGAGCCGCTGAAGGACTTCCTGCAGGCCATCAAGCCGATGCCCGCCGTCTTCGACCAGCATTATGTGACGCGCATCCACGGCACGAATGTCAAGACCGGGCCCACCAAGCGCGACCTCGCGGAGCAACTGCGCAAGGACATCCGCGACTTCAAGGCGACGCACGGCTGCGACCGGCTGGTCGCCGTCTGGTGCGGCTCCACCGAGATCTACATCACGCTTTCGGCGGTGCATCAGACGATCGAGGCGTTCGAGCAGGCAATGGAGGAGAATCACCCCGACATCGCCCCGTCCATGCTGTACGCGTGGGCCTGCATCATGGAGGGCGTGCCGTACAACAACGGGGCGCCCAACCTCGCGGTGGACACCCCGGCCCTGCTGGCGCTGGCGCTGCGCGAGGGGGTGCCGGTCTCCGGCAAGGACTTCAAGACGGGCCAGACGTGGATGAAGACCGTCATTGCGCCGGCGCTGAAGGCGCGCATGCTCGGCCTCGCCGGCTGGTACTCCACCAACATCCTGGGCAATCGCGACGGCGAGGTGCTCGACGACCCCGCGTCGTTCAAGACCAAGGAGGCCTCCAAGCTGAGCGTGCTCCACACAATCCTGCAGCCCGAGACCTACCCCGACCTGTACGAGGGCTTCTCGCACGTCGTGCGCATCAACTACTACCCGCCGCGGGGCGACAACAAGGAGGGGTGGGACAACATTGATATCGTCGGGTGGATGGGGTACCCGATGCAGATCAAGGTCAACTTCCTGTGCCGCGACTCGATCCTGGCGGCCCCCATCGTCCTCGACCTGGCGCTGCTCAGCGATCTGGCCCATCGCGCCGGGATGAAGGGGATCCAGGAATGGTTAAGCTTCTATTACAAGTCGCCAATGGCCGCTGCGGGACTGCAGCCGGAGCACGATCTTTTCATCCAGCAGACCAAGCTGAAGAACACGCTCCGCCACCTCATGGGGGAGGAGCAGATCACTCACCTGGGGCTGGAGTACTATCCGTGATCCCACTGCGGCGTTTCGCACTGGTCGGCTTCGCCGTCGTGGCGGCCTGTTCGCCGCCTGACCGCCCGAACACCGACATTCGCCTCTGGACGCAGGACTTCGAGATCCGCGCGTGGAGCGACGTCACGCCGCCGGTTTCGCTCGAGCCGATCCACTACACGGTCGTCGTGCGCGACAAGAAGACGAAAGAGCCGATCGCGGACGGGCAGGGGCGCATCTACGTGACGAACGCCGACGGCATCACCAAGTGGGACGGGTTCAAGTACGGCCCCGAGCCCGGCACGTATCACGCCACGCTGATGTTCCCCGCGGCGGGCGAGTGGGCCCTCGGGATCCAGTTCCGCCGCGATTCCACGCAGCTGCTGCAGAAGACCGTCGAAGACTGGCGGCAAACCGTATACGTAGGCGAAGATTTCGGCCCGGCCGCGACGCCGGCCACGCCCGTCAAGCCCTGAGACCAACCATGAAGCACTTCTACCGCACACCGGTGCATCCCGACGCCGTCCTCACCGAGGCTGATGCCTTCTTCCCCACGATCGGGCTGAAGCTCATGCACACGGCGGGCCGCACGCGCACCTATCGCGGCGTCGTCGGCACCCCCGAGGTGCCGGCCACGCTTGTCCTCGCCGTGAGGATGGAGGGCGGGCACTACACGTTCGTCGAGGGGACCACCGACCAGATGGGCGAGAGCCGCCTCGACCGGAACGTCAAGAAGTTCTTCGTGCAGTTGCACCGCCTGGCCGACGCCCGGCATGAACTGACGGCGGCGTTCTAGGGAATGCCGACGCACGGACGGTCGCCGGGGCGCGGGGGAAGTCGTTAGAATGCAGGACCCCCCGGAAGCGCCGGCGGGGCAGGGCGCCCCGTGGTCGCGCACCCTGGCCATCGGGTGCTTCATGGTGCCGCTCGGGTTCTTCTCGGGCGGCATGATTGCGGTGTTCATCTCGAAGGTCGTCGCGTACTTCACGCGCGCGCCGGCCTGCGACGGCGTGCCGACCTGCAATTGGCTGAACTGGATGGTGGCGGGCGCGGCGATCGGCGCCGTGTCGCTCCCGTCGCTGGTGATGCGGGCGCTCCGGTCCCCGAAGCGCCCTGAACGATAGAGGAGGCCCCCTTTGGCTCGTATGGATGTCGCAATGCCGCAGATGGGCGAGTCAATCGCCGAGGGCACGCTCTCGCGGTGGCTCAAGAAGGTCGGCGATGACGTGAAGCGGGACGAGCCGATCTTCGAGATCTCCACCGACAAGGTGGACGCGGAGATCCCGTCGCCCACGAGCGGCGTGCTCGCCGAGATCCTCGTCGGCGAGGGGACCACCGTTGCCGTCCAGACAGTAGTCTCCCTCATCGAGACGTAG
>JAJZRK010000218.1 GCA_021802745.1 bacterium
CCCTCCTTCCAAGCCCCTGTACCCCTCCCCCTCCCCTACAGTATGTACTTCCGAAGATCCTCATCCTCCGCAATCGCCTTCAGCCGGTCTCGCACCACCTTGCCATCCACCTTCACCGGCTCCGTTCCCCGTTCCGGGAGGTCGTACAGCACCTCCTCCAGCAGGGTGGTCATCACCGTGTGCAGGCGGCGGGCGCCGATGTTCTCCATCCGCTGGTTGACATGCGCCGCCGTGCGCGCCACCTCGGCGATGCCGTCCTCGGTGAAGGTCAGCTCCGTCCCCTCCGCCGCGACGAGCGCGGCGTACTGCTTGGTCAGCGCGTTCTCCGGCTCGGTCATGATGCGCACGAAGTCGGCTTCGGTGAGCGACTTCAGCTCCACGCGAATGGGGAAGCGTCCCTGCAACTCCGGAATCAGGTCGCTCGGTTTGCTCACATGAAAGGCGCCCGCCGCGATAAAGAGCACGTGGTCAGTCTTCACGAGCCCGTACTTGGTCTGCACGTTCGACCCTTCGACAATCGGCAGCAGGTCGCGCTGCACCCCTTCACGCGAGACGTCGGGGCCGCCCATCTCTCCCTTGCCGCCGGCGATCTTGTCAATCTCGTCGAGAAAGATGATGCCGAGCTTCTCCGTGCGTTCGAGCGCATCGGTGACCACGTCATCGTGGTTGATGAGCTTGTCGAATTCCTCGTCGAGCAGGATGCGCCGCGCCTCGGCCACCGAGACGGTGCGCTTCTTCTTGCGCTTGGGAAGGAACTGCTCGAGCATCTCGGCGAAGTTGCCCATCCCCTCCGGCGCGCCCTGCTGCGCGAAGTCCATGCCGGCCACCGACGACGCCGACACCTCGATCTCCACCTCCCGCGTCTCGAGCTGGCCGTCGAGCAGCAGCTGCCTGAGCTTGTCGCGCGTGCGCTTGTGCCGCTCGCGCGCCAGGTCGTGCTCCTGCGTCACGCCGCCGGTGGGCGAGACGACGAAGACGCTGGACGTTGCCTCGCTCGGAGCGGGCGGCGCCGGCTCGCCGGGGGGCGGCAGCAGAAGGTCGAGAATCCGCTCGTCCACCTTGTCGTTGGCCAGATCCTCCACCTCGTGCTCGCGTTCGTGCCGCACCATGTCAATGGCGCTCTCGGCGAGGTCGCGCACCATCCCCTCGACGTCGCGCCCCACGTAGCCGACCTCGGTGAACTTGGACGCCTCCACCTTGATGAACGGCGCCCCCGTGAGCTTGGCCAGGCGGCGGGCAATTTCCGTCTTGCCGACCCCCGTGGGGCCGATGAGGATGATGTTGTTCGGGGCGATCTCCTCGCGGATGCCTTCCGGGGCGCGCTGGCGGCGCCAGCGGTTGCGGAGGGCGATGGCGACGGCCTTCTTGGCGTCGCCCTGCCCCACGATGTAGCGGTCGAGCTCGGCGACGATCTTGCGCGGGGTCAGGTCGGCCAGGCGGGCGAGGACCTGTTCGGTGCGGTTGGCTGGCATTCTTCAATTGTAGCAGGTGCCGGCGAAACCAGCGCATTGTTCGGGGCGTAGGGCGGGCATCCCCTGCATCGGACGTGCCCGCATGCGCCCCACCTTGGCTGCCGCCCTGCTCTGCCTCGCCAGCGCCGCCGCGGCGCAGACCCCCCGCGCCTACACGTACGAATTTCAACTGGATCCGGGCGGCAAGAAGGACAGCCACGTCATCCATGGCACGGTCAGGGTATCCGGCTCGCGGGCCCGCATTGACACCGACGAGGAGCGGGACGACGGCGAGCACAGCTATTTCCTGCTCGCCGACGGCGGGCGAACCGTGCAGGTGGTGCACCCCGATCGCCAGACCTACGAGTCACACGACGCCGACGAGTTCGCCCACGTGGTGGGGACCGCGATGCGCGCGGCCGGGCCGGTGTTCAAGGTCTCGGTGCGCGACGTGCGGCTCGACACGGCGCGACTGGGTGCCGGCGAGACGGTGGCCGGCCGATGGACGCAGCGCACGCAGCTGCGGATGCGCTGGACGACGAGCATGCGCGTGCTGGGGTTCGTGAAGGAGGACATGCAGGGCACGTCCGTGGCCGTGTACTGGGCGGATCCCTCACTCTCGCTCATGCGGAATCCCCTGTTTGACATCGTCAGCACGTCGCTGATGGCGCTGGCCGCCTCGGACGAGGATTTCATCGGACGCGCGGACGCGGCGCGCACCCAGCTCCTTCGCGGCTCCCCGCTGCGCGCCGACATTCGCCTGACCGCGTCGGACGAGGACGGCGACGACTCCACCCGCCTGCGCTACGAAGTGACGAAGTTCACGCCCGGGAACGTGAACGAGGCCGACCTCAGTCTCCCCAGGGGATACCGGCGGTCGGCCGAGAACGCCTTCCGGATGAAGATGTAGCGCTAGTCCGGCTCGATGACGGTGATGTTCTGGTTGGTGAAGATGCAGATCTCGCCGGCGATGTTCAGCGCCTTGCGCACGATCTCGGGCGCGGAGAGCGCGGTGTCGGCGAGGAGCGCCCGCGCGGCGGCCAGGGCGTAGGGGCCGCCCGACCCGATGGCGAGGATGCCGTCATCGGGCTCGATGAGCTCGCCGTTGCCTGAAATCACGAAGCCGTGATCGCGGTCGCAGACCGCGAGCAGCGCCTCGAGCCGGCGCAGGACGCGATCGCTGCGCCACTCCTTGGCCAGCTCCACCGCCGCGCGCGGCAGGTTGCCCGGATGCCGCTCGAGCTTCTCCTCGAACTTCTCGAAGAGAGTGAAGGCGTCGGCGGCCGCCCCGGCGAAGCCGGCCAACACGCGCCCGCCCTTCAGCGCGCGCACCTTCACGGCACGCGCCTTCATGACGGTCTCGCCGACCGACACCTGGCCGTCGCCGCCGATGGCCACCTTGCCGTCGCGGCGGACGGCGAGGATGGTGGTGGAGTGGATCGTGGGGAGAGACATACGTGGAAGATAGTACGGGAGGGGGGCGAGGGGTGGATCCGCCCTACGCGCGCGGGCCCACCGTCACGTGGTCCGGTATCACCTGCTCCCCGAACTTCGCGCCGAGGTGCTTCAGCACGCCGTCCATCGTGGAGTGGGTTCCCATCAGCTTCATCATCACCCGATTGAAGGGCGATTTCACCCAGCCCGCCTCGGTGATGGTGACTTCGGTCCCGCTGCCGCTGGCGGCGAGGTCGTACGTCCAGACACCGCCCCAGGCCGATTTCTCGTCCGTGATGACCTCGGTGACGAGCAACGACGGCTGCTGGACTTCGAGCAGCTCGATGCTCATCGTCATGCCGGCCACGTCCTGCACCCACACCTCGTGGCCCTCGCGCCGCTCTCCCTTTACGGACGACTTGAAATCCGGGTGCCACTTGGGATAGTCGCCGAAGTTGCGCAGCACGGTCCAGACGGAATCCCGCGCCGCCGTCAGCTGAATCCTGCTGGACACCGTGTGCTCGCGCGGCATGGTCATGCCGGCGACGTACACACCGGCCACCAGCACGGCGCACACGATGACGAGCTTCTTGAGGAATCCCATGGTGGTCACTCCGGAGGGGGTGGGGAGACCGGGCAAATGTGCATCACGCGCCGCCCGCTGCCAATGCGCGTTAGATTTCGTGCGTTAGATTTCGCGCATGACCTCTCCCTGGCCCATCTCCATTGATGATGTGCGGGCCGCGCGCGAACGGCTTCGCCCCTACCTCACGCCGTCGCCGCTGCGCCGCTATCCGCTGCTCGACACGCTCGTCGGGTATGGCATCGAGGTTTTCGTGAAGCACGAGAACCACCTGCCGGTGCAGACCTTCAAGGTGCGCAACGGCCTCTCGGCCGTGACGGCGCTCGACGCGGCGACCCGGGCGCGCGGGATCATCGGCGCGAGCACCGGCAACCACGGACAGGGGATGGCGTACGCCGCCCACCTGCTGGGCATCCCCTGCACCATCGTCGTGCCGGCGGGGAACAACCCGGAGAAGAACGCCGCCATTCGCGCCCTTGGCGCCGAGCTCGTGGAACACGGCGCCACCTACGACGACTCGGCGCGGCGCTGCGCCGAACTCGCCGCCGAGCGCGGCCTGTGGCTCGTGCACGGCATCAACGACCGCACCGTGATTGCCGGCGCGGCGACGATGACGCTGGAGATGCTGGAGCAGCAGCCGGACCTCGACGCGATCTTCATCGCCATCGGCGGCGGGTCGCAGGCGGTGGGCGCCATGACCGTGACGCGGGCGCTGAAGCCGTCGGTGAAGGTCATTGCCGTGCAGAGCGAGGCGGCGCCGGCGCAGTACGAGAGCTGGAAGCGCGGCGAGATCGTGCGCGGCGTCGCGGTGCGAACCTTCGCCGAGGGGATTGCCACGGGGCAGGCTTATGACCTGACCTTTCCGGCGCTCAAGGAAGGGCTCGCCGACTTCATCACGGTGAGCGAGGCGGAGCTGGCCGACTCGCTGCGCGAACTGATCCGCACGACGCACAACCTCCCCGAGGGCGCGGCGGCCGGCGGGCTGGCCGGGCTTCGCAAGCTGGCCGCCCGGTTCGCGGGCCAGAAGGTGGCCATCGTGCTGTGCGGGGGGAATATCAGCGTGGACGGGCTGAGGACGGTGCTAGGCTGATTGAGGATGGGGAATTCGGAACGGGATGGAGGATTGCGATTGAGGACGGCGATTGGCGATTGATGCGCAGGCATCGCTCGCTGTCATCTCGTCAGGACGCCTTTCGCGTTCGCTCGGCTACCCGCGCGACTGTCGCCGCCGACCCGCAGACGAAGATGTACTCGCGATTTCTGACGTGGCTGACCTCGCCCACCCGTTCGCCGCGCGGGCTGTAGATGCCAATTTGCGCGCCGACGTACCGCTTGTATGGCCGCTCGATGGTGGCCACCGCGCCGCGCTCGGCGAGACGGGCCTCGAGCCAGTCGCGCGTGACGAAACCTTCGTCGCTGAAGGAGACCACCAGCGTGCGGGCGCGCACGGCGCGCAGCACGGCGGCGAGCGCGTCTTCGAACTGCCGCTTGCTGTTGAAGCGGCTCGTGCGCGCGCGTACGTCCTCGCGCTTGCACGCGACGCCGTAGCAGGCGGGCTTGTCCCAGCGCACCAGCGACTCCCAGATGTGGTAGTTGCCGAGGTATGAGTGCTGGTTGTACGGCGGGTCCAGATAGGCGACGTCGGTCTCGACGCCGCGGGCGGCGTCGAGCGCGTCGAGCGCGAGGGCGCGTCCGCGTCCGGCGCGTGCGCGCGGCAGGACGGCGGGGAGGCGCAGCTCGAGGTCGTTGTGCGCGCGCGGCGCCCACTGCTTGAGGTACGCCATCTGCACGCCGGTGGTGCTGTCCACGCGGTCGGCCGCCTCCATGAGCGACACCAGCATCACCGCCTCGAGTTCGGGCGGCAGGGCCAGCGCGGCGATGCGTTCGCGAATGGCATCCACGCGT
>JAJZRK010000219.1 GCA_021802745.1 bacterium
TATTTTGGCTCCCACTACATTACACAGCGCGACTGGTGGCTCTACGGGCTGATACTCTCCGTCCTGGCGATTGTTGTTTTCGCGACGGTGGGTCTTGCCTGGTGGAAGGTGCTGGGGTGGTGGTAGGCGGAGCTCCGGTGCTCTCAGCTTCCCTTACTCCACCCCAAACTTCCACACCGTCCGCGACCGGTACGTCTCTCCCGGCCTGAGGATCGTGTTCGGGAACTGCGGCTGGTTTGGCGAGTCGGGAAAGTGGTGCGCTTCGAGACAGAGCCCCGTCCGGCGCTGGTAGACCACGCCACCTTTTCCCGTCAGCGTGCCGTCGAGGAAGTTCCCCGTGTAGAACTGCACGCCCGGCTCTGTCGTGCGCACTTCGAGCACGCGTCCACTGGCCGGGTCTTTCAGCACTGCCGCGAGCACGAGCCCCGTATCGGCGCGCGTGAGCACGAACGTGTGGTCGTATCCCTTGCCAAACGCGATTTGCTGGTCCGCGGCGTCAATGCGCTCGCCGACGGCATGGGGCGTCGTGAAGTCGAACGGCGTGCCCTTCACCGGCATCAGTTGACCGGTCGGGATTAGCGTCGAATCGACCGGCACAATCCGATCGGCGTTGACCTGGAGGATATGCCCCAGCACGTCGCCGCGCCCGGCCAAGTTGAAGTACGAATGCTGTGTCAGGTTCACCGGCGTGGGCTTGTCGGTGGTGGCCTCGTATGAGATGCGCACTTCATTTGAATCGGTGAGCGTGTACGTCACCGTCGCATCGAGCGTGCCCGGGTATCCCTCTTCGCCATCCTTGCTCACGTAGTGAAAGCGCACGCCCGTCCCGTCAGGGCTCGGCAGCGACTCGGCCTGCCAGACCACCTTGTCGAACCCCTTGAGTCCGCCGTGCAGGGCGTTGGGGCCATTGTTGATGGCCAGCGAGTATGTCGTGCCATCGAGAGTGAACGCCCCCTTGGCGATGCGATTGGCATAACGCCCGACGACCGCGCCGAAGTACGGCGACGATCTCACGTACCCGGCGAGCGAATCGTAGCCGAGCACCACATCGCCCAGTTTTCCCGTCCTGTCCGGGACTTTCAGCGAGACGATGATCGCGCCATAGGTCATCGCGCGCAGCTCCACGCCGTGCGCATTGGTCAGCGTGATGAGTTCAACGCCCTGTCCGTCCGGCGCCGTGCCGAAAGGTGTTCGCGTCATGCTTGCTCCGATCGTTGCCACATCCGCACCGCATCCCGTCGTGAACACACCGGCCAGCACCAATGTCACGAAGCGTCTCATTCTCTCCCCTGTCTCCGGTCCCTGCCCCCTACTTGAGCACAAATACTACCGTCGGATCCACCGGGTATCGACCAAACTGCCGTCCATAGATGGCAAGTCCGCCCGGCAGCGCGTCGGACACTTCGAGCCGCACCGTCACGAAACCCGACCGTTCGCCATCAGCGATCATCCCCGGTGTCAGTGGCACACGCAGTAACTCGCCGTACGATCCTGCTTCACGCAGAAGTCCGTCATACAACTGCGCATGCCAACTCAGGATGCCGCGCGAGTCAGCCGGGTCGTCGCTCAACCCGTACTGGCCCGCGAGCACACCGTTGATGCGGACACCCATCGCACTCGGGTATTTGTACGTGCTGCTCGTCATCGGATAGCTGTTCTTGTTCGCACTGCGGTCATGATAGCCACCGCCTCGCATATAGTCGCCCTGCGAGCGCGTCGTGTCGCGATCCTTTCCGTTCAGGCGTTTGGCCGACGCCTCCACCAGAAACGTCGCGTTCGCCACCTGGCTTGCCGAAAGATCCTTCGGCCACGGGAGCCGGTACTCCACGAATCCGCTTCCCGCGCCGTCGTATTTCCTGTCCAGCACGGTCCATTGCTTGAGCGACCATCGCCCATCCGCTGTTGACGTGGCGGCAACGCTGACCGTTCGAACGGCGCGCCCGTCCGCCGTCCGACCACTGGCCGGCGTTGCCCCCGATACGACGAACGCGCTGAAATTCCTCGCCAGCACGTTGCCGGCGCCGTCTTCCACCCGCACGGCCAGCACGCTCAAGCTCGGTTCTTCCGGCACCGTAATCGTCAGCGGGGTGAGCGGCGCCGACATCCACGGCCGATACGGAATGCGCATCGCGTAGGTGCCATAAGTCTTCCGCTCACCAATCGCGTTCCAGCCACCCAATTCGGCTCTGACAGTCAGCGAATCGCCGGGCGCCTGGCTCCCGCTGAGGAACGATGCGTACAGCGGCACCGTCACGTGCGCTCCGGCGGCAACATCGTGGCTCAGCAGCGAGTCGCCCACCGCGATGTAGAACGGCGCGTGTAGGTCGCGCAGCGTCATCCCCGGCACGATATCGCCAAGCCCCGTCTCCTTCCACGTGCGGTCGAAGCGCCAGTAGCCGTTCCACTCATTGATCACGTCGTGGTGCTCGGTGTACAGCCACCCGCTCACTTTCGGATGCCGGCGAAACGCATCGATCGCGCGACGATAGTCCCAGCTCCAATCGACGTCGCCCGTGCTGCCGTTGTACCCCCACACGTTCCCGAACTCGGAGTTCAGCATCGGCTGATTGCCTTGCTGGTACCCGGGCATGAAGTGGAACGGCGACCCGGCGAAGGTGCTGTCGCTCAATCGCTGCACGTGCGACTGCCAGCGCCAACCCGGGAGGTAATCGTGCCAGCTGTTCAGGTCCGTCTCCGTGTGCCCCATCCCGCAGCAGATGGAGTTGTCCTCCACCAGTCGCGTCGGATCGAGTGACTTCGCCAGCCGGTAGACGTTCGCCACCTTGCGCTGCGTCTCGGGAAGGTACGGGTTGCGGTCCCCGACTTTCGTGTGCAATCCCCACGTCTCATTGAACATCACGTACGAAAAGACCGCCGGGTGATTGTAGTCGCGGTCAATCATCGCGCGCAGCGCGTACTCGTGCTCGGCAAACGCCGCCGAGTCCGGCGGTCCCCACCAGTTCGGCACGTCGGCCATGATCAGCACACCCAGCCGGTCGGCCCAATACAGCTTGCGCGGCGCCTCGATCTTGATGTGTTCGCGCAGTCCATTGAGGCCGATCTGCCGCGCCAGCAGGATCTCGTTCTTCAGCGCGCTGTCCGTCGGGAACGTGTAGAAACCGTCCGGGTGATACGCCTGGTCGAGCGCGAGTTGCAGGTAGACCGGTTCGCCGTTCAGCGCGACGTAGGGAATGCTCGTGCCGGGGAGCGTTTTCACGCCGATGGTGCGCATCCCGAAGTACGTCTTCACGCGATCGTTCACGAGGCCGGTACCGGTCACCGTGACGGTGCACTCGTGCAGGAATGGGTCGTCAAGCGTCCACGCTCGCGCGCCCGGCATGGCGACATCGAGCCGCGCCATGCGCGCACCCTTCGCAATGCGCATCGTCGCCGCGGGCTGGCCGTCGCGGTTGGTGAACGCGAGTGACGCAACCAGCTCGCTCGGCGCCGGATCGCGCAGTCGCAGCTCGACCCTCACACCGTCCAGCGTTGCCCGTGGCGTGAAGTGCACCGATTCAATCGGGTCGCTGCCGCGCGCCTCGAGATACACCGTCTGCCACATCCCGCGCGCCTTGCCGTATCCCTGCTTGCCTTCAAGCTTGAATCTGTGATTCGTGTCGTCCACGCGCACCACGAGTCGTAGCGCGGCGCCGGAGCGCACCAAGGATGTGAGCTCGAACGAGAACGGCGTGTACCCGCCCTGATGTTCGCCGAGTTTCACGCCGTCCAGCCAGGCGGTCGTCTTCCAGTCGCTCGCACCGAAGACCAGGAACACCCGCTTTCCGCGCCAGTTTTGCGGCACGTCGACGGGACGCGCGTACCAGCCGATGTCCGCGCTGTCTGGCACGCCGCTCAGCTTCGATCCCCACGAGAAGGGCACCACGATCTCGCGATCGCCCGGCAGCCCGGCCTGCGGCCACCCCTCCTGCACACCGGCGTCGGCCTGGTCGAAGGCAAAGCGCCAACGGCCGTTCAGGTTCACCCACTCCGCGCGCTCGAAATCCGGGCGAGGATGCTCGGGGAGCGGCATCGCTTCCGCGGGTGATCCCTGCGCCCCACTCACCGAACTGAAGAAGAGCAGGAGAACTGCCGCCGTCTTCCACCGCGTCTGCACCAGGCACCCTCCGTTGTTCCCTGCACCCTGCACCTTGAAGCTCATACGCGGGGAAACTCCGTGATTCGAATGTTCGTGCAACCGTACGGTATCAATTCCACGGTTTCGATGGGTTCTCTCGAGACGACCTTCGACGCGTCGGCCCAGGCCGCATCGGACGAACTAATCTCGCCCGCCCAGTCGCGCACGATCCCCCAACTGGGCACGCGTCGCGTCTGCACTTTCGCCACCACTCCCGCGCCACTCGGTGAGAACGGTTGGTCGCCGACGGGTCGTTCCTCGAACGTCAATCCGTGCGCCTGGTCCTTTGTCATCACGATGCCGTAGTTCCACGGTGATGTCGGTCGCACTTCGTAGTCCGCATGCGGCAGCTCGCGATGCGGCTTGTCCGCATTCACCCGCTTCCACTCTTCGGCGATCCGCAGCGAGAAGACCAGTGGCCCCCGTTCGATGGCCACATTGTCGTTGTAGCGCGTTGTGACCCTGGCTTTCATCGGGAACCGCAGCGTCACCGAGGTGCTCCCGCGCCATTCGCGGTTCACGCGGTGCCACGTGCCCGCTCGCGCGGGCACCGTCGCGCCATCTCCGATCTTCACGGTGGCGCCCTCGCTCCACGCCGGGATGCGCAGCAGCACCGGAAATCGCGTCGGCCGCTCCGTCCGCACCGTGATGTCAACTGTCTCGCGAAACGGATACGCCGAATCGCACTCAATCTCCACCGTCTGCCCTCCACCGTCGACCGCCAATTGGCTCGGCGCATAGGAGATCGCGGCGAACCCGCCGTCCGCGGTGCGCATCCATTGCGACGCCGCAAACTTCGGCCACCCCTGATGCATGTTGCTCGTGCAGCACCCGTAGTTCGGTTCGAGGCCGAACAGGTTCGCCTCGCCGCCGTTCGAACTCCACCCGTGGTTCGGGTTGATGGTGCACTGCACCTGATTCACCTGCTGATCGTATTGGTGCGCCCACATGTCAGGCGAGAGCGTGGCCGGCAACGCATTGAACGCCACGCGTTCCAGCCGGTCAGCAAAATACGCGTCGCCAAATACCGCGACGAGAGTCTCGAGCGAGTACATGAACTCGACGACCGAACAGAGTTCCGTCCCCTGCAGCGGGTTCTTGCCGCTGAGCGTCTCGTCGCCGGTGAACATGCCGTTCACCTGTCCGTGGTAGCGGTCAAGGAACTCAATCATCT
>JAJZRK010000007.1 GCA_021802745.1 bacterium
GGCGGAGCTGCTGGCGACGCTGATGTCGCCGGAGAAGGGGAGTACCATCTGCGACCCGGCTTGCGGATCGGGGTCGCTGCTGATTCGTGTGGCACGCCACGTGGCCGGGGGTGACTACGATCTGTACGGCCAGGAGGTAAACGGCGAGACCTGGGCGTTGTGCCGCATGAACCTGTTTCTCCATGGCATCGACAAGGCGCGCATCGAATGGGGGGACACGCTCAACAACCCCAAGCTCACCGAGGACGGCGCCCGCGGCGGAGCGCCGACGCTGAAGAAATTCGACGTGGTGGTGGCCAATCCGCCCTTTTCGCTGGACAAGTGGGGGGCGGAGGAGGCGGACAAGGATCCGTTCCGCCGGTATGTGCGCGGCATTCCGCCCAGGAGCAAGGCCGACTACGCGTTCATCACGCACATGGTGGAGACGGCCGACCCCAAGCATGGGCGGGCCGGCGTGATCGTGCCGCACGGAGTGCTGTTCCGCGGCGGGGCGGAGGGGCGTATTCGCAAGGCGCTGCTGGAGGAGGGGATCATCGAGACGGTGATCGGACTGCCGGCCAACCTGTTCTTCGGCACAGGCATTCCGGCGGCGATCCTGTTGATGCGGCATGGACGCCGCAAGCGTGACGTGCTGTTTGTGGACGCGAGTCGTGAGTTCGAACCGGGGAAGAGACAGAACCGGTTGCGCGACGCGGATATCGCGAAGATCGTGGCGACGGTGCGCGCCCGGCGCGAGGAGGTCAAGTACGCGCACGTCGCGTCACTCGACGAGATCGCCAAGAACGAGTTCAACCTGAACATCCCGCGGTACGTGGACACGTTCGAGGATGAGGAGCCGGTGGACCTGAAGGCGACGCAGCGGCGGATTGAGGAATTGGAAGCGGAACTGGCGCGGACGCGTAAGGAGATGAAGAAACACTTGGAGGCGTTGGGGCTGTGAAGCATAGTCCGTCAGGAACCGGCGGGTGGATCCGGCGTCGGCTCGACGAGGTTGCCGTGTTGCAGACCGGCATGGCGAAGAGCCCGCGGCGTCGGAGAGATGCTGTGACGAGGCCCTTCCTCCGAGTTGCCAACGTGCAAGATGGGCACCTTGACCTACAGGACGTGCACTCAATTGAGGTTGAGCGTTCGCAACTTGGACGTTACGAACTCCAGTCGGGTGACGTGCTGATGACCGAAGGCGGTGATTTCGACAAATTGGGTCGGGGCACGGTGTGGCGAGGAGAGATCCCCGGGTGCGTGCATCAGAACCACGTGTTCGCGGTGCGACCCAACCCCAGGTACCTCCTGCCGGAGTTCCTTGCGGCGTGGACCGCGAGTAGTGCCGGCCGTCGGTTCTTCAAGGCGTGCTCGAAGCAGACCACCAATCTCGCGAGCATCAACGCTTCTCAAGTGCGAGCGGCGCCTCTCCTGCTGCCGTCCATTGAGGTGCAACAGGAAATCGTCGAAGTGTTGAGCCTGAGTGAGTCGCTGATCGCCACCACGAACGAACTTATGCTCCGACGAAGTGCGTATCAGCGCAGATTGACCGGCGATCTCTTGTCGGGTCAGCGTCGGTACCCGAAGTACGAAAACTCAAAATGGAGAACGGTGCGTCTGCAATCCGCGTTTACTGAACGTGACGAATGCGGCCGCGATGATCTTCCGTTGCTTGCGATCACTGGGGGTCGCGGGATTGTACCTCGTGTTGACCTCGCTCGTCGAGATTCCTCCGCCATCGACAAGTCGAACTACAAACGCATTGTGCCAGGAGACATTGGTTACAACACGATGCGCATGTGGCAAGGTGTCTCTGGGCTCGCGTCACTTGAGGGAATCGTAAGTCCGGCGTATACCGTAATTACGCCCAGATCCGACATCATCGACTCAGCGTTCGCGGCGCACCTGTTCAAGTCGCCCATCGTGGTTCATCGTTTCTTGCGACTGTCACAGGGACTTGTTGACGATACACTGAATCTAAAGTTCCCGATGTTCGCGCAAGTGTCCGTCGACTTGCCGTCCCTCGAGGAACAGCGGGTGCTGGCGGCAATTCTAGATTGCGCGGTGAGAGAGGTACAGTTGCTGGAGCAGCTTGTCAGTGAGTTGCGCAACCAACGCCGCGCAGTCACGGACCGACTTATGGCCGGGCCAACGCGATGACAGGCCCGGGGCGCTCACGTCGCTTGTACGTCTTCGCCGATGAAAGCGGCGACATGGTGTTCAGCCGGAACGGCCAAGCCTCGCGCTATTTCATCCTCGTGACGATGGGAGCGCTCGATTGTGCCATCGGCGACGCCCTGCAGTCCTTGCGTCGTGACCTCGCGTGGCAGGGCATCGGACTCGACCGGGAATTCCACGCCACGGAGGACTCCCAAGCGGTACGAGACTGTGTCTTTCCAGTGATCGCAGGGCACCGTCTGCGTATAGATGCCACCGTGTTTGAGAAATCGAAGGCAAGGCCGCACCTGACGAGCGCGAAGGAGCGTTTCTATCAGTACGCCTGGTACTATCACTTCAAGAACCTCGCTGAACGCTTCGACGGGCGTTTCGACGAAGTGCTTGTGGTGACTGCGTCCGTCGGTACGAAACGCGAGCGCAAGAACTTTCGAGCGGCCGTGGTGGATGTCGCCGCCCAAGCGCTTCCGCGAATCACGCATCAGGTGGCCTCCTGGAGTGCGGCGAGTGACCCCTGTCTCCAGGCCGTCGACTACTGCTCTTGGGCAATCGGAAGAAAGTGGGAACGCGGAGACGACCGGTCCCACAAGCTCATCGCATCCAAGATAAAGTCGGAATTCGATCTATTCAGCCGCGGCAATGTTCACCACTACTGAGCACAAAAGAATGCGACCGACTAGCCGGGTGAACTCGGCAGAGCCCAGGGGCTCTTATCGTCGGTCGCTCTTGGAACACGGTACACCCTCATTGCTGTCGAAGACCTATGTCCTCTCTCGCAACGGGCGTCACCAAATCTTCATCTTGTTGACGGCATAGTCAAGGCCCACGTCACGCATGGTTGATATAATGCCTGCATTAGAACGATGATACGCGCCCTCCCCCCCGCCTTTCTCGAAGACGACATCTCCCAGCTGCCAGCGCTCCACCTCCTGCAGCAGATGGGGTGGACCTACCTGTCCCCCGCCGAGGCGCTGGCTCTGCGCGACGGACGGGAGGCGAACGTCTATCTCTCGGGCGTGCTGGGGCAGTGGATCCGCGATCACCACCAGATCGAGCATCGGGGGCGTCGGTACGCGATCTCCGAGGCCAATGTGCAGGCGACGATCCAGGCACTCACCGATGCCCCGAACGACACGCTCGTGCGCGCGAGCGAAGCCGTGTATCACCACTTGCGACTCGGCAAGTCGGTAGATCAGTTGCTCGAGACGGGCGCGACGGCCAACGCGCAGCTGCACTACCTCGACTGGACCGGCGCGGACAACACGTACTATGTCACCGAGGAATTCTCGGTGACGCGCGCCGGGCTCACCGAGGCATACCGCCCAGACCTGGTTCTGTTCGTCAACGGTATTCCGTTGGCCGTCATCGAATGCAAACGCGAGCCGACGCAGGTGGATGAGGCAGTCTCGCAGCATCTGCGCAACCAGAAGCGCGACGGCATTCCGCAGCTCTACATCCCGAGCCAGCTCCTCTTTGCGTTGGCCACGAGCGAGGCGAAGTACGCCACGACGGGGGCGTCCAGGGATTTCTGGGCCCCATGGCGAGAGACCGAATCGCCCGATGGCGCCATTCTGCCACTGCTTACGCGCCGGCCTCCCGCCGACCGTGAACAGGCCATGCTCGCCGAGCGCCTCCCGGCTCACGCCGACAGCGTGGCGCGCTACCATCATGCGGTGTCGCACGGCCGTGAAGTCACCGAACAGGATCGCATGCTCTGGTCGCTCGCCCGGCCCGAGCGGTTGCTGCGCATGGCACGGCGATACATCGCCTTCGATGCCGGCGTGAAGAAGGTGGCGCGCCACCAACAGGTGGAAGCGGTGGAACGCGCCGTCGCGCGGATCAACACCAAGAACGCGCAGGGCCGTCGCTTGGGCGGCGTGATCTGGCACACGCAGGGGAGCGGCAAGTCGCTGACGATGGTCTACCTCGCCGCGGCGCTTGCCGAGGAGATGCGCTGATGGCCCCTCGCATCGTGATTGTCACCGACCGCGTGCAACTGGATGACCAGATATGGAAGACGTTTGGGCATTGCGGTCTCGAGCCTGAACGCGCGCGCAGCGGGCGGCATCTTCTCGAGCTGCTTCGCGACGAGCACGTAGCCGTCATCACCACGATTGTGGACAAGTTCGAGGCCGCGATGAACGCCGGCGAGGTGTTTGACAGCTCCGACATCGTGGTGCTGGTGGATGAGGGACACCGATCGCACTACGGCACGCTGAGTGCGCGCATGCAGCGCACGCTGCCGAATGCCTGTTACGTGGGGCTCACCGGCACGCCGCTGATGAAGCGCGACAAGAGCACGGTGGCGCGATTCGGCGGACTCATTCACACCTACACCATCCGCCAGGCCGAACAGGACAAGGCGGTCGTGCCGTTGTTCTACGAGGGTCGGTACGTGGATCAGGAGGTGGACCAGGGGGCGATCAATCGCTGGTTCGAACGCATCACCGAACCGCTGTCACCCTCGCAGCGTGCCGACCTGAAACGGAAGTTCACGCGCGCGTCGCAACTGGAGCGCGCCGAGCGCCGGGTGGCGAGCATCGCGCTGGATATCGCCACGCATTTCGCGACGAACTGGCAGGGCACCGGCTTCAAGGGAATGGTCGTGACGCCGGATAAGGCTACAGCCTTGAACTACAAGAAGTACCTGGACGAGACCGGACTTGTCTCCTCTGAAGTGGTCATTTCAGCGCCGGACAGCCGCGAAGGGGAGGAGGACACCGGCGACGAACGCGCAAATGTGGTGCAGCGGTTCTGGCAGGACATGATGACGCGCTACGGAGACGAAGAGCGCTACAACAAGCGCATCGTCGAGGACTTCCAGCATGACGGAGCGCCTGAACTGCTGATCGTCGTGGACAAGCTGCTCGTCGGCTTCGACGCGCCGCTGGCGACGGTGCTCTATCTCGCGCGGAAGCTGCAGGATCACGCCCTGCTGCAGGCCATCGCCCGCGTCAATCGCGTGGCGCCAGGCAAGGAAGCCGGCTTCATCGTGGACTACGCCGGAGTACTTGAGAGCCTCGACAAGGCGCTGGATGTCTACGGCAGCCTGCCGGACTTCGACCGGGATGACCTCGTGGACACGGTGCATGACGTCTCGAGTCTTCCCGAGATGGTGCGGCAACGGCATGCGGCGCTGCTCGACCAGTTCAAGGCGGTGCCGGCAAACAGGCGGCATGACCGAGAAACACTGGAGCGGTTCCTCGCTGATGAGGCCGAGCGGCACGAGTTCTACGATGTGCTCGGCGGGTTTCTGAAGACCCTGCAACTGGCGATGTCCAGCTCACATTTCCTGGAGCAGGTGCCGCGCGCGCAGTTGGCGCGGTACCGCGACGACGCCAAGGCGTACGAGATGCTGCGTCGCGCCGTGAGGCACCGCTATCAGGAAACGGTGGATTATGGAGCGTACGAGGGGCGCATTAAGGCGCTGCTCGACCGACACGTGGGCGCGTTGGAGCCGCAAGTCATCACGCCGTTGGTGAACATCTTTGATGCCGAGTCCGTGAAGGCCGAAGTGGAGCGCCAGAGCCCGGGATCAAGCGCCGATGCGATCGCGCATGCCCTCGTGCGCGAGATCACCGAACGGATGGACGAGGATCCGGTGTTCTATGAGAAGTTCGGAAAACTGGTGAAGGCGGCCATTGACGCTTACCGGGCCAAGCGGCTGGAAGACGCATCGTTCCTTCAGCAGGTGCTGCAACTGCGGGAACAGGTGACGCAAGGCGCGGACAGCGACCTTCCGGCGAATGTTCGTGAATACGACCCGGAGCGACGCGCGCTCTTCCGGAAGTTCCGAGAGGTGGCGCGGACGGTCTGGAATGCCGATCCGAGCGCACTCGACGCGCTGTCGGCCGACGCGGCCAAGGCCATCCGCACGAGCGTTGACCGGCATCGCACGGTGAATTGGGCGCAGAACACCGACGTCCGAAACCGGATCAAGAACGACATCGAGGACTTCCTGTATCAGGCGGAGCAACGGAGCGGGTTGGCACTCGGCCCCGAGGAGACCGACGAACTGCTGGAACGTGCGCTGACCATCGCTCAGCATCACGAACCACGATGACGCGCGAGGTGAGGTTCGGATCGCGGCGCATTCATTACGTGCTGCGACGGTCAAGCCGGAAGACGCTGGCCATCGCCGTGCATCCTGATGGCCGCGTGACCGTGCGAGCGCCGACTGGTACGAGCGGAGCGATTGCGGATGCGCGGGTTGTCGGGCGTGGTGCGTGGATCCTGAAGCAGCAGCGACGGGTTCGCCATGGTCACGAACACCCTAAGAGGCGTTACGTCTCCGGGGCGAGCGTGCATTTGATGGGTCGGGAGCTGATGCTTCGCGTGCGGAAGGCGCGTGCGACGACGATCACGCTGGATCGGCCGTACCTGCGCGTTGCGACACCGGATACCCGGGAAGCTTGCGTCGAACGGATCGTACGGGAGTGGCAACGCTCTCTCGCACGGGATCGCTTCTTGGCCGCGCTTGCGCGGCTCACCCCGCTCGTCCGTGGGCGAACCAGCGCCCCCCCGGTGTGGCGGCTGGTGGACATGAAGCAACGCTGGGGAAGCTGCAGCCGCAGGGGCATGCTCTCACTGAATCCGCAGCTCATCGAGCATCCGGCCGGGTGCATCGAATATGTGGTGCTCCATGAGCTCTGCCACCTCAAGCATCTCGGCCATGGCCGGGAGTTTCGTTCGCTGCTCGGGCGCCTCCTGCCGGAGTGGAAACGGTGGAAGCGGCGGCTGGACGGAGGGCGCGTGTCGTAGATAACCGACGCCCGGCGTCAGTGGCGACCGAGGCCGGGCGCGGAAATCCCTCACGGGTGCACGAGGCAACCCGCGGAGGGTGTCGGGACTGGCGCCAATGGCGCTGGTGTTCGTTCAAGGCTCGAAGGCGTCGTTGCCCGATCTTCCTTGCTCCACGCGGATACCACATGGCGCGCGATGTCCCAGCAGGCCCCTCGCTGTCAGACTGCGTCCTACGTCCTCTTGCCATCCTCAACAACGGGTGGCATCTGTACATCTATACATACCACTTTCGGCTCCCGGACTGACCGCACCGCGCCGACGAGCGGGCGGCAGGGTGCCGTGAGCGACTGGTACCTCCCGCCCCCCTGCGATGCCGATCGACTTGTCGGATGCGATGGTTGCGCGCCTGAGCGCCGCGGTCGAATGCTCTCCCAGCGGCCTGCTGATGACGGATCGTCAGGGAGCGGTGGTGCTGGCCAACCGGGAGATCGAGCGCCTGTTCGGTTACGATCGCCACGAACTGCTCGGCCAACCGGTGGAGATGCTCATGCCGGCACGTTTCCAGTCGGGGCACGCGCGGCAACGGGAGACGTACGCCCGCGACCCCGATCGGCGCGTCATGGGCTCGGGGCGTGACCTGCTGGGCCTGCGGAAGGACGGCACGGAGATACCGCTCGAAATCGGCCTCACCCCCGTCGAGACCCCGGAAGGGGCATTCGTCCTCGCGTCGGTGGTCGACATCACGGCCCGGCGAACGGCGGAGGACAACCTGCTGAAGCTCGAGGCCCAGCTGCGGCAGGCGCAGAAGATGGAGGCCGTGGGAACGCTTGCCGGTGGCATCGCGCACGACTTCAACAACATCCTCGGCGTCATCCTCGGATTCGTCGACGTGCTCCACGGATCGATCACCGACCCGGTGTCGCTGAACGACCTGTCCGAAATCGAGCGCGCGACGCTGCGCGGGCGAGACCTCGTGAATCGCATCGTCAGTTTTGCGCGCCACGCCGAGCCCGAGCTGCGCGCCGTCGACCTGGCCGAGGCGCTGAAGCAGGCCGCCAAGTTGCTGCGGGTCATCCTGCCGCCGCAGGTGGAGTTCCGCGTGAGCATCGCCGAGGGAACTCCGCACATCAAGGCCGACCTCACGTGCCTCCATCAGGTCATCATCAACCTCGGCACGAACGCCATCCAGGCCATGCCGGGCGGGGGGCTGCTGGAACTCGGGGTGGAACCACTCTACGTGCGCGATCATGCGGCGCGCAGCCATCCCAACCTGCGCGAGGGCTGGTATGCGCACCTCTTCGTGCGTGACAGCGGCATTGGCATGGCGCCCGCGACGCAGGCACGGATTTTCGAGCCCTTCTTCACCACCAAGCCGGCGGGCTCCGGCACTGGGCTGGGGCTGGCGATGGTCCAGGGCATCATGAAGGATCACGACGGCGCCTGCCTGGTGGAGAGCGCGCTCGGACACGGGACGCGCGTGCGCTGCCTCTTTCCGGCCGTGGAACGGTCGGCGGTGGAGACGCCGCGCGCGGTCCACGCGGTGACGCTCGGGTCGGGTGAGCACGTGCTGCTGCTCGACGATGAACCGGAGTTGCGCGACATCGGCGTGCGGCGGCTGCTGCGACTCGGCTACCAGGCCACCGGCTGCACGTCGGCCGAAGAAGCCCTGCGCCTGATTCGAGAAGCGGCGACGCCGTTCGATGTCGTGATCACCGACTATTCCATGCCGACCGTGAACGGTCTGCAGTTCGCCCGCATGGTCACGGAGGCGCTTCCCGGAACGCCGGTGCTGCTGATGTCCGGCTTCAACGAACTTCCGGTGCTGGAACTGGCGGCGTACGGCGTGCGACGCGTGCTGCAGAAGCCGATGACGACGCCCGAACTCTCCGCGGCGCTGCACGACGCCATCACCCGGGCGGACGGGGCGGCGTAACGCGCTGGGTCTGCCTTGTCCGCGCTCGTCGGCCGGCCAAGGCAACCCTCCACCCGGCCCCGGTGACAATTCGAGTGGACCACTGAACCTTCCTGATCCACTCCGAGGCTCCCATGCGCCGTTCCCTGTCTTTCCTTGGCACGCTCCTGATCGCCGCGCCGCTCGCGGCGCCGCTCGCCGCCCAGCAGGTGCGCGTCTTGACCAACACCGACCGCCGCCTTGCCGCCGCGGGGGCGGGCGACCGGGCGATGATCGGCGTCTCCACCTCGTCCGGGAGCAAGCGTGACACGCTCGGCGTGCTCGTCTCGTCGGTGACCGAGGGAGGGCCGGCCGAGAAGGCCGGGCTCAGCGAAGGCGACCGCATCCAGGCCATCAACGGCGTCTCGCTTCGCGTGAACCGCGAAGACGCGGGCGACGACGAGATGAGCGGCATCATGCAGCGCCGCCTGACGCGCGAGCTGGGCAAGGTCACGGCCGGCGACGAGGTCACCCTGCAGGTATGGCACGACGGCGCCAGCAGAAGCTACAAGGTCAAGACGGTGGCCGCCGATGACCTGTACAAGCCGGTGAAGCTCCGCACGGCCAGCGAAGACCGCGCCGCCATCGGCATCGGCTTCGGGATGACCGGGAGCAAGCGCGACACGGCGGGCGTCTTCGTGAACGCCGTCACGGAGGACGGCCCTGCCGAGAAGGCCGGCATCGTCGAAGGCGACCGGATCGCGGCGATCAACGGCGTCTCGCTCAAGCTGACGAAGGACGACCTCGAGGACATGTGGATGGCGAATTCGCGCCTCAACCGCCTCTCGCGCGAAATGGCGAAGGTGAAGCCGGGCGACGTCGTGGACCTGACGGTCGTGTCGGGCGGGCGGTCGCGGCAGGTGAAGGTGACGACCGCCAAGGCGTCGTCACTCAAGAGCGAGTCGGGGCGCTCGTTCATGATGCTTCGCACGCCCGATGCGCCGATGGCCCCCATGCCGCCGATGAGCTGGACCATACCGGCTCCGCCCAAGGCGCCGGCGGCGCCCCACGCGCCAGCCGTCCGGTGGTACAACTACGACGCTGGCGACGCGGACGTGCGCCTGCACCTCGACGAGGCGCGCCAGGGCCTGCAGGAAGCTCGGCTCAAGGTGCGCACCGGGCGCATCGTCCGGATGTGACGCGCCGCGCACGCGGCCAATGTGTGCGCGGTACCAGTCCGTAAGTGGTCAGCGAGAAACGCGAGGGGGGCGGCGCCATCGCCGCCCCCCTCCGTCATGCTCCGTGGTACTCTGTGCTGCGCTGCCCTCAGAACGACGGCCCCAACAGCACCGCATTCATCACGACGCGGTCGAGGGCACGCCACCACCCGCGAAACATCGGGTCGTTGGCGAAGAGCACCACGTGGCCGCGCCCCACCCGCTCCTCCACCAGCAGCGCCGTGCCCTTGAGCAGGCGCTCGGTGTTGTCGGGGAACGTGAAGCCGGCGCGCTTCAAGGGACCCGTCACCGGGAAGACGCCAACGTTCGAACCTTCCTTTGAGAGCTTGAGGAACGCGCCGCCATCCACCAGCACCGTCGTGCGCTGCTTTTCGACGCCGAGCGTGAGCCAGTGGGTCAGGTCGAAGACCGCGTCGAAGTGCGCGCCGGGGACTGGCTGCGGCAGGTTGGGGTTGGCGCTGGGGCTCTTGATGGCGAGCAGCGAATCTGTGGCTGCCGCCGCCGGCTCGTCCGCCTTCTTGCCCTTGCCCGTGTCGTCGGCGGCGAGGATGCGCGCGGTGGTCAGCCCCACGTCCTCGCGCGCCGCCCACGAGGTGGCGCGCCCCATCGTGATCAGGGTGCCGCCGCGCTCGATCCACGTCTTGAGCGCGGCGCCCTTGCCGAGGGTGTTGACGCCGCCATCGGGAATGATGATGACGTTGAAGGCCGACAGGTCGCCGTTCAGCGACGCGAGGGCCACCGGCGTGAACTTGATGCCAAAACGCTGCTCGAGGCTCCACCACACTGAGCCGTACGCGCCGAGCGCGATGCCCTGGTCGGCGACCACGGCGATCTTCGGTTCCTGCACGGCGACCGTGCTCCCCGACCCCGTGCCGTACTGCGAGGTTTCGGGGAAGGCGGTGTTGACGCCGGTGACCTCGACGCCGGCCGACTTCGCGAGCGCATCAATGCGGCCAGCCAGCGTGGCGTCATTGCGCGAGACGCGCGCTACCCAGGTGCCGCGTGGCCAGTCCACCGTGCCCGTCTGGATCGGCAGGCTGGCGATGGCCAGCTTGTACCCCTCCTGGAGCAACTGGCCGGCAAGGCGCGATGCCCCGGCGCGGTCGTTGCGCCAGAGGTAGGCCGACTTCGCGTCGGCGCCGTCCACGATGCCGCCGCGCACGGCGAACGGCAGCACTTCGCCGTTGATGCGCGGGGCCGGCTCGCCCGGGAGCGCGAGCTTGTCGCCGGCTATCGGTGCGGCGTCCTCCGTCCACCACGATTCGACGCCGAACGCCACGGGCAGCGCCCACGCCGTGATGTCGTAGAACTCGTATCCTTCGCCGTCGGCATTCTTGCCGCGGTTGAGGTTGCGGCGGAAGTAGTCGAGCTGCGTCTTGGCGAAAACCGGATCGAGCGACGGATCGGGTTCGAGCACCGCCTTGGCCAGGCGACCCTGCGGCTGGGCCATGTCCACCACGAACGATCCCGCCGGGAACGTGCGCGACCCCACGGCGTCATCGGCGTAGGCATGCGCCTTGGCGCTGGTGAGGGGCTGCGAGAGGCGCTGCACCTCGACGCCGGCGCGGAGCAGGGCCGACGCCAGCTCGCCGGCGCGCGCGGGGTCGCTGCCGGGCGCGAAGACGACGCGCTTGATCGCCTGCGTGCGGCCGTCGGCAACCGCCGACTGGCGGAACGCGAGATAGTCCCTGACGCGCTCGGGGGCGCGCGCCGCGGTGGTCTCGAACGTCGCGATGGCGGCCGTGAAGTGCTTCGCGATGCCGTCGCGCAGCGACAGGAGCGTGCCGTCGTCGCGCCGCTTGAGCAGGGCGGGGCCGCCGTCGGTTTCGTAGGTGGCGCCGGTGGCGCCGGTGAGCGACGGCCACGTGTCGTAGTAGCCCGGGTAGTAGAGGTCAAACTGGTCGCGCACGTAGTAGAGCCAGCCGTATTCATCGAAGGCGCGGGCGTTGCCGGCGCCGATGGCCTCGTTCCACTTGTTGGGCCAGCCGCTGATGTTGGCGTTGATCGGGCGCGACGCGGGGGCCATGTAGAACTGCGCCGTGTAGCCATGCAGGTCGGCCGTCACCATCGGATGCCAGCGCAGCATGCCGCCGACGATGTTGCGCACCTCCTGCTGCGTGGTGGCGATGAGGTCGCGGTTCATGTCGAACCGGAAGTGGTTGTAGCGACCGCTGATCGTCCACGGCTGGCCGCGCTGCTGCTCGAGCCCCATGCGCTCGGGGCTGCCCACGGCGATGGAGTTGGACCAGACGGAAAAGCGCTCGTGCCCGTCGGGATTCGACGACGGGTTGATGATGACGATGGCGTTCTTGAGCAGGGCAAGCGTCTTCGCGTCCTCGGTGGCGGCGAAGTGATAGAGGAGCGCCATCGAGGCCTCGAAGCCCGGCACCTCGTCGCCGTGCACCGAGCCGCTGAACCAGACCACCGCCGGGGTGCGCGCCGCCACGGCGTCGAGTTCGGCGGCGCCGGCGCCGCGCGGATCGGCGATGCGGTCGAGGTCGGCGCGGATCTGGTCGAGCTTCGCGATGTTCTCCGGCGTCGACACGATGTAGATGCGCATCGTGCGCTTTTCGCTGGTGCGCCCGATCTCCTCGACGTGCACGCGGTCCTTGGCGGCGTCGGCGATGGCGAGGAGCACCCGCTCCTGCGACGCATACTGGGTGTGCCAGGTACCGATGCCGTAGCCGAGTACGTCGTCAGGCTTGGGGACGGCGGGGCGATACGGCCCCTTGGCGTAGAACGAGAACCTGGCGTCGTCACGCAGCGAGTCAACGGGCGTCCGCTGGGCGGCAAGCGGAATCGCGGCACACAGCACAAGAGTGGCGAGCAGGAGTCGGCGCATTGGTGGTCGTGGGAGAGAAAGAAGTCCCCGAAATTGCACCGGGCGCGCGGCCGGGGCCAGACGTAATACGCGGGACGAGGGGCGGGGACTACAACTGCTTACCACGAAGGCACAAAGGGCTCGAAGAGTACGTGGGGGGAACCGCACCGAGATGCAGTTCCCCCATGTGCTTGCCGGCTTTGTGCCCTTTGTGACTTTGTGGTGAGTGGTTGTCCCAAGCAGTTGTCTTTCTTCGCGCCCTTCGTCCTTTGCGGTGGCAGCGAGCTCAGAACTCGATTTGCGTCCCGAGTTCCACCACCCGGTTGGGCGGCAGCTGGAAGAACGCTGCGGCCGACACGGCGTTTCGCGCCATCACGGCGAAGAGCTTCTTGCGCCAGATGCTCATCGTCATGCCGCCCTTCTTCCAGGCCTTCTGGCGGGGAATGAGCAGTTCGCGTCCGAGGTAGTAGCTCGTCTCCATCGGCCGCGCCTTGAGTCCGAGCTGGCGGAGCAGGGCCAGCACATGGGTGACGTCAGGCGACTCCATGAAGCCGTAGGTCGCGGTGGCGCGCACAAAGCCATGGTCGAGCCGCTCCATCGTCACCCGCTCCTCGTCGCGCACCTCGGGCACCTCGGCGGTCGAGATGGAGAGGAGGATCACCTGCTCATGCAGCACCTTGTTGTGCTTCAGGTGGTGGAGCAGCACCACCGGCGCGCCCGCCGCCTGCGAGGCCATGAAGACCGCCGTGCCCGGCACGCGCGGAATCTTGCCCGACGACAGGCTCTTGAGGAAAGCGTCGAGCGGCATGGTGATTTCCTGCAGGCGCTCGCGGAGAATGAGCCTGCCGCGCTTCCACGTGGTCATCAGCGTGAACAGCACGATCGCCAGCAGCACGGGCACCCAGCCGCCGTGTTCGATCTTGATGGCGTTTGCCCCGAGGAAGCTCAGGTCCACGACCAGGAAGAGGAGCGTCAGCACCGCCACACGCCAGACCGGCCAGTGCCAGCGGCGGGCCGCAATCACGAAGAACAGGAGCGTGGTCACCGTCATCGTGCCCGTCACGGCAATGCCATACGCCGCACCGAGATGGCTCGAGGACTGGAAGCCGAGCACGACGAGCACCGTGCCGACGCCCAGCGCGATGTTCACTTCCGGGACGAAGATCTGCCCGAACTCCCTGGCGGACGTGTGCACGATGGAGAGGCGCGGGCTGTAGCCCAGCTGGATGCACTGCTGCGTCAGCGAGAACGCGCCCGAGATGAGCGCCTGCGACGCGATGATCGCGGCCAGCGTGGCGAGGCCAACCATCGGAAGCAGCAGATAGGTCGGCGCCAAGTTGTAGAACGGATTCTCGGCGGCTGCGGGGTCCCCGAGGACGAGCGAACCCTGCCCGAAATAATTGAGCAGGAGCGCCGGGAAGACCATCCAGAACCATGCCGTCCGAATGGGCTTCTTGCCGAAGTGACCCATGTCGGCGTAGAGCGCCTCGGCGCCGGTCACGGCGAGCACCACGGCACCCAATACCACCATCGCATGCAGGTCGTGATGCCGGAAGAACCTTACCGCCCAGATCGGGTTGATGGCCCAGAGCACGCTGGCATCGCGCAACACCTGCACGAGCCCGAGTCCGCCAATCGCGACGAACCAGAGCGCCATGAGCGGGCCGAACGCCGAACCCACCCGCGTGGTGCCGTGGCGCTGCACCGCAAACAGCCCGACGATGATCACGACGGTGATTGGCACCACGAGCGACGCGAGGTCCTCATTGTGCACGGTGAGTCCCTCGATCGCCGACAGCACCGAGATGGCCGGCGTGATCACCCCATCGCCGTAGAGGAGCGCGGCGCCGAACAGGCCGAGGCTGATCAGCACGAACCGCCCGCGCCGGTGCTCGGAATCCTTCTTCAGGATCAGCGCGAGCATGGCCACAATGCCGCCTTCCCCGCGGTTGTCCGCCCGCATGATGAAGACGATGTACTTGAAGCTGACCACGAGAATCAGCGACCAGAGGATCAGCGACAGCACGCCGTACACGTTCTCCGGCGTCGGCGTGAGGCCATAGTCGGGCTTGAAGCACTCCTTGAACGCGTACAGCGGACTCGTGCCGATGTCGCCGAAGACGACGCCGAGCGCCGTGAGCGTCAGGAAAGCCAGCCGTTTGCCTTTGGGGTGCTCTTCGACATGCGGCCGCTCGTGGCGCGGCACCAGGTGTTCCGCCGTCTCGGGTTTCGGCGCCGTTCCATCCGGGGTGGGGAGCCCAGAAGGTATGGATGGCGGAGTCGGGCTGCTTGAATCAGCAGGCATATGATCGAGGGGCGCCGCCCCAGGGAGATCTCGTTGTCAGGGGCCCACGACCGCTGCCCCATGCAAAACGGGCCGCGCACAATGCGCGACCCGTTGTAACATATGGCGGTCTCTGGCGGCGTCCAGACGCCCGGTGCTCCTACTTGCGCGTCGCCAGGGCGTTGATGGCCGCACCCGCGTCCTCGAGGACCTTGGCCACGGCGCGGAGGAACTCGTGATCGTCCAGCCGATGCGAGGCCTGCGAGTAGGTGGCGCGCGCGAGACGCCCGAACGCGCGGTTCATTTCCTGCATCGCGTCGCTCGTGAGCCCGGCGCCGGTGCGGGCGATGCGCGAGAAGATGTCCTCCACCGTGCTCCGGTTCTCGGCGAGGTGCGCGCGTCCCGCGTCGGTGATCTCGTACACGCGCTTGCCCCCATCGTCCGGTGTGGAACGCGCGAAGCCCATCTCCTCGAGCAGGGTCAGCGTGGGGTACACCGTTCCCGCGCTCGGCTGGTACAGGCCGCCCGAGCGCTCCTCGATGGCCTTGATGATGTCGTATCCGTGGCGCGGACGTTCCTCGAGCAGCGAGAGGATCACGAGCTTCAGGTCCCCGTGCCCAAAGAACCGGCCGCCGCGAAAGGTCCCACCGCGGAGATGACCGCTCATCCGACCGATGAAATTGGAGAAATCGGTGTCGAAGCCACCCCAACCACGCCCTGCGCCACGACCGTTGAATCCTCTGTGTTCACGCATCGCTCACCTCGGCGAATTTGCCACGCCAATTGGGTCTGTTCGCTTCGATTTCGATAGATCGAAGATATAACTAAGATATAGCGCCGTTATATCGAAATCAAGATACTCCTTGGCGCCCCGAGCGCTGCTCAGGCGAATCGCGGCACACCGTGCCGTCGTAGGGCGAACGAGCGAGGTGGCGTGGCCGAGGTGGCGATGTCGAGGTCGCGTCGCCGCGGTAGCGACCGACCGTCGGGCGCGAACGATTTGCGCGAGCCGAGTTGTCTGACCAGTTATGGAGCACCAATTATCAGGCGTCACCCGCTGAGCCCCATGTTCGAGCTGCTGCAGCATCCTCCGCGAAGTCCAGAGCGCCTGCCGCTGGGTGCTGGCGTGAGCGTTGTCGTGCACTCCGTGCTCGCGCTTTCGCTATTCGTGGGGGGCGGAGACCGGCTGTTGCAGGCGGTCTCTCCCGCGTCCGAGTCGGTCATTGAGGCCGCCATCAGGTACCTGTTGCCACCGGACCGTCCGGCGCCGAACCCGCAGCACGACATGCCTCGCTTTGGCGCGAGGCAGTCTGGCCTGCCGGCGCCACCGCGGCCCGAAGCATGGGCCGCGCGCGTTCCACCGCTGGGTACCACGGCGCCCACGAAGGAAGAAGGCACGACGCCATTGCCGCTCACGGTGGAGGCGGTGGCGCAGAATGCCTTTACGCTGCTGGACGTTGATTCCGCGGCGGCCCGCGATCCGGAGAGCGCCGTGCCGGTCTATCCGCCCCTCCTGGAGGTGCGCGGCGTCGAGGGCTCGGCGGTTGTACGCTTCGTCGTGGACAGCACCGGGCGCGCGCTGGTCGAGACGTTTCGCGTGATCGAGGCCACGCACCCGTTGTTCGGGCAAGCGGTGCGCGACGCGCTGCCGGGCATGAAGTTCCGCCCGGCGACGATGGGCGCCCAGCACGTGCGGCAGCTCGTCGAGATCCCGTTCGGATTCAAGATCATCCGGCGCGACGAGGCCGTCCGGCGTCCTTACGAGTAACGGCCGCCACCACGGTCGAACGTGGTGACGGCGGTTTCCTACTCGTACCGCAGCGCCACGATCGGGTCCATCGCCGCGGCACGACGCGCGGGATAGACGCCGAAGACCACGCCGACGGCCGCCGAGAATCCGAACGCGAGCGCGACCGCGGTGGAGCCGACTTCCGTCGTCCAGCCCATCACCTTGGTGAACACCGCGGCGCCACCCGTGCCGACGAGAATGCCGATGGCGCCGCCGACCAGGCAGAGCACGACGGCCTCGACGAGGAACTGGAACAGGATGTTCAGGCGCGTTGCGCCGAGCGCCTTGCGCACGCCGATCTCGCGTGTGCGCTCGGTGACGGAGACGAGCATGATGTTCATGATGCCGATGCCGCCCACGATGAGCGACACCGTGGCGATGCCGGCGAGGAGCAGCGAGAAGACCTGCGTCGTCTCGCCGAGCGTGTTCAGGAAGTCGGCCTGCGACCGGATGTTGAAGTCATTCTCCTTTCCGGCGCGCAGGCGGTGTTCGCGGCGCAGGATGCGCTCGATCTCGGCCATCGTCTCCGGGATGTCGTCTTCCGACGGCGAGAGGACGCTGACCGAGCGGATGCGGTTCTGGCCGAGGACGCGGTAGCGCGCCGTCGTGATGGGGATCAGGACCTGGTCATCCGGGTTGTTGAAGGGCGATGCCTGCCCCTTCGACTTGTAGACGCCGATCACGGTGAACTGGATGCCGCGAATGCGAATGGTCTCGCCGACAATGCCATCGGCGGACTGGAGGCCGAGGTTTTCCACCACCGTCGGCCCGAGCACGGCGAGACGCTGGCGCGAATTGTCCTCCGATGTGGTGAAGAACCGCCCCGTGGCCATCTCGTACTTGCGCACCTCGGGAAAGTTCGACGTCACGCCGACGATCTGCGTGTTCGTGTTCTTGTTCAGGTACTGCACCTGCAGGTTGCCCGACATCTCGGGTTGGACGGCGAGAATGTGGGTTCCGCTGTCCGCCAGCGCCTTGGCGTCCTCGAGCGTGAGGCGCGCGCTGCCGAACCCCACGCGCACGCCGCCCGCGCCGAACGCCTGGCCGGGGCTCACCGTGAGCAGGGTGGTGCCAAGCGCGGCGATGCGGTCGTTGACCGCCTTCTGCGCGCCGCGGCCGAGCGCCACGACGGCGATGACGGCGGCGACGCCGATGACGATGCCGAGCATGGTGAGCAGGGAGCGCAGCTTGTTGGCGCGCAGCGCTCCGAGCGCGACCATGATGGTCTCACCAAAGAGCATGCGTCAGTTCCTCGGCCGCGCCGGCGTAGCCGCGGGCGCCGGACCGCCGCCGGGACCGCCGCCGGGACCACCACGTCCGCCGCCGCGCGTGGCACCGCCCAGCGGGCTCCCGCCGCCCATCATCTGGCGGACGCGGTCCTGCGCGGCCTGCCGCTGCGCCTGCATGGCCGCCGCCGAGAGGAGGGCGACGTGCTCGCCTTCCTTGAGCCCGTCGAGCACCTCGGTGTAGTCGAAGTTGGCGACGCCAAGGCGGACCATGCGCGGCTCCCATGTGGAGTCGGCCTTCTGCACGAAGACGAGTCCGGTGCGGGCGCGTGCGCGCATGCCCGGCCCCTGCGGCACATCAACGCTCCGGCCGGCCTGGTCGCCGCGGCTCGCTTGGGCGCCGCCCGGCGCGGCTCGCGATGCGCCGGCGCCCGTGGGCGCCGCAGCCGCACCGCCGCCAAAACCCGCGCTCGCGCCGCCCTCGCGCCGACGGCATGCGCCGGCGATGCGTGCATCAACGCCGAGTTTCGTGTAGAGCTCCTGCGTCTGCGTGAACAGCGCGCGACGGTCCGCGTCGGGGTTGCGCATCTGTTCGCGCAGCGCGTCGAGCTGCTTGGCGACGGCGGGCTGCTTCTTGAGCGCGTCATTCACCTTCTTGCAGTCGGCGTCCGTGACTTCGACCTGCGGGAAGCCGCCGCCCTGACGGCCGGTGCCCTGCGGGAGCAGGTCCACCTCGCCATTGCTGGTCTGCGGGCGGGTGCCCTGGCCGCGCGTGCCGCCCGCCCCGCCACGCGTGCCGCCGTTGTCGCTGCGGAACATGCCGCCCATACTGGCGCGCAACTGGGCGCTCACGCTGTCGGGATTGAGATTGAGCAGCGGGGCGATGCTCTGCACCTCACGCATGTTGCGCACGGCGTCGTTCGGGATGGCGAGCACGTCGGTGCGGCGGTCCACGAGCACCGAGGCCTCGCCGTTCATGCCGGGCTTCAGCATCCCTTCTTCATTGGAGAGCGAGATCAGGACCGGGAACATCGTGACGTTCTGCTGCACGACGGCCTGCGGCTCCACCTTCTCGACCTTGCCACGGAACGGATGGTCGGGGAATGCGTCCACCGTGACTGTGGCTTCCTGGCCGGCGGCGATCTGCCCGATGTCCGTTTCATTCACGAGGGCGCGGGCGCGCACGCGGGAGAGGTCGGCCATCTTGAGGATCGTCGAGCCGCCGCCCACCGACGACGTGCCCGCCTGGATGACCTGGCCGAGCGAGACGGTCTTCTCGATCACCGTGCCCTCGACCGGCGCACGCACCGTGGCGTCCTCGAGGCGCTGCTGGGCGAGGTCGAGCGACGTCTTGGCGCGCACGAAGCTGGCCTGCGCATTGGCGAAGTCGAGGTTCGCGGTCTCGTTTTCGGTGGCGGTGATGATGCGCTGCTTGAACAGGTCATCGGAGCGCTTCTTCTGCGCCGTCGAGGTGTTCAGCTTGGCCTGCGCCGCCTCGAAGTCGGCCTGCGCCTGGTTGGCGGCATTGGTCAGGTCGCGCGTGTCAATCTGGACAATGAGGTCGCCCGGCTTGACGTACGAACCGACCTCGACCGTCATCTTCGTGATCTGGCCCGACGCCGTCTTGGACTTGACCTCGACGATCTGGATGGGCTCGATGATGGCGGTGGCCGTGGCGTCCACGACGATGTCGCGGCGCGTGACGGGCGCGGTCTGGATGGCAACCTGCTTCTCGGCCTTCTTGCCGCAGGCGGCAAAGGTCGCCAGTACGGCGATGGCAAAGAGGAATCGGCGATTCACGAGATGCTCCGAATGGGGCGTCGGTCGGTGGCTGGTCACTTGAGGTCGCGGCCGATGAGGGCCTCGACCTGCGCCTTGGCGATGCGGGCGTCATACCGCGCCTGGATGAGCGAGGCGCGCGCCTGGTCGAGCGTGGTCTGGGAGGTGAGCAGGTCGAGCAGCACCGAGGCACCGAGCGCGTAGCGCTGCTGCTGCACGCGCAGGTCCTCCTCGGCGGCAGCGATGCTGGACAGCTGGATCGCCACGCGTTCCTCGGCGGTGCGGAAAGCGCCAAGGTACTGCACCAGCGACTGCTGCTGGGCGAGCTTGGCGTCGCGCAACGCGGCGACGGCGTTCTCCTCGGCGACCGACGTGCGCGTGACGTTCTCTTCGCGGCTCAGGTTGTTGAAGAGCGGGAAGTTGAGCGAGAAACGCAGGCTGTTCTGCTTCGGAATGCGCCCGCTCCCCCAGTCGAAGGTCTCGGACGTGTTGTTGCCGCTGAGGCTGTACGACGACGTGATGGTGGGCATGTACGGCGTCTTCGCAGCCTTCTTGGCGGCCGTGGCTGCGATGAGGGCGGCTTCGGCCGACCGCACCGACGGGCCCTCGAGGGCCATCGCCGTGAGCTGGGCGCTGTCGAGGACAATGCGGCCCATCTCGGCGGTGTCGGCCGGCGTCGCGGTAACGACGTCGGCGGACCCGATGAGCCGGGTGAGCGCGGCGTTGGCGATGCGCAGGTTGTTCTGCGCGGTGAGCTGGGCGAGGCGCGCGTTGCCCACCTGGATGGCGGAGCGCAGCGAGTCGCTCTTGGTGGCGGCGCCGGCACGCACCTTGGCCGTGGACGACTTGAGCTGCTCCTGCGCCTGCTCGAACTGCCGGTTGGCCGCGGCCTCGCTCTCACGGGCGGCGAGGACGGCGAAATATTGCTGCTTCACCTGCAGGGCGATGTCGTATCGCTGCGAGATCTCACCCGCGTCGGCCGCATCCACGTTGGCCTGCGCCGACTTCAGGTTGTACCAGCGGCGGCCGCCGTCGAACAGTTCGAGGTTGGTGGAGAGGCCGCGCGAGAACGACCACGGCTCGCCGCTGTACGGCACGAGCTTGCCCTGGAAGAAAGTCTCGCCGCCCTGCCGCGAGCCGGAACCCGAGACCGAGAGGGACGGGAGATACTGCGCCTTGGCCGTGCGCACCGCCGCGGCGCTGGTGCGCAGCGTGTTGCGGGCGGACACCGACGCCGGCGCATTGCGCTGCGCCTCGCGCACGGCTTCGTCGAGGGCGATGGGGCGTGCCCCGCCATCCGTCGGCTGCTGCGCAGCGAGGGCGAAGGGGAGTGCGGCGAACAGCAAGGAACCCCGGGTCATGTCCTATTTCTTCTCCTGCACGCGGGTCTTCTGGTCCCGCTGCATCTGTTCATACACGCGTCGCTGGTCCGGCGTGAGGAGGGCGGAGATCCGGCCCCGCGCGTCCGCGCGGATCGAGTCGAGCTGAGGGCGGATGGGGACGACCAGCAGCGACTCGGCCCGGAACCGGGCATCGAGGATGCTGTCCACCGACAGCCGTTGGGCCGTGGTGAGCTTGAGGTCGCTGGCGAACCGCGCCCGCATCTCGCGCACCGAGAGCCGCGTCGCGATGGGCGGGCGGAGCAGCCGGTCCGCGGCGACGCCGATGGCGAGGCCAGCCACGGCCGCACCGAGATAGAACGCCAGGGCGAGTCCTTTGGTTCTCGTCATGTTGACCGCCGGCGGCGGCGCCGAAGGGCTACCGCCCGTTGATGTAGTTGAGGGTGGCCTGCCGTTCGGTCTGCGCGTCGCGAATGGCGAGCGTGGGGCCGCCGTTGGTGGGACCGAGGAGTGAGTCGTACGCCATCTGCCGCTGCTCGGCGCGGGCGCGGAGGACGAGCGAACCGGCGACGATGAGGGCGAAGCCGGCCGCGATGAGGCCGATGCGCACCCACTGGGTGGGCACCGACCACCAGGCGTCGAGCGATTCGCCGCCGGCGATGCGGTCCATGATGCGCTGTTCGAGCGCGCTCCAGTAGCCGGGCGCGTCGGGCGCCGCGTAGAGCTGGCGCAGGGCGTGAGTGAGTTCCCCGTCGGCGTCGTCCTGGACGAGCCGCAGCGGGGTGTGGTCATGGGTCATTGTGGACTCCGGAGCTGTTCGAGCAGGCGTCGCAACGCCGACCGCGCGTAATGCAGGTCGGAGCGCGCCGTCCCCTCGGGAATGCCCAGCAGTTTGCCGATCTCGGAATGCTTGAAGCCTTCGACATCGTGCAGGACGATCACCGAGCGCTGGCGCTCGGGAAGTTGCGCCAGCGCCGCGCCGAGGCGCACCCGCAGTTCGTCGCTCTCCGCGGGATCACGGAACGGCGACGCGATGGTTTCGGGCAGGTCGTCGGCGTCGCGCACCTTGCGGCGGCGCGTGATGTCGAGCGACGCATTGGCGACGATGCGGTGCAGCCAGGCGCCGAACGCCTGGTCGGGGAGAAAGCGGTGCAGGGCGCGGTAGGCGTGCAGGAACGCGTCCTGCACGGCGTCCTCCGCGTCCTCGTGCGTCGTGACGATGGCGCGCGCCACGGCGTAGGCGCGCCGCTGATGACGGCGCACCAATTCCGAGAAGGCCTCGAGTTCCCCGCGCTGGGCGGAGAGTACGAGCGCCTTCTCGTCGTCGGGGCGGTCAGGCGTCGTCACGCGGCGGCGGATGCGGCCGGGGAGCGCAACGGACACCGGACGCAGGGCAATGGCGGTCATCGCGTCTCGTCACTAGGTGCATACCATAGACGGATTCATACAGGGAAACGTTGATGGGGAGGGGGAGGGGTGCAGGGGTTTGGTCATGGGGGAGGAGTGGAGTGCGGAGAGAGGACGGAGAAGGCCACCTCTCCCCTCCTCCTCGCTCCACTCCTCCCGCTCCACCGAGCCCCTGCACTCCTCCTCCAAACGCATCTTACTGCCCCGCCAGCCCCAAGGCCGTTGCATTGGCCTTGAGCGCCTCCACGACGAACGCAATGTGCGCGTCGAGTTCCACGCCGAGTTCCTCGGCGCCACGCACGATGTCCTCGCGCGAGACGCCGCGGGCGAAGGCCTTGTCCTTCATCTTCTTCCGCACCGACGACGATTCGAGGTCGAGGATGCTCTTGCTCGGGCGCACATACGTGGCCGCCGTGATCAGCCCGCAGAGTTCGTCCACGGCGAACAGCGCCTTGGCCATCTGCGACTCGCGCGCCGTGTGCGTGTACTCGGCGTGCCCCATGATGGCGGCGCCGATCTCCTCGGAGACGCCGAGAGTGCGCAAGTGGCGCACGCCGTGCGACGGATGTTCCTCGGTGGCCGAGTGCGCCTCGTTGGGAAAACGTTCGTAGTCGAAGTCGTGCAGCAGTCCGGCGAGCGCCCAGGCCTCCTCGTCGGCACCGAACCGGCGCGCGTACGCGCGCATGGCGGTTTCGACGGCAAGCATGTGCTTGCGGAGCGATTCGCTCTGCGTCCATTCACAGACGAGGGTCCAGGCGGAGGCGCGGTCGAGGGACATGGAGACGGACGGGAGATGGGAGACTGGAGATGGGAGAGACGCGAACCGTTAGGGACAAATTAGGGTGTTGCACCGCCCGCGGAGAGGAGCAGTTGGTGCCGCGCCGGGGGGAGCGCCTCTTGGGTGATACTACGGAATGCGGCGGCCGGTGCCGCCGCCGGCTCCCGCGGCGCCGGGGCGAAGTGTCGGGTTCTTGACCGATTCGGGCACGTCGGCCCACTGCTCGGGCGACAACACCTTCTGGATGGACTTTGTGGCTTCTATGTAGTTGTTGCGCGCTTCCTGCAGCAGCGGCTGGAGCTTGGGGAAGAGCGTCTGCATGTCGCCACCGCTCTTGGCTTCCTTCTGCATCTGCGCCTCGAGCCGCTTGGTCACCGCGGTGGTTTTGTCATCGAGCGAATCGCCGATCGCCTTGAGCGCCGTCACTTGTGCCGGCGTGAGCTTGAGCTGCGCGCGCAGGTCGAGCATCGGCCGGATCGGGTCGGGCGCGAGGCGCCGGGCAATCATGCGCACATCCAGTCGCGGGCGATTGCCCGTGCTCGCGTTGAGCATCCCTTCCAGCAGCTGCCGCTGACGGTCCACGCCGACCTGCAAGCGCGCCGTGAGCGCAATCTGGAACGGGTTGCGCAGCGCCGAACGCGACAGCGCGTTGCTGCCGAATCGTTCGTTGACGACGTAGCGGAACGCCTTGGCGGTCGGGTCGAAGCCCCGCACGTACAGCAGCGTGTTGTCCACGAACGTGGGCTGGCCCCATCCGCGCAGGTTGTCTGAGCCGTGCAGCAGCTGGTCGAGGCCGGCGAGCGGATTCATCAGCCCGACCTGCAGCTGCAGGCGGCGGCCGACGGTCGGGCCGAGCTGCGGGCGAAGGTTGAGCTGCAGGTCGAGCGACGTATACCATGCCGTCCGGCAGCTGTTGCGGCCGGCGATGCTTCCCATCTGCGCACGCAGGCACTCGCGCGCCGGTCTAGGCGCGAGCGCGAGCAGCCGCTGCATGCCGTTGGCGATCGCGGTGTCGAGCGCGGTGGCCGGGTCGAAGACGAAGGCGCGGTCGTTGCGCGAGCCGTCGCCGTTGATGTCGCCGCCGACGCGCGGCGTGTACGGCTGGCCCGATTGCACGCGCAGCACGCCGGTGACGTCGAGCCACGGCCGCGCCAGCCAGGTGAGCGAGCCATTCACGCCATGCCGGCGCTCGAGGTCGCTCGTGGTGACGCCAATGATGTTGGGATCGCCGCCCGTGGTCGGCGAGGCGAACCCACCCTGCGCGCTGCCGCCGGAGAAGCTCGACTGGTCGGTGGAGCGCGTGAACGTGTACGATACGCTCCAGACGAGCTGGCGGAACGAGTTGCCGTTGAGCGACGTGGTGACCTGCATCGTATGCGAAGCGAGCGGCGACGCGACCTCCAGCACGTAGCCGTACTCGGGATGCACGCGCGACGCTGCGAGCGTCGTGATGCCCGAGTTCGGCACGATGGTGGCGGCGGGCACGTAGACCGGCCGGTTGCCTTCGCGCGACAGGCCGAATTGCGGCGTGGCCGCGAGGTTGAGGTCGGTCACGCCGTACTGGTTCGTGCCCAGGGAGTACGACGCGTCCACGCTCGCGTTGTAGCGCTGGCGGAAACGCTTCGACAGGCCGAGCGAGCCGCGAATGGCGCGCGGCGTGGCGAAGTCCGGGGCGAAGGTGGTGACGTTGGGACGCGTGCGGCTCAGCGGCACGCTGGGGCCGGAGCCGTCGGCGCAGGTTGTTGGAATCGTGGAGAAGTCGTGCAGGTACGCGTTCCAGTCCGGAGTCGGCACCGAGGAACCCACGCAGACCAGCTGCGTCTCACCGCCCGGCAGGCCGGTGGCGTCAATGGCCGACGAAAAGAGCTGCGTGGGTGCCCGTCCGCGAAACTCGCCGACGCCTCCGCGGATGATCCACGGCTGCGGAATCTGCGGTGCCGACGCGTTCGGCACCACGCCGCCGAGCATGCCGGCGAGTCCGCCCCGGGCGCCACCGGCGCGACCACCGCCCGCCGCCCCACCGAACGCCCCTCCGAACGCGCCGCCGCCTGCGCGCTGTCCGCCGCCGGCGCCTTCCTGGCCCGGCCGATTGGCGCGCCGCCCGGTGTCGGGCGGCAGGCCGAGCGTCAGCGTGAAGCCAATGCGCGGACTGATGCGAACGTCGGCCGGGATGCGGTCGGTGCGCAGCCCGAACTTGGCATCAATATCAGGATTGTACTTCGGCTGGCCATCCACGGCGCTTCCCTCGCCGCGCAGGCCGTACGTCAATTGAAAAGCACGACTCGGCCGCCAGATGTCGCCGAGATACATCGCCGCCGTGACGGCACCACCCGTGCGCTGTGCTGGCGCAAACGAGCGGCTGAACTGACTTGGGTGGTTGGCGTCGAGATCGGCCAGCGACTGGAACTGGAAATTTCCCGACCGGTTGGATCCCGCCGTGGTGCGAAAGCTGGAGCGATTCAGGAGTCCGCCGAGCTTCCACCGGTGCTTGCCGCCCCCGGAGAGCCACGAGAGTTCGTCGGTGACCTCGAGCTGGTTGGAGGCATTGTCGTTGGGGAGCGCGCCGTTGCCGCCGAAGTCGAGGCCGGTGATCGCCGTCTGGCCCGTGGAAAGCGTGCTCCCGACGAGCACGCGTCCTTCGGGAAGGCGCAGGTACGGATTGGCCCCCCGCGTGTCGAGGCCGTACGAGCCCTTGAATTCGTTGAGGAACTGCCCGACGACCGACGAGAGCGAGACGAGGCCGCCCACGCCGCTCCCCTTCTGCTCACCGGCGTGCGTGGGCACGCTCCGCGCGGAGCTGCGGAAGCCGTCGAGCAGGGTGCCCGACACGTTGGCGCGCAGCGAGAGCGAGTGCGCCTCGGTGAGCTGCTGGTCGAGGCGCACGATGCCGGTGGCGTTGTCGTTGACGCGGTCATCGGGCACCAGCGCGTTCCGCAGCGGCAGCCCGTAGCGCGTGAGGAGCGAGAGGAACCGTGCGGCCGAGTCGGACTGCACGTTGAGCGCCTCGAGGGTCTGCGTGCCGGCGCCGAGCAGCGACTGCAGCGCGTCGAGGCGGCGGCGCACCTGGAAGCTGGCGAACCAGAACGTCCGGTCGCGCGCGATGGGCCCCCCCACGCCGCCGCTCACCTGATGCTGCGTGTAGGCGCCGCTGAAGGTCGTGGTGGCGTCGTCGCCGGTGGCGAACTCGAGGTCCGGGTCGCGCAGGGCGTAGGCGAGCGATCCCGAGACATCGTTGGTGCCGCCGCGGGTGGTGGACGCCACCTGAGCGCCCGTGAAGAGTCCTCGCGCGATGTCGTACGTGCTTGTGATCACGCGCGTGGAGCGCACCGCCTCGGCGGGCACCGAGCCGCCGAACGAGAGGCCGTCGAGCGTGACGAGGTTCTGGTCGGCGCGCTGGCCGGCGACGGAGAAGCCCGCCGCCGTGGAGTCGGTGCCCGTGAGGCCAACGACGCCGGGTGACAGCGCGGCGATGGCGTTGATGTCCGATGCATCAATGGGCAGGCGCAGCAGTTGTTCGCCGGTGAGTGCGCGCTCCATGCTGCCCGGTGTCGGCTGATTGTCGTTCGACCGGGGTGTCTGACGTGCGCTGACGGTCACCGTGCCGAGCAGCGTGGGTGACAGCCGGAAGTCGGCAACGAGGCGGTCCTCGTCGGCGAGCCGAACGAGGTTGACCGTGGCGGGCTGCAGGCCGATGGCGCGCGCGGTGACGCTGTACTGGCCGCCACCGTCGGGGAAGAGCAGGGTGTACTGTCCCTTCTCGTTGGTCGTTCGCACCCGGGTGATGCCGGTTTCCACCGACGTCACCTCCACCCGCGCATTCGCCACCGGGCGGTTTTCGGCGTTGCGCACCGAGCCGGTGATGATGTCGGTCGTGGCGCCTACCTGTGCGAGCGCCAGGGCGGGCGCGAGCAGGAGGAACAACGGGAGGAGGGTGCGGCAGGTGCGCATCGGCAGAAGCGCGCCACAGCGGCGGTGCGCGCAAGCAGGGGGGAATGGGGGGACGCTCAGGATGACGCGTCCCGCGCCGGAGCGTTAATTCACGGACGCGGCATCGGTCGCGCCCAGTCGCCGCCGCCGCGCGTCGGTTCGCCGTTGGGAAAGCGCCGGCGTCGCTCCGCCTCGCGCTTGGCATGCGCCGAATCGAGCTGGGCGCGCTGCACGGGCGTGAGGATGCTGTCCATCGAGCGCCGCGTCTGGGCCATGAGCGAATCAATGGCGGGCTGCGTGGACTTGCGGATCTCGCGGAACCCGCGCATCTGCCGCTCGACCAGCGTGTCAATGCGCACCGCCTGGTCCTTGGTGAGCTTCAGTTCCGCGGGCATCATGGCACTCGGGCGCCGCGGCGGGGCGCGGTGGTCGCCGCGCGGCGGTCCGCTGCGTTCGGCCCACTTCCGCGGTCGCAGCACGGTGCGCTCCAGCGCCACGCCGCCGATCACGCCGGCGAAGGCGACGACGATGAGTACGCCCACCGCGAGCAGGCGCGTGGAGCGCGCGGGCGGGGCAAGCGGGGCGTCATCGGTCGCGTCGGGCGTCGTCTTGTCGGTCATCGGTCTACCGCCATCGCAATGAGGAACTCCGTGGAATCGGGCCCGACGACGGCGTCGGTAACTGCCGAGCGCGAGCCGTCGGCCACGGCGCCCCGCAGGTCGGTGGCGGCTGCCTGGGCGGCGAGTTCGGCCTCGTTGCGCACCGACCGGTTGAGGATGACGGCGGCGATCAGCGCCGCCGCAATGCCAATGGGCACGGCGGCGCGCCCGTAGCGCGCCACCCAACCGTACCATGACGTGTCAACGCGCCGCATGCCGCAGCGCCGCGCGGCCACGACAATGCGCTCACGCAGCCGCTCCTCGCGCAGCAGCGCCCCGAGCACGGGCTCGCGTTCGGGGTCCTGCGCCAGGAACTCGTCAGCTGGATTGAACAGGTCGTCCGTCATGAAGTCCCTCCATCCCGCAGCGGTGCCAGCGATGCCCGCAGGCTCTTCTTGGCCTGATGCAGGTGCCACCGCACGTTCTCGGGCGTCAGGCCGAGGTGTTCGGCGATCTCGGCGCCCTTCCATCCTTCCACTTCGAACAGCATCACGATCTCCCGCTGCCGCGGCGTCAGCTCCGCGAGCGCCGCGTCGAATCGTTCCCGCACTTCGGTGTTGATCATGACCTCATCCGGCAGTGCGTCCGGTGAGGCGGCATCGGGCAGTTCAGGCTCGGTGTGCCGCACTCGCCGGGCGCGCAGCTGGTTGATGCCCAGGTTGCGCAGCAATGTGAAGAACCAGGGTCCGAACGGCCGGCCTGGATCGAGCAGCGGGAGGCGGTCGAGGGCGCGCAGGAAGGCATCCTGTACGAGATCTTCCGCATCACTGCGGTCCCCAAGCAGTCGCTCAGCGGCGACGAGAGCACCCGGGAGATGGCGACGAACGAGCGCATCAAACGCCGCCGGGTCGCCGCGCCGTGCGCGCGCGACCAACGCCGTTTCGTCTGCGTCGGAAGCCGGCTCGCGGGTGGGCTCTCGCATCCAATTCCTCAAACACGCGACCGGGCGCGGCCGTTAGCCGCGCCCGGGGCAAGGGGGATCGCGCAGCGGGCCGTCATCGGGCCGGCGGCCGGCCGCCGTCAGGCCGACCGCCCCCCGGAGTGCCGGCGGCGGGCAGCGATCGGCCAAAGCCATCGGCGTCGTCCTTCCAGTACGACTCAGCCTTCGGCTGCTGTTCCACGGTCAGGAGCTTGAGCGCAGCC
>JAJZRK010000220.1 GCA_021802745.1 bacterium
GAGTACGTCGGGCGCCTCTGGTTCGCCGACGAGTCGTGGGACGACCTCGGCCTTCCCGACCGCGGGGCGCTCCCCGGCCGCACCAAGGACGAGGTCCTTACCCTCGCCCGGCGCATTCCCCCGGACGAACTCGTCCGCCGGCACAGGCGGGCGCTCGCCGAAAAGCGGCGCTATCACGGGCTCCGCAAGGCCACGGACGAGATTCTCGCGAAGATCCGCTACCTGAACCAGGTCGCCATCTCGATGCGGGCCGGCTTGCTCGATGTGGAGGGCGCGGCGCAGGAAATTGACCTCACCGAGAAGCAGCTGCACGCCCTCATTGACCGCCTGGCCATACACGCCGGCATCGAAGAATAGGAGCGCCCAACCCGCACCGTGGACCCCGGCGAACCCCGCCGGGGTTATTTTGTTGAACCGATGAAGAAACCCGCCCCCAAACGCCGGCCCCGTGCCGCAGCCGCCCCGCGGAAGTCCGCGGCGAAATCATTGCGCCGCGCGGCGCCCAAACGCGCGCCCAAACGCGCGCCCAAGCGCGCGCCGACGCGCACCGGCGCGGCGCTCGTCGCGCATGCCCGCGAGGTCGAGCGCCGATTGGCGGCGCTCTACCCCGACGCGCACTGCGAACTCGACTTCCGTTCGCCCTTCGAGCTGCTCTGCGCCACCATCTTATCGGCGCAGTGCACCGACAAGCGCGTCAACATGGTGACGCCCGAGCTGTTCCAGCGATGGCCGACCGCGCGCGCGCTCGTCGCCGCCGCCCAGGACGACGTGGAGGCGGTGATCAAGAGCACGGGTTTCTTCCGCAGCAAGGCGAAGTCGCTCATCGGCATGGCGCAGGGCGTCGTGGCGGCGCACGGCGGCGAGGTCCCCGCCGAGATGGAGGCGCTCACCGCACTCCCCGGGGTGGGTCGCAAGACCGCGAACGTCCTCCTTGGCAACGCATTCAGCCGCAACGAGGGGATTGTCGTGGACACGCATGTCGCCCGCCTGGCGGCGCGGCTCGGTTTCACGCGCGAAACCGACCCCGTGGGCATCGAGCGGGCGCTCATGCCGCTCTTCGAGCGAGACGGCTGGGCGCGCCTCTCGCACCTGCTCATCTGGCACGGCCGGCGCGTCTGCGACGCGCGGAAGCCGCGCTGCGCCGACTGCGTTCTCGCCGACCTCTGTCCGTCCGCCGCATGACGCGGCGCCCTCCGACTCCCGCATCCGTGACGCTTCGTTCCTCGCTCCTGATCGCCGCCGCCGTCCTTGCCGCCTGCAAGCCCGTGGCTCCGCCCGCGACCGCGCCCGAACCGGCTGCGGCGCTGCTCGAGAACAGCGACCTCTGCTACCTGGTGCAGGCCGAGGCCGCCAAGGCGCCCAGCCTGGAGGTGGACCGCGCGCCGAACGTCGTGAAATACGAGCCGCGCCCGCTCACGCCGCCGCGCGGCGGCTACCCTCGCAATGTCATCCGCCGCGACGGGACCACCAAGGTGAAGGTGTCCGTGGTCGTTGACACCGTCGGCCACGCCGACATGTCCACGTTCACCGTGATCGAGATGACGCACCCGTGGCTCGCCGACAACCTGAAGGCCACGATCCCGAAATGGACGTTCACGCCGGCGTACAAGAACGGGTGCCGCGTGGCAGGACTGTGGGTCTTTACTGCCGCCCCCGGCCAGCGCCCGAAAGCGGCACCACCCCAGCGCAAACCCGCCAAGAAACCAGCGCCCAAACCCGTGCGCAAACCCGGAACGTAGCCCGCGACGCTCCCCCCGTGCCTGATCCGCGACACGTAGCCAGTTCGTCAGGGCACCGTTAGCTTTCGCCTGTCGCCCGAGCGTCTGTTGTTTTTCTGTTGTTTTTCTGTCGTTTTTCTGTTGTTTTTCTGCTTTCTCTCTGTCTCACTCTGCCTTTTATGAAACTCGCCACATTCGAGACCAACGTCGGCACGATCGTCGCCGAATTGTACGATGACGCCGCCCCCACGACGGTCGCGAACTTCGAAACGCTCGCCAACGACGGCTTCTATGACGGCGTGAAGTTCCATCGCGTCATTCCGGACTTCGTCGTCCAGGGCGGCGATCCGCTCTCCAAGGAGCTGCCCAACGGCCATGCGCGCGTCGGCACGGGCGGCCCGGGCTGGACGATCAAGTGCGAGACGGCCGGGAACCCGCACAAGCACAGCGTCGGCGCCCTCTCCATGGCGCATGCCGGCAAGGACACGGGCGGCAGCCAGTTCTTCATGGTGCTCAGCGAGGCGAACACCCGGCATCTCGACGGTGTGCACACCGTCTTCGGCCAGATCACCGGCGGCCTCGACGTGATGCAGAAGATCAAGCAGAACGACGTCATGACCAAGGTGCGCGTCGCCTGAGGACGCCGCCGCCCCCCATCCTCCGAGGACACGCATGAGCGCGAGCGCGCACCATCCCGAAGACCGCAGGGCCGCCTACACCGGACTCATTGTCGGCGCCGTGGCCCTGGTGGTCCTCTGCTTCACCATCGTCAAGCTGACCAACCTCAAGTTCGCCGGAGCGCACGAGAAGTCCGCGACCGAAGCGACCAAGTAGGAGATGTCATGACGCAGGTCGTGCGCCCCCCCGCTGGCTCCGGCGAGGGGGCGTTTTCGTTTTCGCGAGGCGCCACGTGGCTTCCCGCGATGGCGGTCGTCTCCCTGATCGTGGGCGGTGCCGTGCGATGGGCCGACCCCGGCAACCCCTGGGTCTGGCGAGGGTGGATGCTCGTGCTGGTGGCCGCCGGCCTCCCCGTGGTGATACGCACGCTGCGCGGTCTGCTGCGCGGCAACTTCGCCGCCGACGTCGCCGCATCGCTCTCCATCGTCGGCGCGACCGCGCTCGGCCAGCCGGTGGCCGGACTCGTCATCGTCCTGATGCAGACGGGCGGCGAGTGGCTGGAGCGCTACGCCGAGGGACGCGCCTCCAACGCCGTGCGCGCGCTGGAAGAGGCGGCGCCGCGCACGGCGCACCGCGAGCGTGCGGATGGCCACTTCGACGACATTGCCGCGTCGGAAATTGCCGTCGGCGACCGCTTGCTCGTGCGCCCCGGCGAGATGCTCCCGGCCGACGGCACCGTCGTGAGCGGGCGGTCGCACCTCGACGTCTCGCGCCTGACCGGCGAAGCGCCCCCCGACCTCGTGCAGGCGGGGAGCGACGTGCGCTCGGGCGCCGTGAACCTCGAGGGCGCCATCATCGTGCGCGCCACGCGCCCGGCCAGCGAGTCGTTGTACGCGCGCATCGTGGAACTGGTGCGCACGGCGCAGACGGAGAAGTCGCCCATCCAGCGCATGGCCGACCGCTACGCCGTCTGGTTCACGCCGGCCACCATTCTCGTCTGCGCCATTGCCTGGTTCCTGACGCACGATCCGCTGCGCGTGCTCGCGGTGCTGGTCGTCGCCACGCCCTGCCCGCTGCTCCTCGCCACGCCGGTCGCGATCATCGGCGGCATCAACCGCGCCGCGCGCCATCAGGTGATCGTGCGCAGCGGTGGTGCGCTCGAACGCCTTGCCAGCGTGGACACCGCAGTCTTCGACAAGACCGGCACGTTGACGATCGGGCGCCCGGAAGTGGTCGCCGTGGACTCCCACGAGGGGTGGACGCCTGACGAAGTGCTGCGGTTCGCCGCGTCGGTGGAGATGGGGTCGGGGCACCACCTGGCGCGCAGCACGGTGGACGCCGCCATGCATCGGGGCATCAAGCCGCCCGCCCCGACGAATGTCGTGGATTCGCCCGGCATGGGCGTGCGCGGCGTGGTCGAGGGGCGCGACGTCGCGGTGGGTGCGGCGGCGTGGCTGACGTCGCTCTTTCCATCGCGGCGCGACGCGATTGCCGCGGCCCGCGGTGCCGGGCTCCGCGGCGTCGTCGCCGTGGACGGGCAGATCGCCGGCGCCATCGAGTACGCCGACCATGCGCGCGACGGGCTGCACGGCTTCTTCGAGCAGCTCCGGCACCTCGGACTCCGCCACCTGGTGCTCCTCTCGGGCGACCATCAGGCGAACGTCGAAGGGATCGCGCGCGCCGTGGGCATTGACGACGCGCGCGGCGACCTCCTGCCCCAGGAAAAGGTGGAGGCGGTGCGCGAGCTCATGCGCCAGGGGCGGCACGTGGTCATGGTCGGCGACGGCACCAACGACGCGCCGGCCCTGAGCGCGGCCACCGCCGGCATCGCCCTCGCCGCCCATGGCGGCGGCATCGCCGCCGAGGCCGCCGACGCCGTGATCCTGTGCGACGACATCACTCGCGTCGCTGACGCGGTGCGCATCGGCCGCCGGTCCGTGGCCATCGCGCGACAGAGCATCGTCGTCGGCCTCGGCCTCAGCGGCCTCGCCATGGTCTTCGCCACCCTCGGCTACTTCTCACCAACCACCGGGGCGATGCTGCAGGAAGCGATTGACGTGGCCGTGATCCTCAACGCGGTGCGGGCGTCGGCCGAATAGGACGGACTTACTGCCCCAACCCCGCACAATTCGTAGTCTTATCCCCTACAGGTTGCGGGGACAGCGCTGATTGCCGCTTTCGGTTACTCTATGGAAGTTGTCGCTTGCTAGGCGCGCCTCCATCCGCCAGTGAGCGCGCGCGTCTCCCCCACCCTTTCGGAGCAGCGATGAACGCTCGCCTCGACTCGTTCTCGTACGACGACGACATCGTACGAAAATTCCTGTGGGCCACGATGATCTGGGGCCTCGTCGGTTTCCTGATCGGCCTCATCATCGCCATTCAGCTGCCGTGGCCGGGCTTCAACGCCGCGCCGTACCTCACCTTCGGGCGCCTGCGCCCGCTGCACACGAACGCGGTGATCTTCGCGTTCGCGGGGAACGCGTTCTTCACGGGTGCCTACTACTCCACCCAGCGCCTCCTGAAGACGCGCATGTGGAGCGACGGACTGAGCAAGTTCCACTTCTGGGGATGGCAGGCGATCATCGTCGCGGCCGCCATCACGCTCCCCCTCGGCTTCACGCAGTCCAAGGAATACGCCGAGCTCGAGTGGCCCATTGACATCGCGATCGCCGTCGTCTGGGTGGCGTTTGCGGTCAATTACTTCGTGACGCTGACCAGGCGCCGCGAGCGCCACATCTACGTCGCCATCTGGTTCTACATCGCGTCCATCATCACCGTGGCGCTGCTGCACATCTTCAACAACCTCTCCGTGCCGGCGGGGGCGTTCAAGAGCTACAGCATCTACGCCGGCGTGCAGGACGCCTTCATGCAGTGGTGGTACGGCCACAACGCCGTCGCCTTCTTCCTGACGACGCCGTTCCTTGGCCTCATGTACTACTTCATGC
>JAJZRK010000221.1 GCA_021802745.1 bacterium
GATCAGCTTGGCGTACCACGGCTTGTCGCGCGCTAACCTCAACTCACCGAACCGCCGGATGCGGACCCGCATGTCCGGTGGTGTGGGAGGGGCGTAGCCGGGATCACCGGCTACCCCCTATCCCGATCATTGACGCCTGGAAGGCGCTGCTCTGGCCGCTGGTGATCGCCCGGTCGCCGGACCTGCGCGTGGTGGAAGCCGGCGTCGCCTCGTTTCACGGGATGTACTACGCCAACTGGCCGTGGCAGATGGCCGCTGCCGTGACCGCCCTCGTGCCGGTGCTGGTGGTCTTTCTCGCCGCGCAGAAAGCCTTTCTCAGGGGATTGGCGTTTGGAGGATTCAAGTAGAGAAAGACAACAGAGAGACAACAGAGAAACAACAGAGAGACAACAGTACACTCGCGGGGAGGGAATTCGCTCGCGTAGACCTGCTTGAGGGCCTGTCTGTTGTTTTTCTGTTGTCTCTCTGTTGTCTCTCTGTTGTCTCTCTCTATTTCGTGTCGACTTTCACTTCGATCTTCCGCGGCTTCGGCTGCTCCATCTTCGGCACGCGCACGTGCAGCACGCCGTTGGTCAGCGTGGCGTCAATCTTGTCCTCCTGCACGTTGGTCGGCAGCTGGAACGAACGACGGAACGAGCCGAACGTGCGCTCGACGATGTGCCACTTGCCGTCCTCGCCTTCCTTCTTGAGGCCGGCCTTCTCACCGGTGATGGCGAGCACGCCACCCTCGCAGGTGATCTCGATCTTGTCCTCGGTGACGCCGGGCATCTCGAGGTCGAAGAGCAGCGCGTCGTCGGTCTCCTTGACGTCAACGGCGGGGAGCCAGCCGTTTGCCGAGAAGGATGGCAAGCCTGCGTTGCCGAATGTGTCTTCGAACAGCTTGTCAATCTCACGGCGAAGCCCGAACACGGGCGCGGCGAACTTCGTGGTGCGGACCATAGGACCTCCGACAATCAGTCGCATGCTGGATTTGGTTGAAGGAATGTGCGCGGCGCACCGATGCGCCGCGTCTGCCCCATGCCTGCGCAACGCGCGTGCCGCGCGCGATTTGCCAGCCCGGCACGCCGCGCTGTCATCGTGAACGTCGCGCCTGCCAGAGTTGCACGCCGGGCGCGCCGCCGGCGGTCACGGCGGATCGGTCATCTTGTCGGGTCCCGCGCCGGGGCGTAGCTTCGCGATCCGGACTTTCTCGCCCAACGTGACCGACCCGACCACCTCCCTGGCTGCTTCCTCCCGCGCGCTCGACGCGCTGGCGTCGGTCATCGCCGAGTTCAACGCCGACCGGCCGCTCGAGACGAGCATCGTGCGCGCCCTCGCGGCGCTGCACGCGTCGCTCGACGCCCAGGAGTGCTCGCTCTGGCTGCAGACGGCCGACGGCCTCGTGCGCACCTGGGTGGCGGGCGAGCCGCAGGCGCTCGAGGCGGCGGTCGCCACGTCCCTCGCCGCCGCCGAGGACGTGGGCGGCGTGCGGGCCGTACCCGTTACCGGCGTCGGGCGGCAGGTCGGCGCGCTCGTCATCCGCCTCGGCCGCGACGCCGACCGCGACGACGTGAAGCTGCTGACGGCCGTGGCCAACCTGCTGGCGCCCGAACTGGCGCACGCCGAGCGGTCGCGCCAGCTCGAGGTGGAGGTGGCGGCGCGCACCGCCGAGATTGACCGCGAGCGCCGCTTCACCGAGAAGATCATTGACTCGCTCCCCCTCGGCCTGTACGTGATTGACCGCGAGTACCGCATTCAGGCGTGGAACCGCAAGCGCGAGACCGGCATGCTGGGCGTGTCCCGCGACGAGGCGCTCGGGCGCACGATCTTCGACATCCTGCATCGCCAGCCGTTCGAGATGCTGCGGCGCGAATTCGACGAGGTCTTCGCGACCGGCCGGATCCAGGAATACCAGATGGAATCCCAGGCGAGCGGCGACCCGCGCACGTACCGCGTGACCAAGATTCCCATGCGGCTCGGCGACTCGGCGGTCACGCACGTCATCACCATCGGCGAGGACGTCACCGACTGGCGCGAGGGGCAGCAGCGCTACGCGCAGGCCGAGAAGCTGGCGGCCATCGGCACGCTCGCCGCGGGTGTGATGCACGAGATCAACAACCCGCTGGCCACCATCGCCGCCTGCGGCGACGGCCTCGGCTACCGGCTCGAGGACCTGCAGAAGCAGGGCGCCGACGTCAACAAGGACCTCTTCGACTACATCGAGATCATCGAGAACGAGGTCGTCCGCTGCAAGCAGATCGTGGACCAGCTGCTCGACTTCAGCCGGCCCAAGCAGCTCGCCAAGTCGCCGGTGGACCTCAATGAAGTGGTGGAGAAGACGCTCTTCCTGATGAAGCATCACGGCGGCTTCCGAAAGATGGCGCTCGTCAAGGAACTCGATGCGGCGCTCCCGGCGGTGCCGCGTGGCAACGCCGAGCAGCTCGTGCAGGTGCTGATGGCGCTCATCATCAACGCCACCGATGCCACGGGCGGGCACGGCACCATCACCCTGCGCACGCGCACCGGCCCGACGCCGACCGACGGTGCCATCGTCGAGGTGACGGACACCGGACACGGCATCGCGCGCGCCGAGCTGTCGAAGATCTTCGAGCCCTTCTATACGACGAAGGCGCCCGGGACGGGCACCGGGCTTGGGCTCGCCATCTGCTACGGCATCGTGCAGGACCACCGTGGGCGCATCGAGGTGGACAGCGTGGTCGGGAAGGGGAGCACGTTCCGGGTCCTGCTGCCGACGATCGAGTGGTGATGTCCTCCTCACTCGCCACCGCCCCCGGCGCCGGCGCCCCGTCCGGGGCGAGTGCCGCGCTCACGCTGGCGGAGGTGGAGCGCCGCCACATCGCGGCGACGCTCGAACGCACGGGGTGGCATCAGGGGCGCGCCGCCGTTGAACTCGGCATCTCGGTGAAGACTCTCTACCGGAAGATCCGGGCCTACGGCTTGCAGCGGCCGGGGGCGCGCGCCCGATGAAAGTGCTCGTCATCGAGGACGACCGGACCGTCGGCCAGTTCGTCAAGCGCGGGCTCGAGCAGCAGCGCTGGAGCGTGGACCTCGTGACCGACGGCATCGAGGGGGAGCGGCTGGCGCGGTCGCAGCCGTACGACGTCGTCGTGCTCGACATGCGTCTGCCCGGCAAGCAGGGGCTCGACATCCTGCGCGACCTGCGCGCGTTCGGCTTCGAACGCCCCGTCCTGGTGCTCACGGCGCAGGACGCCGTGGATGCGAAGGTCACGACGCTGCGCGCCGGCGCCGACGACTACGTCACCAAGCCCTTCGCGTTCGAGGAGTTGCTCGCCCGCGTCGAGGCGCTGGCGCGCCGCCCGCGCGCCATTGCGACGCCGGTGCTCACCGTGGGCGACCTGACGCTCGACCTCGACACGCGCGAGGTCTACCGCGGGGACCGGCTGGTGGACCTGACGCCCAAGGAGTTCGTGGTGCTCGAGTACCTGATGCGCCACGCCGGGCGCGTGATGAGCCGCACCCTCATCACCGAGTATGCGTGGGGGTACCACTTCGACCCCGGCACGAACATCGTGGACGTGGTGATCAACCACCTGCGCAAGAAAGTGGATGCCAACAGCGAGAAGAAGTTGATCGCGACCGTGCGCGGCGTCGGGTATGTGGTGAAGGCGTAGGCGTCCCGTGTCCTCCATTCGCTCCCGGGTCACCGCGGCGTACGCCCTCGCGCTGTTCGGCACGATGCTGGCCTTTGCGGTGGCGTTGTGGAGCGCACGGCGCACCGCGGTCCTGAAGGACCTGCAGGAGCGGGTGGCGATGCTCGCCGACCTCGGGCACCTCGTGCTCACGCAGGCCGGCACCCAGAACAACCCCGTGGTGGTGGACACGACCGGCTCGCAGCGCGAGCCGGAACTGCAGCCGCGGCTCAAGGCGCGCCTCGACCTGATGCCCGACTACCTGGTGGTCGCCGACTCCGCCCGGGCGCTGTATCTGTCGGTGGCGGCGCGGGCCCTGCCGCCCGACGACCTCGACGCCCTGCTGCGCGCCGTGATGCTGCTCTCCGAGGACCGGCTCGTCGCCACCGTGCAACTCTCCGCGGACAAGCTGCTGCTGGTGGCGCGCTTCGAACACGGCGAAGCCGGCCCCGTGCGCCGCGTGGTGGCGGCGAGTTCGGTGGCCTCCGCCGACTTCATCGGCAGCGAACAGTTCGGCGTCTTCGTGCTCATCGCGCCGCTCATCGTGCTCCTGTCGGTGATCGTCGCCTTCCTCATCACGGGGCGCGCGTTGCGCCCGGTGGATCAGATCATCGGCGAGGTGTCAGCCATCACCGACGGCCGGTCGCTGCACCGCCGCCTGCCGCAGGCGGAGGGGGACGACGAACTGGCGCGCCTGTCGGCGACGCTGAATGCCATGATCGCCCGCCTCGAGCAGTCGTTTGCGGGGCTGCGCCGCTTCACGGCCGACGCGAGCCACGAGCTGAAGACGCCGCTGACGGTGCTGCGGGCCGACCTCGAGCGCGCCATGTCGGCGGGGCCCAGTGCCACGGAGGGGCTCGTGGCGCTGGAGGAGGCGCTGCAGGAGACCACGCGGATGGCCGACCTCGTGGAGTCGCTCCTCACGCTGGCGCGCGCCGACGAGGGGCGCTTCGACCTGCACCGCGAGCCGGTGCCGCTGGGCCCGCTCGTGGTGGACGTCGCCGAGACCGCCCAGATCCTGGGTGAGGACGCGGGGTTGAAGGTGAGCGTCGAGGCGCTCGAGGAGGCGACCGTCATGGGGGACGCGCTGCGCCTGCGCCAGCTCTTCCTGAACCTCGTGACGAACGCGGTGAAGTACACCTCGCGCGGCGGGCGCATTGACCTGTCGCTGCTGCGCCGCGGCGACCTGGTGGAGTTCGCGGTCCGCGACACTGGCCAGGGCATCGCCGGGGCCGACCTGCCGTACGTGTTCGACCGATTCTGGCGGGCCGACCGGGCGCGGTCGCGCTCGTCCGACCGTTCCGGCGTCGGACTGGGGCTCGCCATCAGCCAGTACATCGCGCATGCGCACGGCGGGTCCATCACGGTCGCGTCGCGGCTGGGGCGCGGCTCCACGTTCACGGTGTCCCTCCCGCTCCGGGCGGAGGACGCGGTCATCGCGCCCGTCACGGAGCGGGTGCCGGCGCCCGAGAGCAAACCGTAACAGCGCGTTAAGGGAAACTTAATGTTCCCGCAGTTACCGCCTTCATCTCGAGGCCCTAGAATCCGTTTCACGAACCGCCGTACCAGTTTCACCGCAGCCACACACGGGGTGCGTAGTGTTCAATAACCTGCTT
>JAJZRK010000008.1 GCA_021802745.1 bacterium
TCGACGCCACGCGGCACCACGTCAGTGGGCCGAAGGCGGGCACCACCGAGCAGCACCGACGCTACTTCATCACCAGCCTGCCGGCCCGCGTCGGGCCCTTCGCGCATGCGGTCCGCAGTCACTGGCAGATCGAGAATGCCTGCCACTGGACCCTCGACGTCGTCTTCGACGAAGACCAGAATCGCGCGCGCCGCGACGCCGGGCCAAAGAACCTCGCCACGCTCCGCCGCTGGGCGTTGAGTCTCCTGCGCCAGGATACGACGCAAAAGACCGGGCGGAAGGGCCGGCGCCTCATTGCAGGCTGGGACCCCGACTATCTCCTCCATCTCCTCCGGATCGCCGTCCCCGCCACGGACACAAATTCATAATGCGTTTGCCCTGGGCGGCGCCACTCCACGCTCGCCCGCGACCGCACGATCGGTGCGATGTTCAGATAAGCGCCGCGTGGCGTCGCCCCCCCGCCCTCCGTACCTTGAACGCATGACCGAACTTCTCGCCCGCTACGCGGCGCTCGTGGATGACGTCCTGCTCCCGCTCGAGCCGCTGGTGCTCAGCAATCCGTGGCCATCCATCGCCTCGCAGGTCGAGGGGGCCCGCCAGGCCGCCCGCGACCGCGGCCTCTGGGCCCCGCACCTCCCCGCGGAATTCGGCGGCCGCTCGCTCCCGATGGGCGAGTTCGCCGAGGTCAGCGCCATCCTCGGACGCACCCCGCTCGGCCACTATGCCTGCAACGTGCAGGCGCCCGACGTCGGCAACATGGAGTTGCTGCTCGCGCACGGCTCGAGCACGCAGCGCGAGGAGTACCTGCGTCCGCTGGCCGCGGGGAAGATCCGGTCATGCTTCGGCATGACGGAGCCCGGCCGCGCCGGGTCGAATCCCGTCTGGCTCGACACCACTGCGACGCGCGACGGCGACGCGTGGGTCATCAACGGCCGCAAGTGGTTCGCGACCTCGGCCGAGGGCGCGTCGTTCTGCGTCGTGCTCGCCGTCACCAACCCCGAGGCGGCCAAGCCGCATCATCGCGCCTCGGTATTCATCGTCCCCACCGACGCGCCGGGCTACGCGCTCGCGCGTAACATCCCCGTCATGGGGCACGTGGGCGCCGGCTATGCGAGCCACGGCGAACTGACGTTCACCAATTGCCGCGTGCCGGCGTCGGCCATGATCGGCACCGAAGGCGCGGGCTTCATGCTCGCGCAGGAGCGGCTGGGGCCGGGGCGCGTGCATCACTGCATGCGCTGGATCGGCATTTGCGACCGGGCAATAGACCTCATGTGCCGGTACGCGCTGTCGCGCGAGATGGCGCCGGGCGAGCCGCTCGCGCTCAAGCAGGTCGTGCGCCACTGGATCGCCGAGAGCCGCGCCGAGACCGAGGCGGCGCGGCTCTTCGTGCGCGACACCGTGGCCCGGCTCGAGCGCGACGGGCAGCGTGCCTCGCGCGACGAGATCTCGATGATCAAGTACTTCGTGCCGCAGGTGATGCAGAAGGTGCTCGACCGCGCCCTCCAGGTGCACGGCGGCTATGGCCTCACCGATGCCACGCCGCTCGCCAACTGGTGGGCGCACGAGCGCGCCGCGCGGATCTACGACGGGCCGGACGAAGTACACAAGGATGCCGTCGCCCGACACACGCTCGAGCGCTACGTGAAGCCGCGCGGGTAGAACCGCCTCCCTCGTCCCTCCTCCCTCCACCCCTCCCCCCGCACCACACCCCTGCACCCCTCCTCCCCTCTTGTCTTACGACTCTCTCCTCGACTCCCCCGCCCCAGTCCGCGATGGTGAGTCCATCCCCCTCGACGCGCTGCGCGCCTGGTGGGAGGGAGCCGTCGGGCACGTGCACAGCATGGAGGTGGAGCAGTTTCCCCGCGGCTTCTCGAATCTCACCTACCTCGTGCGCGCCGGCGGCGACGAGTTCGTGCTGCGCCGGCCGCCGTTCGGCGTGAAGCCCGGCATCGCGCACGACGTGCTACGTGAGGGGCGCCTGCTCGCGGCGCTGCGCCCGGCCTTCCCGCGCGTGCCGGCAGTCGTCGCGATGTGCGCCGACACCGGCGTCATCGGCGCGCCGTTCGTGGTGATGGAGCGGGTGCGCGGCCTCATTGTGCGCGGCGCGCTCCCGCCGTCGCTCGCGTTCGGCGCCGTGCAACTGCGCGCGCTGTCGGCGGCCGCGGTGGAGACACTCGCCCGGCTGCACGCGGTGAACTGGCGCGCCGCGGGGCTCGACACGCTGGGCAAGCCCGATGGCTATGTGTCGCGCCAGGTGGACGGCTGGGCAAAGCGCTGGACCGCGGCGCGCACCGGCGAGGAGCCGGACGTCGAGCGCGCCATGGCGTGGATCGCCGCCCACGCGCCCCCCACCGCGGACGCCACGCTCGTCCACAACGACTTCAAATTCGACAACCTCGTGCTCGACCCGGCCGACCCGACGCGCGTGCGCGCCGTGCTCGACTGGGAGATGGCGACGATCGGCGACCCGCGCCTCGACGTGGCCACAACGCTCGGCTACTGGATAGAAGCCAGCGATCCCGCCCCGCTCGTGCAGCTCGGTATCGGCGTCACCGCACTTCCGGGCAACTGGACGCGCGAACGGGTGGTCGCCGCCTGGGAATCGGCCACCGGGCGCGCCGCCGGCGATCCGGTGTGGCTGTTCGCCTTCGGCTTGTTCAAGGTCGCCGTCATCGCGCAGCAGATCTTCGCACGTTACGCCGCGGGACACACCAAGGACGCGCGCTTCGCCCGGCTCGACACGGCCGTCGCGGCGCTCGGCGCGCTGGCGGTTCGCGCGATAGACGCGGGCCGTATCTCCGACCTCTCATGATCGCACTCCGTTTTGGTGCGGTGCTGGCCGTCGCGCCCGTCGTCGGTTCCGGCGGGGGCTTGCACGCACCGACACCGCCAGCGTACAGCGTGTCCGTCGCGGACGGCGCGCACGCCGCGTCCGCGGCGTCCGCCGCCTCTGCCGGACGGGCCGCGGCCGACACCAGCTTCGACACCGTCTTCGTCGTCTCGAACCGCCGGCGTACCTCGCATGGCTTCCTGCGCGAACCCACCGATTCGCTCTGGCGCGGTCTGTATGTGGTGCGCATCATCGCCGCGGCAAACGACGTGCCGGAGCTCGCACGCCTCGACGTGCGGCGGGTGGATTCGCTCGCCCTCGACCCGGACACGTGGCACGAGCGCCTGCAAGCGAGCGCGGCGCGCGACACGTCGGCCGAGGGGGCGGTGCTCATCTACGTGCATGGGTACTCCTCCAATCCCGGCTACGCGACGAATCAGGGGGTGCAGGTGAAGAAGCGCGGCGACCATGCGGGTCCGCTGGTGCTCTTCCTCTGGCCGGCACACGACATGCGGGTCACCGTCCGCTCGCCGTTGAAGGCGTATCGCGAAGACGAACGGGCTGCGGCCGGCAGCGGCGCGGCCTTCGCGCTCGTGCTGCGCGAGGTGCACGGTATCTCACCCAACGCCATACTCGTCGCCCACTCGATGGGCAATCGCATCGCGCTCGCCGCGGCCGTCGGCGACGAACCGACCCGCGCCGAGCTCGAGGCCCACCCGCTGCGCGCGATCGGCCTCTTCTCCCCCGATGTGGGGGCCGAGCAGTTCCGTGTGGAGTTTGCGCCCGAGCTGCCGCTGCTTGCGCGTCGCGTCGCGATGTACGGCGCGACCACCGATTACCTGCTGGGGGCGTCGGCGCTGGTGAATCGCGAGCGGCGCGCTGCGGGCATCACCCGGCGGGGGCCGCCGCTGCCAGGCATCGAACTCGTGGACGACACGCGCGGCGTGCGCGCCGAGCCGGCGCTCTTCAATTTCATCGGCGCCAAGCACGCCGTGCGCTGGGCCAGTGCGGCGCTCGCCGATTTCTTCGACGTCGTCGCCGCCGGCGCGCCACCCTCGTGTCGGGTGGCGGCCGGCGCCGCAGACTCAGTGAGTGTCGGCCGCTGGCGGCTGAAGCCGGGTGCCCGGCGGATCAGCGCGCTGCTCGCCGACTGCCTGCGCTAGCGTTCGTTCTTCTCGCGCTCGCCCGTCTCGCCCTTCTCGTTCTTCCCGGCCGCGGCCGACCCGTCGCCACGTCCGTCAGCCGCGCGCGCGCTGTCCGGCGTCGAGTACACCGAGGCCGCATCGTACTTGTAGACCAGGTCGCCGCCGGTCATCCCCACCTTGAAGGCCGCCGCGGCCACCGTGAGCGTGCCAACCGCGCCGACATAGCGCGCCATGCGCCCCTTGTCGCCGGGCATCAGGCCAAGCGCGAGCACGGCGAGTACGCCAACCGATGCGTAGAGCAGCACCTTACCCGCGTCGGCGTGCGCGTCGAGGCGAGCTTCGCCCACGACGTCCTCCACTCGCTCCTCCTGGTCTTCGCCGGTCTTGACGGCGACCCAGGCACTGACGGTCAGCGCCGCGGCGAAGGCGATGGCCACACTCCACGCCCGCACGGGGCGGGCGCCGGCCCGAATGCTCCACAGCGCTGCCGCGGCGGCGAACGGCAGAAGGATGGACAGGACGACGGGGAAATGCACAACAATGGGATGCAGCGGATCGGGCAGCACAGCAGTCTCCGGTTGAGGGATGACGGCATCTTGTCCCGCTCGTGCGGGGTCCACCATCCGGCATTTGTCCATTATCGGGCGGACAGTTGTCATCCGTCAAATGCCGGATGGCGCGCAAGGCGTTGCTCGGCGTAGCGTTAAGCATGGACGAGTCCTTTCTGACCGAAGACGACGAGAACGCCGGCGCCATTCCCCTGGTGGTGGCTGGCATATTGGTCCTCGTGGCGGTGGGAGGCGCCGCGGACCTGATGCTCGATCAGCCCGCGCGCTGGCTCTCCACGCACGTGGCGTTCGAGCTTGGCCTGATGATCGTCAGCCTCTCGTTCGCGGGCTGGCTGTACCACGGCTGGCGCCGCGCCACGCGGAGGCTCGACGCCGCGCGACGGGCATTCTCCGCCCGCCACGCCACGCTGCAGGCCGAGCGTGACCAGTGGCGCGAAAGCGCGCAGGCGGCGCTAGCCGGACTCGGCACCGCCATTGACGCACAGTTCACGGCGTGGCGGCTGACCCCGGCGGAGCGCGACGTCGCCCTGCTCCTCCTGAAGGGGTACGGGCACAAGCAGATCGCCGGCGCCACGCAGCGCAGCGAACGCACCGTGCGCCAGCATGCGGTCACCGTGTACCAGAAGTCGGGGCTTGCCGGGCGCGCCGAGCTGGCGGCGTTCTTCCTCGAAGACCTGCTGCTGCCGAAGGATTCGTAGCCGCGTTTCGACAAGGGTGGCGCGAGGACGCCACGCGTCCTGCCCTTGTCGGTGCCGCGCATTTGACCGCCGGGTCCGTGGAGAGTATCTTACCCGCCAGATAGATATACGTCCTTCCAGCACCACACTCCGTCCTGCCAGCGAACCGCGAGTCACCTCAGGGCTGTTCACGGGTCGTCGCGGCTGAAATTGTATCTGACTCCATGGTCAAGAAAGGAGCAGCGCCGCACCGCGCGCCGCAGCCGAAGTGGACGCGGCGTCCCGATGAGCGCCCGCGCGAGATCCTCGCCGCCGCGCTGCGGATCTTCGCCAAGCGCGGCTACAACGCCACGCGGCTCGAGGACATCGCCGCCGCCGCCGGCGTGACCAAGGGGACCATCTACTACTATTTCAAGAACAAGGACGCGCTCCTCCTGCGCCTCGCCGAGGTGGACGACCGCACCGAGTTCGATCGCCTCGCCGCCGACGTGGCTGGCTCCACCGGCCCGGTCTCGGCCCAGCTCCGCACCGTGATGCGCAAGGGATTCGCGGAGCCGACCGACGAGACGCGCCGCCTGCTGCGCGTCGTCTACCTCGCCCTCCACACCGATGCCCCGCACCTCTTCGCCCGCGCGGTGCAGCATGCGCTCGTGGACGGCTGGGCGCTCCTCACCGCCCTCATCGAGCGCGGCAAGGCGACGGGCGAGTTCCGCGCCGATGTGGACGCCGAGGTCGCCGCGCGCATCTTTACCTCGGGCGTCTTGTTGCAGCAACTCTGGCGCAGCTCCATGGGACTCGACACGCTGGACCCGTTCGACAAGGACCGCATGGTGGATTCCACCATCGAACTCTTCCTCCACAGCCTTCGCCCGACGGTCCGCGTCCCCGCGGCTCGCGGCAAGCGCAGGGCCATCAAGTGATACTGACTACGCACCTCGCGCGCCTTGCCGCGCTCGCGGCCTTCGTCGCGCTCCCCGTCGGCGCGCAGCAAGCCGCGCCCGGCGACACCGTCCGCATCTCCCTCGACCAGGCACTGGCGCGCGCCGGCGCCGTGGGCGAGGAGGCCCGCCTCGCCCGTTCGCAGGTGGAGATCGCCGCCACCCAGGTGAAGTCGGCGCGTTCGGCCGCCCTCCCCGCGCTCGACGGCAGCTTCAACTATCAGCGCACGTATGCGTCGCCGTTCCAGATCAAGGCGCCCGCGGCCGACCCGGGCGACACGACGACCAACCCGCTGGCGAAGATGTTCGCCAACCTCCCGTTCGGCCGCGTCAACCAGTACACGGCCAACCTCACCGCCACGCAGGCGATCTTTTCGCCGCGGCTCGGGAGCGCGCTCCGCATCGCCAACTACTACCAGGCGGCGTCGCGCCTCGGCCTGCGCGAGCAGCTCGCCGAAACCGAGTATCAGGTGCGCGCCGCGTACGTGAACGCCCAGCTGGCCGCCGAGCTCGAGGCCAGCGCGCGCGAGGCGGTGGCGCAGGCGACGCGCTTTCTCGAGCAGGAGCGCCTGCGGCTGTCGGCGGGCACCGGGTCGGAACTCGACGTCCTGCGCGCGGACGTGTCGCTGGAGAACCTCAAGCCGCAGCTGGTGGACGCACAGAATGCCGCGGCGATCTCGACGCTCAACCTCAAGCGGCTCATCAACGTTCCACTGACGACGCCGCTCGTGCTCACCACGCACCTGACGGCGCCGGCGCTCCGCGCCGAGGAGCGGCTCGACCCCGCGGCCGTCGCCACGCAGCGCGCCGCCGTGAAGGCGGAGCAGGAGAACGTGCGCATCGCCAACGAGATCGTGAAGCAGGCGATCGCCGCGTACATCCCGTCGCTCGACTTCCGCATGAGCCTCGGCCGCATCATGTATCCGCAGCAGGTGTACGCGCTCAACGGGCGCGACTGGCTCACCGACTGGAATGCCTCGTTTACGGTGAAGGTGCCGATCTTCAGCGGCTTCAAGCGGGGCGCCGACCTGTCGCAGGCGCGCATTGGCCTCCGGCAGGAGCAGGACCGGCTGGCGCAGCTTCGCGAGGCAGTGCAGGTGCAGTACGAGCAGGCGCTGGGCGAGCGCACGCGCGCCGCGGCCGCCATCGCCGCCCGCTCGCGCACGGTGGAGCAGGCCCAGAAGGTGTACGACCTCACCGTGCTCCGCTACGACCAGGGGCTCGCGACGTACCTCGAAGTGAGCGACGCGCGCCTTGGGCTGCTGATGGCCCGCTCCAATTACGCACAAGCCGTCGCCCAGTATCACATCGCCGACGCCGGACTGCAGCGCGCACTGGGCGCGAGCTCCGCCGCACTTACCACGCCCCGCTGACCATGACCACCACGATCAACTCCACGCGCCGCGGCATCGAGGCCGCGCGCCGTCTTGTCCTTCTCGCGCTCACTCCGCTGCTGCTCACCGCCTGCGGCGGCGCCAAGGAAGCCGCCAGCGCGGCGCCGCCGGTGGTGCTCGGCCCCGCCGACGTGGCCGTCGCGACGACGGCCGACATCGGGCCGAGCGTGGTGATCAGCGGCGCGCTCGACCCGGCCGATGTCGTGCGCGTCCGCGCGCAGGTGGGCGGCACGCTGCGCGACCTCAAGGTGGATCGCGGAACGAAGGTCAGCCGCGGCCAGGTGATGGCGCGCATCGAGGCGCAGGGCATCACCAGCGGCGCCGAGAGCGCCACGGCAAACGTCGCGAGCGCCGAGGCGGCGCTCGCCGTGGCCCGGCAGCGGCTCGACGGGGCGAAGAAGCTCTTCGAGGCCGGCGCGATGTCGGCGGTGGACATGAAGACGGCGACGGCCGGCTACGACGCCGCGGTGGCGCAGGTCGCGGCCGCGAAGGCGGCGGCCGCCAGCGCCACCGAGGCCGCCGAGCGCACCCTGCTGCGGGCGCCGTTCGATGGCTGGGTGAGCGACCGTCTCGTCGAGGAGGGCGAGTCGGTGAAGGGCGAGGATCCCGTGCTCACCGTCGTGGACCCGCGCACGCTCGAACTCAAGGGGCAGGTGGGGGCGATGGATGCCGCCAAGGTGCGCGTCGGGCAGGCGGTCATGTTCACGATTGACGGCGCGCCCGGCGAGGCGCTCCGCGGTACGGTGGCGCGGGTTGATCCCGTGGCCAACGCCGCCACGCGGCAGGTGGGCGTCTTCGCGCGCCTCGCCAATGGCAGCGGCAAGGTGGTGGCCGGGCAGTTCGCGCACGGCCGCATCCGGACCGCCGCCGCAACGAAGGCGATCGTCGTGCCGGTGAGCGCGCTGCGCGGCGAGGCCGACAAGGCGTTCGTGCTCGTCGTGGACGGCGGCACGGTGCGCCGCCGTCCCGTGGTCAGCGGCGCGCGCGACGACGACGCGGGCGTGGTGAGCATTTTCAGCGGACTCAAGGCGGGCGAGCGCGTCGTCGCGAGCGCCGGCATCGAACTGGCCGATGGCACCAGGGTGTCCACGGCGAAGGAGAAGTAGGATGCAATCCCGAAGCGCCCGAGGCCGCCGAGTCTCGGATCAGGCGGGTGGTGGGCTGAGCGCCCTGGCCATCCGGCGCCCCGTCTTCACCGCCATGGTGATGCTGGCGCTGATCGTGCTGGGCTTCTTCAGCTACCGGCGTCTCCCGATTGACCAATTCCCGGCGATTGACTTCCCGATCGTCGCGGTGCAGACCGTCTATCCCGGCGCCAGCGCCGGCACCGTCGAGCGCGAGGTGTCGCGCCGCCTCGAGGAAGCGTTCAACCCGGTGCAGGACGTCAAGAAGATCACCTCGGTGTCGCTCGAGGGCGTCTCGCAGGTGATCGTCGAGTTCCAGCTCGACCGCAACGTGGACGCGGCGGCCCAGGACCTGCGATCGAAGATTGACGCCATCCGCCGCGAGCTGCCCGACGGCGTGGAACAGCCGCTGGTGCAGAAGTTCGACTTCGGCGCCATGCCCATCATCTCCATTGCGCTGTCCAATCCCGACATGCCGATGGCCCGCCTCACGGCGCTGGCGGACGAGACGATCCGCCGCCGCCTCGAGGCGGTGGGCGGCGTCGGCGAGGTGCGCATCTCCGGCGGGCTCAAGCGCGAGGTGCACGTCCTCCTGCAGCCGGCCCGCATGGAGGCGCTGGGCATCACGGTGCCGCAGATCTCGATGGCGCTGCGCAGCCAGAACCTCGACGTGCCGGCCGGCCGCGTGCAGCTCGGACCGCGCGAGCAGCTCGTGCGCGTGAGCGGGCGCATCAAGGACCCGCGGCAGTTCGCCAGCATCGTCGTCGCCACGCGCAACGGCCAGGCCATCCGGCTCGGCGACCTCGCGCGCATCGAGGACGGCACCGAGGAGGAGCGTTCGCTCGCGCTCGTGGACAACAAGCGCGCCATCGGCATTGACCTGATCAAGAGTTCCGGCGCGAACACGGTGGAGGTGGCCGACGGCATCAACGCCCAGCTCGAGAAGCTCCGCCCTAGCCTGCCGGCGGGCACCGACCTGCGCGTCGTGCGCGACAACTCGGTGCTGATCCGCAACTCGGTGTCCGACGTGCTCGACGAGCTCTTCCTCGGCGCGCTGCTGACGGTCATCATCGTCATGCTGTTCCTCAACGACTGGAAGGCGACGGCCATCACGTCGCTGTCGCTCCCCGTCTCGGTGATCTCGGCGTTCATCATCATGCAGGCGCTCGGCTTCACGGTGAACGTGCTGACGCTGATGGCGCTCTCGCTGTCCATCGGCATTCTCATTGACGACGCCATCGTCGTCATCGAGAACATCGTGCGGCACCGCGAGATGAAGCAGGACCACTTCACGGCGGCGGGCCAGGGAACGCGCGAGATCATCCTCGCCGTCATGGCCACCACCTTCTCCATCATTGCCGTCTTCGTGCCGGTGGCGTTCATGGGCGGCATCATCGGCCGCTTCTTCTACGCGTTCGGCCTCACCGTCGCGTGGGCGGTGCTCGTGTCGCTCTTCGTGTCGTTCACCCTCACGCCGATGCTCAGCGCGTGGTGGGGCGTGGACCCGCACGTGCACGGCGCGCACACGGGCAATCTCGTGACCCGCACGATCGCCCGGTTCAACGCCTGGTTCGACCGCATGGCGCACCGCTATCGCGGCGTCATCGAGTGGGCGCTCCGGCACCGGTGGCAGACGGTCGTCATCGCCGCCCTCAGCCTTGTCGCGGCCTTTGCGCTCACGCCGCTCATCGGCGGCGAATTCTCGCCGCAGTCCGACGAGAGCGAGTTCACCGTCACCTTCGAGACGCCCGAGGGTTCGAGCCTGGCGCAGACACGCACCAAGGCCGAGCAGATCGTCGCGACGCTGCGCGGCATGCCGGGCGTGGCCTACACCTACACGACCATCGGCGCCGGCGCCACCGGCACCGTGCGCAGCGGCGAGGTCTACGTGCGCCTCGTGAAGCCGCACGAGCGGCCGCGCAGCGCCAACGACATGATGATGGACGCCCGCGCCGTGCTCGGGCGGCTGTACGGCGTGCGCTCCTTCGTGCTCGCGCAGTCAGGGCCGGGCGGGGCGCAGGCGCCGCTGCAGGTGGAGCTGCGCGGCCCCGACATCGCCGAGCTGCAGCGCATCTCCACGACGCTGCGCACCGCCGTCGAGCGGATTCCCGGCGTCGTGGACGTCAAGTCGTCGCTCGGCGATCCCAAGCCCGAGCTGCGCGTGGACGTGGACCGCGACGCCGCCAACCAGCTCGGCCTCGACGTCGGCGCCATCTCGGCCACCATCCGCCCGCTCTTCGCCGGCGAGGTCGTGACGCGCTGGGAAGATCCCACGGGCGAGGAGCGCGACGTGCGCGCGCAGGTGGCCCCGGAGCTGCGCCGGTCCATCGCCGACGTCAGCGCCATGCCCCTGCCGACGGCGCAGGCCGGCCCCAACGGCGCCCACTACGCGCGGCTCGGCGACATCGCCACGGTGAACGTGGCCACCGCTCCCGCGCAGATTGACCGATCGCGCCTCGAGCGCGTCGTGATCATTTCGGGCAGCACGGCGCCGGGCACCACCCTCACCGAGGCGTCCAACGCCATCACCGCCGAGGCGGCCAAGCTGCAGCTGCCGCCGGGGTATTCCGTGTCGCTCGGCGGCGAGACCGAGATGTTCGTCGAGACGCTCGGGTACGTCGTGGAGACGCTGACGCTCGCCATCATCCTGATCTTCCTCATTCTCGCGTCGCAGTTCGAGTCGCTCACGCAGCCCGTGGCCATCATGCTCTCGCTGCCGCTGTCGCTCGTCGGCGTGCTGCTTGCGCTGCTCATCGCGGGATCCACCCTGAACATCATGTCCATGATCGGCGTGATCATGCTCATGGGCCTCGTCACCAAGAACGCCATCTTGCTCGTGGACAATGCCAACGAGCGCCGGCGCGCCGGTGCGCATCGCTTCGAGGCACTCGTCGAGGCCGGTGCGGTGCGACTGCGCCCCATCATGATGACGACGCTGGCGATGATTGCCGGCATGACGCCCATCGCGCTCGCGCTGGGCGAGGGCGGCGAGTTCCGGGCGCCGATGGCCCACGCCGTGATTGGCGGCCTCATCACCTCGACGATGCTGACGCTGGTGGTGATTCCCGTTGCGTACACGTATTTCGACGACGTCGGCGCCTGGTTCAAGCATCGGTTCGTCAGCGAGCAGCGGGAGATGGAGATCACGGCCGAGCAGCAGGCGTCCGGCTTGCGGCACACGTTGACGGGCGAGTTTGAGGTGCCGGAGGCTCCGCCGCCGGCTCCGTAGGGCGGAGAGGTTCCGTGAGCGGGCGCACGCGGCGGCGAAAGCCGCCGCGCTGTATTTTCCCCGCCATGTCCGAGTTCGCCCTCTACCTCCGGATGGGGTACCACCACATCGCCTCCATCGGCGCGTGGGACCACATCCTGTTTGTCGCCGCGCTGACCGCCGCGTACGGCGTCCATGAGTGGAAGCGCATCGCCGTTCTCGTCACGGCGTTCACCATCGGGCATTCATTGACGCTGGCCCTCGCCACGCTCGACCTCGTGCGGGTGAGCGCCCACGTGGTGGAGCCCCTGATCGCCGCCACCATCGTCGTCATGGCCGTCGCCGCCATCGGCGACCAGATCGTCCCGCCCACCGAGGCGTCGCGCACGGCGGCCATGCGCCGGCGCTACGCGACGGCCGGCATCTTCGGGCTCATCCACGGCCTCGGCTTCGCCAGCGCCCTGCGGTCCATGCTCGGCGCCGAGTCGTCCATCGGCGTGCCGCTGCTTGCGTTCAACCTGGGACTCGAGGTCGGGCAGGTGCTCATCGTGAGCGCGTTCTTCGCGCTCGGCCTCGCTGCTGGCCGCTGGCTGCACGTGCGGCGCCGCGACTGGGTGCTGATCCTCGCGGGCGCCGCCGCCGGTATCGGATTGACGCTCCTGATTGACCGACTCACCAACGCCGCGTAGACGCTCGCCGTTGTTCAAGGATCCCGCCATCTACCGTCTATCGTCTCCTGTCTACCGTCTACCGTCTGCCGTCTACCGTCTACCGTCTACCGTCTGCCAAGGACCACCATGATCTCGCGCCGCGCCCGTCACCTCCTCATGCTCTGCTCCGTCGCCGCGCCACTAGCCGCCCAGCGCGGCAGCCCGCCCATCACCACGCCGCCGCAGTGGTTGAACGCCGACACGTCGCAGAAGACCAACCAGTCGAACTTCCGGGCCATCGAGCAGTGGTCGACCCCCAATGAGTACCGCACGGCGAGCGGCGCCCCCGGCCCCAAGTACTGGCAGCAGAAGGTGGACTACACGATCCGTGCCACCCTCGACACGGTGAAGCACGAAATCACCGGCACCGAGCGCGTCACCTACCACAACAACTCGCCGACGCCGCTGCCGTACCTCTGGTTCCAGCTCGACCAGAACGTCGAGCGTCCCGACTCGCGCGCCCAGCTCTCGTCGCGGCCGCTTCCGCGCGGGCTGGCGCAGATGTCGGGGCAGGCGCTGCGTCTGCTCGACCTCACCGGAGATGAGGCGCAGAAGCTCGGCATGCGCATTGGCCGCATTCGCACCATCGGGGCGACCGGCGTGCTGCGCGACGCCGCGTTCTTCGTGAACGGCACGTCCCTGCGCGTCGAACTCCCGGCCCCCATTGCCACCGGGCAGTCGGCCCAGCTCGAGATCGAGTGGGCGTATGTCGTTCCCGAGATCGGGCGCAACACCCAGCGCAACGCGCGCGACAAGGTGAAGGACGGCTGGGAGTACGAGATCGCCCAGTGGTACCCGCGCGCGGCGGTCTATGACGATGTGAGCGGCTGGGTCAACGACCAGTTCTACTCGCAGGGCGAGTTCTACCAGGAGTTCGGCGACTTCGACGTGACGATGACCGTGCCGCACGACCACATCGTGCGCGCCACGGGAGTGCTGCAGAACCCCAACGAAGTGCTCACCGCCACCCAGCGCGCGCGACTGCAGCAGGCGTGGAGCTCCGACGAGCCGGTCTTCATCGTCCGCCCCGACGAAGTGGCCAAGCCGGTGACGCGTCCGGCAGGGACGGCGCCGATGACGTGGCATTTCAAGGCGCAGAACGTGCGCGACTTCGCGTGGGCCAGCTCCAAGACGTTCATCTGGGACGCGATGGGCTTCCGGTACTCGAAGGGCGGCCGCCTCATCGAATTGCATTCCGTGTACCCGCGCGACGCCATGCCGCTGTGGGACCAGTACAGCACCAAGGCCATCAGGCAGACGATGGTCACCTACGGACGCATGGTCATCGAGTATCCGTACCCCGTGGCGAGCAACGTGCACGGCTCGGTGGGCGGCATGGAGTACCCGATGATCGCCTTCTGCGGCGCGCGCCCCCGCCCCGACGGCACCTTTGACCCATCGCTCAAGTGGCGGCTCATCTCGGTGACCATCCACGAGGTCGGGCACAACTGGTTCCCGATGATCCTCGCCTCCGACGAGCGGCGCTGGGGGTGGATGGACGAGGGGATGAACTCGTTCATCCAGTACTACGCCGAGAAGGACTGGGACCCCAACTATCCGTCCAACCGCGGGCCGGCGCCCAAGATCGTCGACTATTTCAAGGAAGTTGCCCAGGTCCCGATGATGACCGAGTCGGACCTCGTCTACGCCAACTACAGCCCGCAGGCGTACGCCAAGCCGGCGGCAACGCTCGTGATGCTGCGCGAACAGGTGCTTGCTCCGGCGCAGTTCGACCGCGCCTTCCACGAGTACGCGGCCAAGTGGGTCTTCAAGAAGCCGCAGCCTGCCGACTTCTTCCGCACCATCGTGAACGGCGCCGGGGAGAACCTCAACTGGTGGTGGCGCGGCATCTTCTACACGACGTACGCCAACGACCAGGCGCTCGGCGGCGTGCAGACGCAGGACGCCATGGATATCACCGGCAACACGGCGCGCGGCAAGTTCTATCACACCATTACCGTGGACCAGAAGGGCGGCCTCGTGATGCCCATCCAGCTCGGCGTCACCTACGACGACGGGACGAGCGACCTCATCAAGCTTCCCGCCGACGTCTGGCGCTTCAACGAGAAGACGTTCACGTATGGCTTCTTCTCGAACAAGGCGCTCTCGCAGGTGGTAATAGACCCCAATGAGGTCTTCGCCGACGTGAACCGCGCGAACAACGCCTGGACGCCGGTGGCGCGGGTGCAGCCGTGACGCACGTCCCGGCGCGGCGCGCGTCCTGGCGGTCGCTCGCGGTCGCGGCCTGTTCCGTCGTGCTGGTGGCGGCCGCGGCGCCGGTGCGATTGGCCGCGCCGCCTCACGACCTGCACATCACGAACACCCGCATGGTGATCGAGGGGGCGGTGGTCGTGGCGCGGGTGCGCATGTTCCGCGATGACCTGCAGAAGGCGCTCAAGCGGCCGGTGACCGACAGCGCCGCGTCCAAGGCGGCCGTCGCTGCCTACATGGCGCAGTACTTCATCATCACCGTCGAGGGAGCCCGGCTGACGGGCGAGGTGCTCGACAGCGGCGGCGACCTCGACGGCGACCAGCCCATCTGGTGGGTGCTGGTGCAGTGGAAGGCCCCCAGGCCCGTGAAGACGCTCGGCGTGCGCGTGCACCTGATGTTCGACGCATTCAACGACCAGCAGAACACGGTGCTTGTCGCCCGCAATCCCGGCGATGAGCGGCGCGGGCTCTACTTCCAGGCCGGGGATCGGGCGGAGCAGGTGCTCCGGTTCTAACCGTCCGCGGGCCGGACTCGCGTTTCATCATGCCAACTTGAAGTCACAATCTGTGACTTCAAGTTGGCGGATTCGAGTCGCGTCAACCTGAAGGCGAAGTCGGTTGGAAACCGCGCGCGGTTGCGCGACACCGCCTGGTTGAGCGCCTTCGTCGGAACGCCGCCGCCGCGCTCCCACGCAGCCATCGCACGAGCGCTGCACGCTTACGGCAGACTATCCCTCAGCACCGCCCGATTGCTCCGATACGGCGCAAAACCGGTCCCCCAGTCCACACTCAGCACCTCGAGCGAGATGTTGCTGCCGTCCACGTGCACGATGACGAAATGGTACGGGTTATCCCCCGGCTCCTGCCCGGGGCGTACCAAATGCTGCACGCGAGCCGAGTCGGCGCCGCTGGCCGCGAGGTAGGCGCGCAGGTCGGGCTCGCCGCGATAACCATAGAGCGGCGCACCGCCGCCCCCCGTCACCAGCTCGTCCATCCGGTGCCGGCCGCCCTGGCTGTCGCGATACCGTTCGACCCAGTGCTCGAAGAGATGCTCATGCCCGGTCACGAGCAGCTGCACGCCGTGCGTGCGGAACATCGGCATCCACAGGTCGCGCACCGCCGCCGTGGGACGCTCGACGATCGCGCCGCCGTGCGGCCCCGACGAGAAGGCGGGGTGATGGAAGAAGGCCACGATGTTCGGGTAGCGCGTGCGGTCAAGCCCCTCGAGCTGGGCGCGCGCCCACGCGAACTGCGTGGAGTCGGCGGCAATGTTCGAGTCGAAGGCCAGCACGAAGGTGTTGCCGTACCCGAATGCGTAGGTCGGATAGCCGGCCAGCCGCCGCGTCGCGCCATCGGGGGGAATGAGCTGGGCCACCGCGCGCAGGTAGTTCGCCAGCCCTTCCTTGCGCCCCGGGTTGTCGAGTTCCGCTGCGCTCGTCACGTCGTGATTGCCGGGGGCAAGGAAGTACGGCACGCCCCCGTCCGTCGTCAGCCGGTTGATCAGCCCGGTGAAGCTCTTGTTCCACTGCCGCGGATCGCGGCCGTTCACCACCGCGTCGCCGCTCTGCAGGACGAACCGGACGGGCGACGGGCCGTCGGCGCGCTGCGCAATCTGCCGCAGCATCGCGTCCACGATGAGCGAATGCTCGTACTGCGGCTCGGTGCCGTCGCGCCGCCCCCGCGTGTCGCCGTAGGCGATGAACGAGAAGCGCGTCACCCCGGCGCTCGCGCTCTCCGCGGGGAGCGGCTGGCGGGGCGGCATGATGGCGCGCACGGTGTCGACGGGTGGGGCGGGAAGCGTCGGTTCGACCGGCACGGAACGGGCCGGGCGGGCGGGTCGGACCTGCGCGCGCGCCGGGAGCGCCAACGACCCGGCAATAGCCGCGAGCACGATGGGGAGCAGCGCGGAACGGAGCGAGGGCATGAGTGTTCTCCGACGGACATGGAGCGGCGCTCCGACGCGCGTGAGAGGGCGCCGTCGCGCGCGAATCGTGAAAGGTCGCCCGTGCGTGGCTCAGACGCCAGCAGCACTGGCTGAGCGGGCGTACTTCGGAGAGAATCAATAGCCGTCCATCCCACGCACCCGCCCGATTCTACCGGAGCATCTCATGCAGGCACGCCGGTTCGTTCCCCGCACCGCCCTCGCCGCCGCCGCCTTGGCGCTCGTGGCTGCCGCAGGCGCCGCGCAGCAGTCCGCCCCGCTCAAGTACCCCGTCACGGCCACCGTCCCGCACGTGGACGACTATCACGGCACCAAGGTGCCCGATCCGTTCCGCTGGCTCGAGGACGACACGGCGAGCGCCGTGAAGAAGTGGGTCGGCGAGGAGAACGCGGTCACCTTCGGCTACCTCGGCAAGATCCCGTATCGCGGTGCCCTGCTCGAGCGCCTCAAGGCCCTCTCCAACTACCCGCGCATCTCGTCGCCGGTCCGCCGCAAGGGCTGGGTCTGGTTCACGAAGAACAGCGGCCTGCAGAACCAGTCGGTCTACTACCTGCAGCGCGGGCTCGACGGCAAGGAAGAGGTGCTGATTGACCCCAACACGCTGACCGCGGACGGCACCACGCGCGTGGGCGGCTTCACGTTTGACGAATCCGGCAGGCACCTCGCCTACACGCTCTCCCGCGCCGGCTCCGACTGGCAGGAAATCCGCGTGATGGACCCGGTCACGAAGAAGGATCTCGCCGACCAGGTGCGCTGGGTGAAGGTCTCGGGCATCGCGTGGTACAAGAACGGCTTCTTCTACTCGCGCTATCCGACGCCCGCCGACACCACCAAGGCGCTGAGCGGCGTCAACGAAAACCATCAGGTCTACTACCACGTGCTCGGCACGCCGCAGTCTCACGACCAACTCGTCTTTGAGGACGCCGCCCATCCGCAGCGCTTTCACACGGTGGACGTCACCGACGACCAGCGGTTCCTGATTCTCAGCATCTCCGATCGCGGCCAGGGCGCCGACGGCAACGCCTTGTGGGTGCGCGACCTCGCCGCCGGGGATCCCGGCTGGCGCCGCCTGATCACCGGGTTCGAGAAGCAGTTCAACGTGATCGACAACGACGGTGGGGCGCTGCTGGTGGAGACCAACGCCGGAGCGCTCAACAACCGCGTGGTGCGCATTGACCCGAGCGCGCCCGCCGAGTCGAACTGGAAGACGATCATTCCGGAGCAGAAGGAGGTGCTGAGCGGCGTTGCGAACGTCGGCGGCAACCTGTTCGCCTCGTACCTGAAGGACGTGACCAGCGCGATCGTGCAGTACCGCTACGACGGCACCAAGGTGCGCGATGTCGCGCTGCCGGGTGTCGGCACGGCGGGCTTCAGCGGCGGCGAGCGCGGCGACACGGACGCGTTCTTCACCTTCAACAGCTTCACCGCCCCGCCAACCACCTATCGCTACGACCTGGCCAGTGGCGCGAGCACCGTCTACCGCGAGACGAAGCTCCCCTTCGATCCGTCGCAGTTCGAGACCCGGCAGGTCTTCGCCACGTCGAAGGACGGCACGAAGGTCCCCATGTTCATCGTCGCGAAGAAGGGGTTGAAGCTCGACGGCCGCAACCCGACGCTGGTCTACGGCTACGGCGGCTTCAACATCTCCACCCTCCCCGGCTTCAGCGCCACGCGCATCGCCTGGCTCGAGCAGGGCGGCGTCTACGCCTCGGTCAACATGCGGGGCGGCGGCGAGTACGGCGAAGCCTGGCACCAGGCCGGCATGAAGGCGAACAAGCAGAACGTCTTCGACGACTTCATCGCGGCCGCCGAGTGGCTCATTGCCAACAAGTACACGAACAAGGACAAGCTCGTCATGCAGGGCGGCTCCAACGGCGGCCTGCTCGTGGGCGCCATCATGACCCAGCGCCCCGACCTGTTCCGGGTGGCGCTCCCCGCCGTGGGGGTCATGGACATGCTGCGCTTCCAGAAGTTCACCATCGGCTGGAACTGGGTGGCCGACTACGGCTCCAGCGACCACGCCGAGGACTTCAAGTACCTCATCAGGTACTCCCCGCTGCAGAACCTCAAGGACGGCGTGGCGTACCCGGCGACGCTCGTGACGACGGCCGACCACGACGATCGGGTCGTCCCGGCGCATTCGTTCAAGTTCGCGGCACGGCTGCAGCAGGCGCACCGCGGCCCGAACCCCGTGCTCATCCGCATCGAGACCGCGAGCGGGCACGGCAGCTCGTCGCTCACCAAGGCGCTCGAGGTGACGGCCGACCAGCACGCGTTTGCGATGGCGAATCTCGGCATGACGCCGACGTTCGGCGGGAAGCAGAAGGCGGTGCCCTGAGCCGTCCGCCGCCGACGGTATCTTGTCGTCCCTGACGGAGTACGCACAAAGCGGGATACCACGCGCGTGCGCGCCGTCTAGATTTCGAGGCATGCAGTGGAACGAATCCTACGCGACTGGCTTCCCGCAGATTGATGATCAGCACAAGTCGCTCTTCAAGGCGGTGGCCGCCCTGGCCACCGCCGTGGAGCGCGGTGACAGGGCGAGCGAGTACCTCCGTTTGCTCAGTTCTCTCGATCGCTACTGTCGCGAGCACTTCTCGTTCGAAGAGGGCTGCATGGAGCGGTGTCGGTGCCCTTCGGCGCTCACCAACAAGCAACAGCACGAGGGGCTCCTGCAGCTGCTCGGCGAGCATCGCCAGCTCCACGCCCGGCATGGGTACGACGAGCACGATGCGCAGCTCCTCGTGAATGCCCTGCATCACTGGCTCCGCAGCCACATTGGCCGGGTGGACCGCGAGCTGCGGCTCTGCGTCAAGACACCGCCAACCTGACCCACTCCCGCGGCGGACGTGCCACGGATACTAATTCAGGACGCCGTCCGGCGCGCGACCGCGCGGCCGATGGTTCGCGTCCATTGTCCCCGCCATGCCCAGTTACGAGTACCTCTGCCTCAACTGCGACGCACCCTATGAGGTGCGGCTTTCAATGTCCGCGTATGCGGCCGGCGAGGGGAAGAAATGCCCCGCCTGTGGTTCGCCGAACGTCGAGCGCCAGATCACCGGGTGCGGCGTGCTGACCGGGAGCCGGTCGGGCTCGGCAAGCAGCGGCTCCTCGTGCGGCGGGAGCAGCGGCTTCACCTGAGCCTCCTGACGCGCCGCCCCGGGTGGGCGGAACGTACGCGCCGGGCGTTACCGGCCGAGCCAGTAGTTCACTTTCACGAGAAAGACGTTGTCGGCCGGGTCGCGCCACAACGCAGACTGGTCGCGCCCGAAGTCGAGCGACCCGTCGCCACTCGAGCCCGAGCGCTGCTGCGTCCATGCGAAATAGACGGTGGAGCCCGGCCGGTATTCCCAGCGCACCACGGCCGTGCCGCGCAGCGACCGCGCCGAGAAGTTCGGATCGCCGAAGCTGAATGACGCGGCGGGCCCGGCGCCGTCGGGGTCCACGGTGTACGTGCCCGACGCGCTGCGCGCGATCGTCCCGATGTCGCGCCCGTAGTCCAGCTTCCGGAGCAGGCGCGGCGCGGCAAACTCCCGGAAGCGCTGGTAGTCGCCGCTCGCGAAGAACGGTTGGGCATACAGCTGCAGCGTGAGCGTGGGAGTGAAGGTCCAGTTGATGCGCGTCTCCAGCGACAGCGTGCGCGTGCGGATGAACCCGAACACGTAGCGCTTGCCCCCGAACGCCGCGGCGGTCGGGTCGGTCACCGTCGTGACGTACTGGGCGCCGTCCTCGGACTCCGCGTACGACGGGGCGAGCTGGACGTACAGGCTTGGCATCGGCTTCAGCGCCATGCCCGGCTGCCACTGCCGCGTGTGCGTCTTCTCGTCGAGTCCGCCGGCGAAATTCGCCGTGAAGTCGAACACCGCAAACCGCCGCGGATCGGTGGAGAGCTGCAGATGCACGAAGTTGTAGCCGTCGCTCTTCAGCACCGGCCCGCCGCGGGCCAGCCGGTCGTCGTCCACCGTGGCGTTGTGAATGTAGAACGTGCGGATGCGCCAGTAGTTCGGCAGCTCCATGCCGAGGTAGGACGTCAGGTCCTGGAAGTTGCGCCGCCCGTCCCAGTCGAACTGCTGGTTCATCCCCGCCGACATGAAGACGTTGCGGTACCACGACGTGGGCTTCACCCACTGCCGCACGATGTTGCCGTTCATCCACCGGTATGCAGTGCGCGACACGTATGAGGCGTCGTTCACCTCAAAGCCGGGGCTGCGCCAGCTCTGCGCCAGTTCCCACAGCCAGTTGCCGTTCTCCTTGGCGACGCGCGTGTACAGTCCCCAGCCGCGCATGACCGTCGCCGTGGTGTCGTACCGCGCGCCAAAGAACCCGCCGTCAATCACCCGGCGGTCGGGGCGCTGGTAGTAGTGCGTGCTCGACCGCTGGGTGAGCGCCATCGCCTCCGCGGTGCCGCCCACGTCGGACGCCACCATCGTCCCCATCCAGCGGTACTCGCGGTTCTTCCAGGTGTGCATCCAGTCCACGCCGGCCACGGTGGCGCGGTCGCGCAGCCGGCTGGCGGCGATCGCGTCGCCGCCGAGCCGCCGCAGCGTGGAGGTCACGATGCCGCCGAACGTCGTCGCCCCCTCGTGAAAGTCCTTCTTCACGCGGCCGACGAAGTAATTCGTCATGGGTTCCACGAGCTGGCGCGATTCGGCGATGCCCGCACCCCGGACGAAGGTGCCCGACTCGCGATTCGTCAGCGCGTCGAGAATGCCAACGGAGTAGCCCTTGCTCGTCCGTCCCGTCACCTTGGCCGCGCCAAGGATCGCCGTGTTGTCGGGAATGTCGGCGTAGGCGGCCTCGCCATTCACGTGGTCCGCCAGCTGCGGCGGACGTCCGATGCGCCGCGAGTAGAAGGCGCCGAGCCCGGACACATTGTCGCAGAAGTAGCAGCTCATGCCGCCAAAGCTGAACGCACTGCTCCCCGCCACGAAGAAGGGGCGCTTCTCGTCATAGTAGGTTTCGGAGGCCGACAGGTTCAGCACCGACGGATCCACCTCGACCTGGCCGAAGTCCGGGTTCACGGTGGCGTCCAGCGTCAGGTTGCTGGTGAGCAGGTACTTGAGGTCGCCGCCCACGCTGACGCGCCCTTCACGGCCCGAGTGGAACGGATCGCCCGGCGCCGCCGGCTTGCTTTGCGCGCGCGCCACCGTGTACGGCATGACCTCGAGGCGCCGCGGCTGATGGCCGGTCGCGATGCCATCGAGATGGCCATAGTAGGCGGGGCCGGAGCTCTCGTTCTGCTTGCGGAACGACCACATGTCGCGCTCGTTCAGCCGGTCCACGTAGCGCCAGAGCTGCAGCCCCCACGTCTGCACCGAGTCGCGCGAAAAGCGGAGCTGCGAGTACGGAATCCGCACCTCGGCGGTCCAGCCCCCGTCGTCCACTTGCGTGGCCGCTTCCCACACCGGGTCCCACGAGTCATCGCCGTTGAATGCCTCGCCGCGCACACCCGCCGGGTTGATCTCGAACAGCGCCTGGTCGAGGTGATTGTGAAACGGGTCGAGCACGATGACGAGCTTGTCCGACGTGAGCGAGTTGAACGCGCCGTTGTTGCCGTTGCCGTCGAGCAACTGGTCGCGTCGCGCCCGCGGCGCACGCACACCGGCGCGCCCCTGCGGGTCGCCCAGCCGGGCGCCGATGTAGAGCGCGCGGTCGTCGTAGAGAATGCGGATTTCGGTGGGGAGCGATGCCGGCGCCCCTTCACTCGGCTGGTACTGTCGCAGCGCCGTGATGGGCGTCGCCGCACGCCAGGCCGCGTCGTCGAGCCGGCCATCAACGGCAATGGGCGACGAACGGTGCACGGCCATCGTGCGCGGTATCGCGCGGGCCGCCGAATCGCCGGCCGGACCTTGCGCACCGAGCGCCGCGGTCGTTGTGCCAAGAATGAGCAGAGCAAACCGCGCGCGACGCGCGGCGAGTCGGACCGTCGGGTGAGTCATGGCAGGGCGCACGTCAGGCGTAGGGGCGGACCAGGAGGCGAAAGGGGTCTCTTGCCTTCGACATCGCCCACCATACGGAGGGTTTGAGGAGTTGGTTCCGAAACCTCGCGCGTGTCGCTGCAATCAAACCTGCGCCTGCAGTTCGTGGGGCTGACCTACGTACCGTAGGGCGCAGGGTCCGGGCGCGACAGCCGTCAGCGACCAGTACCTGTCTCAAATAGCAAACGCGCCGCCGAGTGACTCGGCGGCGCGTTTGCATTGCCCCTCCAGGGCTCGAACCTGGACTCTTCTGATCCAGAGGCATGGCCCTAAGTTGTTGTATTGCAGCAGTTTGCCGCACCTTCGCAGCGAGGCGGCGCAGTTCGCTGCCCTGCTTTCAGCTGCGCTATTGCAAGCTGCATGGAAGGACGTGGGGGAGAATCTGGTGGAGCGCGATGTGAGTAGGTCTGATTAGGCGGATCGCGATATCATCTGCTTGTAGGCCGTCTCGGAACCACAGCGTGGCAGTATCGCTCGATGGTTGCCTCACGAACGAAGCCTCGGACCTTTCTTCGGCTTGTCACATCTCCAGACCTAACGTCTGGCAAACTCCTCCGATCGCGGTAGATTCGCCCGATGAAACGGCGGCAGACGGGTGCAATCCAGCCGACTTTCCCCGGGAGCATTCCGCCGGGCTTCATTTGTTGCACCAGTTGGCGGCGCGGAGCATGCGACCATGGGTGATGAAGAACAAGAGGAAGAACAGGAAGAACGTCGCGAGGACGAGAAGTTCACTCCTCCGGTATCGCTTGAAAGGCTCAGAGTAGATCTCGACGATCTGAAAGCGAACCTTGCTGAGCGAGATCGCAACTCCCTCTCGTGGGACGAAGTGCGTCATCGCGTTGACCAGATTGTGGCGCAGTCAGACTGGAAGGTCAGACAGCAAGTAGAAAAGGCCGCCGAGAAGACAATTGACGAACTCGGTTACCTCAGACCTCCCGAGATTCACCTTGCTGTCACACCGCAGCCAAACAGGCTCCTCAAGACGCTTCTCAAGCGGATGCGGATCGCCATGTACGGCTTAAGCGCCCTCGGATACTTCACGCTCGCAAATGCGGCTGCTACGGGCGGACATTCGGGTAGGACGCTGTTGATCGGATTACTTGCCTCGACGGTCGTCGGTCTCACTGGACTGATTGTCGAATTTTTCGAAGCACAGATCCCGTGACACATGAACGCAGCGTTACTCGTAGGGCGTGCAGCGAGGTTGTATGACCAAATGGGCTAGACTCTTCCCACTATTTGCGCTCTTCGTTCTCCTGGAACTCTTTTTCCTTGCATCGATAGGGCCGCCGAATGCGGGCGCTACTCTCATGCTCGGATGGAGTCCGCTCAGGTTCATTGGACTACTCACATCATCGAGCGCGAGTGGGGCATCCAGCGTGAGTTCCGACGTCGCCCTGCAGGCATTCTTCTACTTCCTTCTGACGGTTGCCTTCGCGGTGCTCGTCCTTTGTACCGTAGCAGCCTTCTGGCTCCCGTATTTCCGCCTTCAGCGCGAGCGACTAATGAAGCGTGTTCATTCCTCAGAGTGAACCTACTCAGCGTAGCCCTGTTCTCACCATTGCTTTTCTCAGGTGAGCAAGCAAGAATACGTGCCGCGAACGCATAACTGATTTGCGAGAACCATCAGCTCAGGCTGATGGCCGGATCGGACCGGCAGGCTTACCGCAAAGCCGCGCAACCTCGAAGTGAGGCGCGCGGCTTTCGTCGTTTCGGGGGGTCAAGTGAGTTCGAAGATTGTGATTCAACCGCGGGTTCCGCGCGACACGTACTTCCAGTTCCGGCAGCTCTGCAAGGCTCTCGACGTACCCGTTGAGAGGGCCATCGCCGGTCTGATGCAGGAAGCCTTGGACCGTGCGGGATTTCCTGTCAGGGAGGGCAACAAGGAGTAGGCGCTGCCGCACCAGCGCATATGGAAGTGGCGCGAGGGACTCCGCCTGCTCATTCAGGCCTCTCGTTCGAGACATGCTAGGGTGACACGAGGTTTTTGGCGCCGCTGGAAGCAAAGTCATGTGACCACTTCGAAAGGAGGTCGCTTGCAGAGGGTGCGCGTGAGGGAGTTAGGCACTGCTGTTCCAGGCAGACCTGAGAGAACTCAGATCGAGAGAACTTCTCTTCTCGTAGGGAGTGATCGTGACGAGAGCTTCGAGAGACGTAAGTATTGGGAAGCGCTCGTTGACTACATCTGGAAGATGCAGTGGCAGGTATACGTGATCGCGACGTTCAGGTGGGCCAAGAGCGCCCCAAAAGCCGATGACGCCGCCCGCGCTTTGATCGAGGAGCTGGGAGTCTATGGACTCGTGGCGAGGGGAGAGGGCTCGGTCACGAGACGCCAACACATTCACTTTCTCCTCGGTGGCGTTTGGTCACGTCGCCTCAGAGGTCCCGTGGAGATCAAGGATGTCATCACTGCCTTCATTCAGAAGATCAGGAAGTACTGGCGACATGGCATGCTGGTGAAGGTCGAGCAGTTCGACCCGTCGAAGAGATCGACCTACCTCGTGGATCACCATGAGATCGAGATTATTGGCACGCCGAAGCGCCATCGAAGTCGACGCAACAGGTCAGCTAGTAGGCCGTAGACACCCATCATCGGAGGACGTGTACATGCTCGACAATCCGACCAGAGATTCGCTCACGAAGAGACTTGAGAAGGCTCGCGAGTTCATTGCGACCTTCCAGCAGGAGGAAGCACAGGCTATGGCTGAACTTGGCCTCACTGGTGCTGCCGCGACGATGGCGCAGGCCTATCGGGAAGAGGATGAACGAGAGGCGGTCTTTGACCGCATGACTCCTGCCGAACGAACCCAACTCTTCATGACCAACAGAGAGGAGTGGGACCGCGTGATCGCCGCGAAGGAGGCAGCAGGTTTTCGCAAGCTGATCTTCAAACGGTGAGCGTTGCTGTGGCGCAAGCGCGTGAAGAACCAACCGAGAGCCAGCCGAGTGCTGGCTCTCTCGCGCTAAACCTTACCCCGAGCGAGCGTCGCTTTGCGGCGGAGTATTTCGCGGGAGAACAGGCAGGGAACGCGACCCGGGCGTACTTGGCCGTTCACCCGGGATCTTCCTACAACACGGCGTCCATCGAGGCGAGTGACCTACTGAAACAACCCAACGTTCGAACGTATCTGGAAGAACTTCACGCGAACGCGACTGCTCTAAGTGTCCAGAAGATGATCCCGTGGGTTGACCTTCTTCCGCTGGCTCAGTCCGTGATTGTTGCGACCGCACAAGGGAAGCTCCGGAATCGCATCGCGTTTGAGGCGGCTGTGTACTTAAGCAATCGTGTACTTGGCACACCAACGAACGTATCAAGCCAAGATGTTCTGATTCGCGATGAGCGCAGAATCACAGAAGCCATCAAGTCGTACGCACGACGAGTCACCGACCTTCATCGAGGACACGACCGAGAAGTGATGAGTAGAGAGGTCAAGTAGTTGTCCGTTCGGCCCCCGAGAGGGTGTGTCCGTCTTGGCGTTGGGGGGCCGATCAACCCATCCCCAAGACGATCCCTGTAGTTGACGAGGCGCCAATGACAGAAACCGCTTGGACCATCGAAGGGTCGAACGAATCTCACGAGGATGCGCTGCACCGACTCGCGGCAGCGGGAGCGCTATGCGCCGTCTGCGGTGGGCTCTGCGTGCCCAACATCGCAACGGCGATCATCATCCTGCAGACGCAGAAACTGACCGGGACTTCAGTCCCTTGGTGTGCCTGTGTGGATTGTCCTTCGTGTGGCGCGTTCAAGGGGGCGCTAAGGGCCGTCGTCGACTCGGTACGAGCCGCGCGGCGTCAAAGCGACCTCGGCAACCTCGCCAGACGAGAAATCGCGCCAGCGGCCCCCAGAGAAGGGTGAGGCGGATTCAGATAAGTCCGGTTGACCGAGAACGCGCGGGACATCGGTCATTCTGACCTGTAGAAATTTGAAATCGTTCGACGGCCAGTTGCTCAGTCGGAAAACACCGAAGCCCGAAAACTCGGTGGCCGACCTCGGAGTAAGTATTTGAAAAATAAAGTGTTGCGAGTTGATGATCTTATGACAGTCCGAGCACCCTCACCCGAGCACCGCTCGCTCGTCCCCCTCCCTCCCCCGCCCGACGAGCGCCTCACTCGCGGCCTCAGTGACGCTGCTCATCGCCTTCGAGTCGTCGCCACCTACCAGACACTACTGACGTTGATTCAGTAATTGTCGCGTATAACGTCGCATGAAACTTGCGCACTTGAATTCGCTCCCTGAAATCGCCGTCCAGGTTCTTGCGAGAGAGCGGGCGGATGGGGGAGTGAAATTGTCGCAAACACGGTACGTGTTCACGGGGACCGCTCACACACGATCAGTTCTGATCACGGCCTGTTTCAGGTCGCCATCCCACGACCCCCGACACGCCGCACCCGCAAGAGTACGCAGCGCTCTTGCGGGTCTTGCGGGTCTTGCGGGGTTCTAGAGCGGTGGCAGGTAGCGCTCAAAGGCGGCCGCAAAGTCTGCTAGGTAGTAGCCTCGCTTCATCCCTTTCGGGCCAATGTCCGGGGTGTGCCAGAGCGCCTTCGGTTTGATGTCGAACCTCCGCAGAGTCTTCGCGAGCGAGAACGGGTCTAACCGTTGCGACCACGGACGATCCTCGATGAGCCGAAGCGCGTCGATGATCACCAGCGTCGGGATCTTGTTGATCTGCTCCCGCTGGAACAGATCGCGGATATCACCAAGGAGCATCACGGCGTCCTCTCCCGTTTCGTCGACTTCAGGAGTCAGTATCAGGCTTGCTCGTCTGGCCAAGACCGGCCATGGACCACCGGCGATGTCCGCGATGGCGAACAGTGGTCGCCAATTGTCGGCGGCTCGATCATGCAGTCGGTCGGGCATCGCGGGATCGCTCGTGCGCAGCAGCTCAGAATTGTCGGCGATCCAGCGCTCAGCCTGCCTTCGCAGATCGGTCAGACTTCTCAGGTCCACATCGGTACGCAGTCGTTTCACTTCTTCGTGCGGGAGCCGCCGTCGCATCGGCACGACGATGCTTCGATCGAGCACGGTTTGCGGTAGGCCGCCACGGTCTGCAATCAATGCAAGGACTTTTGGGAACCACACTGCAAACGTCTTCGACCGTCCATCAACAACGCGCAGTACGTAGGCGCTACTGCGAGCGTGCCCTGCATTGAGCAACCCTCGAAAGTCAGAACCATCTCGCAACCAGGAGTCCGCTTCATCGGCAAGCAGTGTCCACACTGGACCTGTTCGCCGCAGGGTGTCTTGCGATGCATTGTCGTCAACGACGCCGGTTAGTCGAAATAGTGACGCGGGGGAGATGTTCGACACGAACCTTGGATAAGGGACAACGCGCCGAAGCAATTCGAGCAGCGTCGTCTTTCCGGAACGTTTCACGGGCGACGCCGCGACGAGCAGCGGGGAGTGGCCAAATAGCTCGTGACCATGTGCAAACAGCACCCACAGCGCGATAGCAGGACTCGCACCTTCTGGCAGGGCCACATAGTTCGAAAGTTCCCACGCCACACTGGCCAAGAGTTCGGAACCATCAACGGGTGTGGGCCATGCGTCCGATCGCGGGTCGCCGCCAACTGTGGTGTCGATCTGCAACGTACCGTGGATGGTGATGCTATTCTGCGCGTTTCGAAGAAGTTGTCTCATGTCCGATTCATGTTCCGCGAATCGGCGAATCGTCTCGGGCTCAACGCTGAGCTGTTCCGCCGCCAGCACGCGTTCAAGCACTCTGGCGCGTTCTTCTACTGGCGGCGGCTGGAACTCGAGTTTGTCGCACCGCGAGGCAAGCGCATCATTGACCTTGGCTACCTCGTTTGTCGTGAAGATGGCGATGTGTGTACGACCGTGGACATCGAGAGCGTCCTTGAGCGCATTTTGGGCGTCCGCTGTAAGGCCATCCGCCTCGCTGAACACCACCACACCGCGAAAACCTGGATCAACAAATCGGAGTATTCCCCCACGCGATTTCATGAGCGGGAGTACGGTATCGCGGATGTAGTCGATGCTCCGCGTCTGCGAAGCGGACACCGCGAGCACGTTGGAGTGTCCGTCTTCCGATCGCGCGAGGTCTCGCGTGATGAGCCGTACGAGCGACGTCTTTCCCGTCGCTGGTGGGCCATAGATCAACAAATGGCCTGGCCACCCTTCGCGTTGCAGCCCTTCGAGTCGTTGCCTCAGTCGC
>JAJZRK010000222.1 GCA_021802745.1 bacterium
CAGCCCAAACTATTACAAATCGGGACGGCGGGATTTGAACCCGCGACCCCCTGAACCCCATTCAGGTGCGCTACCGGACTGCGCTACGTCCCGTCCGCCGCGGAGCCAAGACCCCGCGAGACAGACGTGAAAAATAACCCCCGCACGCACCGCTCACAACCGCACCGGGCGCTCAGAACCGCGGGTTCACCACGTTGTTGTAGATCGACCCAAACGTGTAGCTGAACCCGAGCCGCATGTTGTACTGAAAGCCGCTCAGCAGCGCCCGGCGCCGCAACAGCACGTCCACGGCATCCTGCTCGCCACGCGGCAGGTACACCTGGTCGTGGATCCACTCGTAGCGGCCGTTGGCGTTGACGCTGAACCCGCGAAACAGCCGCACGCTCATTCCGGCGCTGAGCGCCGTGGTCCGCTTCGCGGCATCCGACAGGAAGTTGCGGTGCTCGGCGCTCACGTTCGCGCTCCCCCACGGCTCGCGCGTCCGGTACTGGAGCTCCAGCGAATGCCGCGGCAACGTCTCGCGTATCTTGTCGAAGATCGTCGTGTCGGCATACCAGTACCGCACCATCCCGATGCCATAGCGCACCAGCAGCTCGCGGCGCGTTGTTTGCGTGTACGGAAAGACATTGTACTCGACGGCCACGTTCGACTCGGCGCGCAGGTCCTGGTTGCGATACACCTGCGACGCCAGCTCCACATTGCCGCCCAGCGACCAGTGGTCGCCGAGACTCTTCACCTGCAGGAGTTCGGTGCGCCAGTCGCGCAGCAGGTTGACGTACGTCGCCTCCGTCGCCACCGCGCCGGTGCTGTCGAACTCCTGCACCGTCACACGGTTGTTCCGGTACGAGTACGAGTAGTCGAAGTTGGTCTTCCAGGCCTCGGTCACCCGATCGGCGCTGAGGTGTGAGTTGAGGTTCTTGCTCTTGTAGTACCGCTCGCCGTCCGTGGACCCGCTCACGCTGACGGAGAAGACCCACGCGTTCCATGGATCGCGCGCCGGCGTCGCCTGCACCGCCGCCGCGCGCGTCGTGTCGCCGCGACTGACGCGCAGCGATTGCGCCCCGGGCGTGCGCGCCACGAACTGCACCAAGCCGAGCGCCAGCATACGCGTGACCCCGCGACGCATCTCATCGCCCGTCGTCGTGGGGTTCGTCGTGAAGGTCAGCGTGTCACCGCGCCCGGCGAAGTGCCGCACGCCGAGAAAGGCCGCCGTGAACTGCTCGCCCCCGGCACCGGCGCGCTGACTGGTGACCAGCACGTGCACGTCGGCGACCTGCCGATCGCGCACCCAGTCGACGTAGTCAATCTCGGTGCGAATCAGGCTGAAGTCGCAGCTCGTGCGGCAGTCGAGGTAGACCGCCACCGGTCCGGTGGCCGGTGCACCCGCGCGAGCGGCCGCCTGCGCCGCGCCCTGCGCGACTCCCTGCGCAGCCAGGGGCGTCGCCAGCGTGAGCGACAGGGCGAGCATTGCCCGGACGAATCGCCCCACCGCGCCGGCTCCGTGCCAGTCGGTCGAGCGCTGTATTCTCGAATGCATGGGAAATTCAAACTGAGGGTCGGCGCGTCCGGCGCGGACGCCGCCGAGTGTATACGCCCGCCGCCGGCCGAACGTTACCGGGGCGCGAGGTGCGTGTCGTACGTCTCGGCCGCCGACGCCGGGCGGCCCACCGCGGGCCCCTGCGCGCGACGAATGGAGCGCCGCGCGAGGCGTCCGAGCATCGCGGGATCGTCCACGCCGTGCACGCCAATCTCGGCGCTCATCCGCGAGGCAAAGTCGTACACGCGCTCCATCGCCGCCGGCAGTTCGGTGAGCCACCGCGCCGGACACGAGATGACGCTGCAGGCGGCGAGCGCGTGCAGCGCCGGCAGTTCCTCGGGGTTCTCGACCCGCACAACGAGGAAGTAACCGTCCATCATCGCACGCGCCACGGCGAAGGCACCGCGGGCGGGATCCTTCACGAAGAGTGCGCCCTCCACGGCGATCGCCATCGTGCCGTTGGCCCCGTGCTTGCGCACCGTCGCCGACATCCAGTCCCAGAGACTCGGGTCATTGATGGCGGCAAGCCCCGGTGGCATGGTGAGCACGCCGTTCCAACCCATCTGCTGCCACAGCCCCCCCGCGCTGAGCGCCGCGGTCACCACACTGCGCATCACGGCGGGTGCTGCCGTCATCTCGTAGATCGGCGCGAGTTCCGGATCGCCGGAGAGCACGTCGTGATCCGGAGACTCCCAGCGCGGCACCACGTCCGCCGCCACCGTGCGCATGAAGGCCACATCGAGCACTGGTGCGTACCAGGCGCGGAACTGTCCGAGTTCCGCGGCACGCTGCACCGCCACCGGATCGAGCCGCGCCGTGGCCGGCGCGGCGTTCGGTCCCGGTGGATTGGCGTGCACAAACAGCATCGAAGCCAGCGCGTCCTTCCGCAGCGGCTTCTCGAGCGCCCCCAAGACGCGGATGCCCGACGCCACGGCCATTGCCTCCACGGCGCGCAGCACACCGGGCGCGAGCCCGGACGCGATGATCACCGAATCGGCCAGGCGTTCATGCGCGAGGTTGCTGATGAACGTCATGCCGTCCATCCCCGGCATGTTCAGGTCGGTCACGACGATGTCCGGCCGCTGCTCCCGCGCGCGATCAAGCGCCTCGGCGCCGTCGCGCGCCTCGGCGATGGTCGAGACGCCGAGTTCGGTCAGTACCCGTTTGTGCAGCGACCGCGTGAAGTCGTGGTCGTCCACCAGCAAGATGTGCAGCGCATCCATGCAAACCCCAATTCCCGTCCAGTTCCGGACAATACTGCACATCCGACCCCCGTTGTCCAGCGACCGGCGGGCGGTAACTTCTGGCATGCGCCTGTTTCCGATGCTCTTTGTGGTCGCGCCGCTCGCGGCGGCCGCGCAGGGGCCCGAGGCCCTCTGGTATGTGCGCAACAGCGACGACGGCATCGCCCGCTTTGCGGCGCACGCCGATCGCATCAGCGTCATCGCACCGCAGGTCTACAGCATGGACAGCGCGGGAGCGATTCGCGGCGGGATGGATCCGCGCATCATCGCGATCGCGCGCGAGCACGGCGTGAAGGTGGTGCCGCTCGTGATGAACCCCGGCTTCAGCGTCAGCGTGCTGCACCGCATCGCCACCGACCCGGCGGTGCGCACGGCCGCCGCGCGCGCGCTGGCGTCGCTCTGCCGGGCCGAACGCGTGCACGGTATCCAGCTCGACTTCGAGAACCTGCACGTGGGCGACCGCGACGCCTTCACCGCGCTGGCCCGCGAAGCGGCGGACTCCGTGCACCGCGCCGGTTGCGAGCTGTCGGCGGCGGTGGTGCCGCGCACCGACGACGATCGCGGGCCGTTGCCGTACCATCAGTACATGTACGATTACTGGCGCGGCGCGTATGACTTCAAGGCGCTGGCCGACACGCTCGACTTCCTTTCGTACATGACGTACGCACAGCACACCGGCGGCTCGACGCCCGGACCGGTGGCGGGCTATCCGTGGACGGTCGCGTCCATCAAGTACGTGCTCGATGCCGGCGTGCCGCCGTCCAAGCTTTCGCTCGGCCTCGCCTCCTACTCCGACTATTGGAGCACGGACTACGACCCACGCACCGGGTCGCGCGCCCGCGGCCGCGACATGGGTTATGAGGCGGTGACGCGAATCATTCGGGATGCGGGAGCCAAGCCGCGCTGGGACAAGACGCAGCGGGCCTGGGTGGCCGCCTGGGAGCGCAACGGCGTCTTTGAACATGCGTGGATCGAAGACGCCCGCGCGTTCCGGGACAAACTCGCGCTGGTGCGCAAGCACGGCTTTCGCGGCTACTCCGTCTGGTTGCTCGGAACGGAGGATCCGAAGGTGTGGGATTTGGTGGAGAAGGTGCGGCGGTAGGAGGATCCCCTGCCCTCCTAGCGCGCTCGCGCGTATTTCCCCATCACCTGCGCCGACGCCAGAATGTGCCCCGCCATTGCCGCATCGAGGTCCTTGCGCGTCGCGCGCGGGCCGAGGTCGGGCAGCACGGCGTCGAGTGCGTAGAGCGTGTGGAAGTACCGGTGCGTGCCGATTGGCGGACAGGGGCCCTCGTAACCGGGGGTGCCGCTGTCGTTGAGTCCTTCACGCGCCGAGTCCGGCACCGGGGAGCGCGGGTTTCCCTCGGCAAGCGCCGTCATCGAAGGCGGAATATTGTACAGCACCCAGTGCACCCAGATACGCTTGGGCGCCGCCGGGTCGGGCGCGTCGGGATCATCGACGATGAGCGCGAGACTGCGCGCCGCGCGCGGAACATTCGTCCACGCCAGCGGCGGCGAGGTGTCCGCCCCGTCACAGGTATGGCGCGCCGGAATGCCGCCGCCCGGGGCGAACGACGTGGAGCTGAGTTCCATGCTAGACGAGCGCCAGTTCGCCTTCGTCAGAGGACGCGGTCGCGAACGGCGAGAAGCGCAGCAGCACGCCAGTGCCGCCCGAATCCTCGAGCAGTCGCGCGGCATCTCCCGATACCACCTCAATGCGCGCGTCCTGAGCCAGCGCCGACCGCACGAACACCTCGGCCACCTCGGGCTGCACGGCAATGAATGGCGCGCTGAGCACCAGGGTGTGCACGCAGCGTTCGTCCAGCGCCCGCCCGGTGGCGGCGGCTCCCGCGGCCGCCAGGTCGTCATCGCCGTAGCGTCGCAACAGCTCCTCCACCAGCACCTGCTCCCCGACACGGCGCAACTGGGTCAGTCCATCGCGCACGGCATGCGCGATCTCGCTCACGCGCGCCCGGGCGCCGAGGACTGGTGTCTCGATGACATTGTCGACGTGTTCGTGCGCCATCGCGGCAATCGCCTCGCTGAGGAGCTGCGGCGTGCCGCCGACGAACACCGGCAGGGCTGGCGAGAGCGCGCGGACGTGGTGCGCGAGCTCGCGCAGCATCCGTGAGCGCGCGTCGCGCCGCTCGCGCTCGGCGGCGTCGCGCCCGATCCCTCCGCGCGCGGCGGCGTGCGTCGTCGCGACGCGGCCTGATGCCGACGCGGCGGCGTGTTGGGTGAGCGTGCGCACCGTGTCCACGCGCCGCACGCTGTCCTCGTCGCAATGGAAGATGCGCGCCGCGCGACTGTCCGCGACCACCACCCACGCCCGACCGCCGCCGGGCTCGGCGGCACTCAGGAACGGCGCGAGGGCCACGCCGCGCCGCCACGCGCCGATTGTGGGTGTTACGCCACGTAACGGT
>JAJZRK010000223.1 GCA_021802745.1 bacterium
GAACCCGCAGGGCGAGGACACGACTGACCGGTACGACGGCCTGCTCAAGCGCCTCGGCGACACCGGCGTCACCTCGTTCGAAATTGCCCCGCTCGTGGAAGGCGACGAGGAGCAGAGCGGCCAGCACGTCGAGTCGAAGGAGAAGGCCAAGCGCACGTACGCCAAGTCGGTGTCGGCGACGAAGGACGTCATCAATTCCGTCCGCATGGGGCAGAGCGCGAACATCAAGAAGATCAAGCGCGTGGTCCAGGGCATCGTGGACCAGATCCTCTCGGACGAGACGTCGCTGGTCGGGCTCACGACCATTCGCGATTACGATGACTACACGTTCACGCACTCGGTGAACGTCTGCATCTTCTCCATCGCGCTCGGCCGCCGCCTCGCGCTGACGCGCCTCCAGTTGTACGACCTCGGCATGGCGGCGCTCTTCCATGACATCGGCAAGGCGCGGGTGCCCGCCGACATCATCAACAAGGCCGACGTGCTGACCGACGAGGAATGGCGCGCCATTGCGGCGCACCCGTGGCTCGGCGTGCTCGCGCTCTTCTCGGTGAAGGACCAGCAGGAGTTCCCGTACCGCTCGATGCTGGTGGCGTTTCAGCATCACATGAAGCGCGACCTCACGGGCTATCCGCGGAGCCTGCGCACCAAGGAGATGATGTTCTACTCCAAGATCGTGGCGTGCGCCGACGGGTTCGACGCGGCCACGTCGCGCCGCTCGTACCAGACGACGCCGATGGCGCCGTCGGCGGTGCTGCAGGAGATGCGCGACAATCCGCGCCGCGGCATTGACCCCACCGTGGTGAAGGCGTTCATCAACCTGCTGGGCATCTACCCGGTGGGCACCTTCGTCGTGCTCGACACCTTCGAGCTGGCCATCGTGCACGCCGCCAATCCCGACCCGGAACTGCTCTCGCGGCCGCTCGTGCGCATCGTCAGCGACGACCTGGGCAACGTGCAGTATCCGGGCACCGTCGTGAACCTTGCCGAACGCGCCGAGAGCGGCGAGTTCCGGCGCACCATCATCAAGACCGCCGACCCCGAACGCTACGGCATTCGCGTCGGCGACTACTTCGTCTAAATCGCTGTGCTCACTGCTCGCTTTGCGGCGCTACGCGCCCGGGGCCAACGCGCCCTCGTCTGTTACGCCACCGCCGGCCATCCCGATCCCGAGGCAAGCATCGCGCTCTGGCAGGGGCTCGAGGGCGCCGGCGCCGATGTGCTCGAAGTGGGCGTGCCGTTCTCCGACCCGATGGCCGACGGGCCGGTGATCCAGGCCAGTTCGCAGGTGGCGCTGTCCCACGGCGTGTCGCTCGATGGCGCGCTGGAGCTGGTGGCGCGCGCGAAGCTCGGCATTCCCGTCGTGCTCTTCACGTATCTGAATCCGCTCATCGCCGCCGGGCCGGGCGTGCTCACGCGCGCCGCAGCGGCCGGCGTGCATGGCTTGCTGGTCACGGACCTGCCGGTGGGGAGCGATCCGGAGCGCGAGGCCTGGCTGGGCGAGGGGCCGCTGGACTTCGTGCGGCTCGTGGCGCCGACGACGCCCAGCGCGCGCATGGCCGAGATTGCACGGCACGGGCGTGGTTTCGTGTACCTCATCTCGCGCCTCGGCGTGACCGGCGTCAGCGACCAGCTCCCGACCGACCTGCCGCAGACCATCGCCCAGCTGCGCGCGGTGTGCACGCTCCCCATTTGCGTGGGCTTCGGCATCGCGCGCCCCGAGCAGGCGCGCGTGCTTGGCGCCCACGCCGACGGCATCGTGGTGGGGAGCGCCATTGTGCGCGCCGCGAATGAGTCCGTGGACGCGGCCGTGCGGCTGGCCGGGGGCCTGCGCGCGGCGCTCGACGAGCGCACGGCGTGACCGGGCCGGTGCTCCCCGAGTGGGCGGTCGTCGGCGAGAAGCGGCGCAACCACATCGCTCGCGTCACGGCGCTGCTCGACGAGTGGGCGATGCGCATGCAGCTCGACGCCGCAGAGGCGCAGGCCTGGCACGATGCCGGGCGATGGCACGATGCCCTGCGTGATGCGACACCGGCGGCACTGCGCGCCATCGTGGCCGCTCCCGAACTGCCGGACGGCATCCTGCACGGCCCCGCCGCCGCCGTGATGCTCGAGCGCGAGGGGGAAGCGCGGAAGAGCGTGCTCGACGCCGTGCGCTGGCACACGGTCGGCCATCCGGACTGGGATCGCACCGGGCGCGCGCTCTTCATGGCCGACTTTCTCGAGCCGGGGCGCAGCTTCATGCATGCCGATCGGGCCTTTCTCGCCGCCCAGCTGCCGCACAACTTCGACGGCGTCTTCCGGCAGGCGGTGCGCATGCGTCTCGAGTGGACCCTGCGCGAGGGCAACCGGATCTTCGAGGGAACGGTCACGCTGTGGAATTCGGTCCGCTGACGTCGCCCGCCGTCACGCCGGACGCGGCCGCCCGCCGGCGGCGGCGGCGCGTGGCGATGCTGGTGATCGTGGCGGCGATTGCCACCGGCGTCTTTCGCCCCGGCCCGAGCCGCGCGCCCCGCGCCGATGCCGACTCCACCAACGGCGCGGTGGTGCGTCCGGCGCGCGTCGTTCCCGATTCGGTGCGGATCAAGGTCGAGGTGCTCAACGCCACCGACGTGCGCGGGCTCGGCCGCCTCGCCACGGCATGGATGCGCGACAAGGGCTTTGACGTGGTGGGAATGGGCACGGCGCCGCAGGCGGAACGGCGCGACAGCACGCTGGTGCTCGATCGGTCGGGACACCCGGAATGGGCGCGGATGGCCGCCGAGGCAATGGGCGGGGCGCGCGTGGAATCGCGCCCCGATACGTCACGCTACCTCGACCTCACCATCCTGATTGGCCGCTCGTGGCGGCCGCCGCCGCAGACGCTCTACCCGTAGCTGGCCGCACGCCGCGGCAATGTCGGTGCCGCGGCTCCTGCGGACCGCCACTTCCACGCCGTGCCGCGCGACCTCGGCGGCGAAGCGCTTGATCCCCTCCGGCGTCGTCGGCGTAAAGGCGCCGGCGCCGCCCGGGTGCAACGGGATCAGGTTGATGAACGCACCGCAGTGCTTCGCGAGTCGCGCCAACTCGGCCGCGTGATTCGGCTGGTCGTTCACGCCGCCGAGCATCACGTATTCGAACGTCACGCGCCGGCTGAACGAGGCGGCGGCGTCAATCACTTTCTCGAGCGGGAACTTGAGGTTCACCGGCATCAGCATGCGCCGCAATTCGTCCGTCGGCGCGTGCACGGAGATCGCCAACCGGAACTGCTCGGGCCGCTGTGCGAGCGCCTCGATGCCCGGCAGCACGCCAACCGTCGAGACGGTGATGTGCCGCGCGCCGATGCCGCACCCCTTGGGGTCGTTGAGGATCGTCAGCACGACGCTCACCGCCTTCCAGTTCATGAGCGGCTCGCCCATGCCCATGAACACGATGTTGGTCGGCTTGATGGGTTCGGGCAGGAGCGCCAGTTCGCGCACCTGCCCGGCAATCTCCGACGGGAGCAGGTTGCGGTAGAAGCCCATGAGCCCGGTGGCGCAGAACGAGCACTGCAGCGCGCAGCCCGCCTGCGACGAGATGCAGAGCGTCACCCGGTCGCCGTCGGGTATGGAGACCGTCTCGATCGTCTGGCCGTCGTGCAGGCGGAAGAGAAACTTTCGCGTCCCGTCCGTGGAGCGTTGCTCCGCGGTGAGTTCGAGGCGCGGCATGGCAAAGGCATGCTCCAGTTCGGCGCGGAACCCGAGCGGCAAGTCGGTCATGGCGGCGAACCCGGCCACGGGCTTCGCCCAGAGGTGGCGCACCGCCTGGCTGCCGCGGTAGGCGCCGATGCCGCGACCTTCGGCAAAGGCGCGCAGGCGCTGCTCGGACTCTGCCGGCGGCAGGTCCAGGACGTTGATGCGCGGCGTGGACTCGGTCACTTGACGACGGAACTGAGTGAGAACTGATACGTCGCCGACAGGTGGTTGGGGCTTTCCTCGCGTGCCACGCCAATCACGTAGCCGCGATGGTGGAACGCGATCCCCAGTCGCGCCCGCCAATTCGTGCGGCCGTAGGCCTCCGTGCGTGCGGCGCCGAGCCGCGCTTCGAGGCGCTGCCAGCGCGCGAGCGCATACCCGAACGCCTCGCGCGGCAGGCCGTCGGCCGCGGTGTAGCTGAGCCCCACCCGGCTCGTCTGCAGCGAGTCCTTGCCGGCGAGCCGCGCGTCCGCGGCGAGGAGCAGTTCCGTCTGTTCGTGCTCTCGCGCGAACGGACTGGCCAGGAACGTCGAGGCGGCCAGCCGCAGGTCGCGCGAGCCGAGGCCGCGCGAGATGGCGCCGACATCCACCGAGATGGCGTGGCGCGAGATGTTGTCGAGCGTGCCGCTGCGGACGCGGAGGGCCGCGCCCATCGTGACGGGGCCCAGCGCTCGGGCGGCGATCAGCGAGAGCAGGGTCGTGGAATAGAGAATCTCGTCGCCGATGGACTGCGGATCCGAATCGGTGCGCAGGAGGTCGCCCACCGAGGCGTGCGTCATCCCGAGCGCGAAGGTGGTGCCGTCCCGCCAGCGCGCGGCGACCGTGGCCGTCTGGGCCGTCACGGCCACGTCCACGGGTGCGCTCATCGTCCCGACGGCGAGCCGGAGGCGGCTGCCCGCCGGAATGCTGACGCTCGCGGGATTCCACAGGCCGAACCCTGACGTCGTTCCGAGCGCCGGCGCTTCCGCGGTGAGCCCAATGGGAAAGGAGAGGAGGTCTCTCCCCGGCACCAACTGCGCCCACAGCGCGCCCGGCGCGAGCACGGAGCAGAACATTAGAGAGGCGCGTCGGAGCATCAGCGCAGGATACCCCAGCCGAGGGACACGGTCAAGCGTCTTGTTGCTACCACCAAGTTGCTTTCTCCGTTAGTTTTACACTGCTAATACCCCTGCGGAGAACCGGTTGCTCACCGCACTGCTCCCCCCGGCACGGATTCGCGTGCCGTTGGGAAGCCATTCACGTCACGCCTTGTTCCGCGAATTGGTGGAACTCGCGCTTCCAGGTGCCGATCCAGCAACGCTGGACGCGGCCTTTCAGGGTGTGCTGTCGCGCGAGGCCGAAATCAGCACCGCGATCGGCGATGGGCTCGCCGTGCCGCACGGCCGCACCGATGCCATCAGCGAGATCTGCCTTGCCGCCGGGATCGTCGAGGGAGTGGAGGACTACGCGGCGCCCAGA
>JAJZRK010000224.1 GCA_021802745.1 bacterium
GGCCTGGCGCACCCGACAGATCGTGCTCGGCGACCGGGAGCGGCTGACCGTGACCATTCCGTGGGGCGACGTGTCCACGGCGTATCACAGCACCGGCATTCCGGACATCGAGGTCTACGTGGCCGTCTCGGCGGGCGCGGTGCGCTCGCTGCGTCTCTCGCGATTCATCGCGCCCCTGCTGCGCACCCGGTGGATGCGCACAAAGCTCGTGCAGGCCATCCAGCGGCGCCCGGCCGGGCCGTCCGATCAGGCGCGCGCCCGCTCCACCGCGTCGCTCTGGGGTGAGGCGCGCGACGACGCCGGCCGCGTGGTCGTGTCGCGGCTCGCCACGCCCGACGGTTACACCCTGACGTCGAGGACGGCCGCCCTCCTTGCCCGCCTGGTCGTGGACGGCGGGGCGGTGCCCGGCTTCCAGACGCCGTCGCGCGCGTTCGGCGCCGACCTCATTCTTCGCGTGCCGGGCTGCACGCGTACCGACGATTGATCGCGCGCATATCGAACGCCGTGTCCGAGGTGACCCGATGCACATGACCACGATCAAGCTGTCGCTCGCGCTCGCCGGGCTGGTCTGCTTCGGCGCGGGCATTCGGTTCGACAACCAGACGTACCGATGGGCCGGCATGGGGCTCGTCGCCATGGCGTGGCTCCTGCGCTTCCGGAAGACACCCACGTCGACGGACTGAGCACGCGCCGGCGGCCTCGGGCAGTGACCGACCCGGGCGCACAAAGCCCGGCGGACCAATCGGTCCGCCGGGCTCAGCTTGCGATGGCGGCGGTGAACGGCGTGAACCGCGCAGTTCACCCATCCGCCATCTCTCATCTCACATCGCCCCCCCAACTCTCCCCCTCACGAATGCAGCTCGTACCGCCCCTCGCGAATGTCGCGTGTTCCGGCCTTCACGCCGAATCCCACGCTGGCGCCAAGAGCAATGGCGGCCCCGCCGCCAAGGTGGATGAGCGGCAGGATGGAGACCAGGTTCACGATGGGGAGCGCGACCAGGAAGGCTGCGATGCCCACCACCCACGGAATTGCCGGCTTGTGCGCGCTGTCCACGTAGCGCAGGCGGTCACGGACGAATCGCCGTGCCGTGCCATATCCCATGATGGCGCCGACCAGGATGATTGCCGAGGAAAGTACGAACGTGAGCATGGTCCCCTCCGGTTGCCCTCTCTACGCGCTGGTCCAGCTGACGGTTTCAGCCCCCGGCGCGAGGCATGATGCCGGGCGCCAGCGGGCGTCCGGGACTCCAAACCCGCTATCTTGTACGTTATGCCCTCCGTCCCGGAACTGTTGGCTCCCGCCGGGAGCGTTGACGCCGTCCGCGCCGCCGTCGCAAATGGCGCGAACTCCGTCTACCTCGGCGCGTCCAGGTTCAATGCGCGCGACGAAGGGGCGCAGCTGTCGCTCGACGATCTGGCGGTCGCCTGCCAGATCGCCCACGGCCACGGCGTGCGTGTCTACATGACGCTCAACACGCTCGTGAAGCCGGCCGAGCTCGAGGAGTGCCTGCAGTACCTCGGCGAGTGCATTGATCGGGGCATTGACGCCGCCATCGTGCAGGACATCGGGCTGGTGCGGCTCATCCAGGCCGTCTACCCTGGCTTCGAGCTCCACGGCTCCACGCAGATGACGGTGCACGACGCGAGCGGTGCGCGTGTAATGCAGCGCCTCGGCGTCGGCCGCGTCGTCCTCGCCCGCGAGAACACGCTGGACGACATTCGCGACATTCACGCGGCCGTCCCCGGCCTCGGCCTGGAGAGCTTCGTCCACGGGGCGCTCTGCATCTCGTACAGTGGGCAGTGCTTCATGTCGGGCATGATCTCCGAGCGCAGCGCCAACCGGGGCTCGTGCGCGCAGAGCTGCCGCAAGGACTACGTCCTCACCGACGCCGACACACGGGCCGAGCTTGACCGCGGGTACCTCATCTCGGCCAAGGACCTGGGCGCCTACGACCATCTCGCCGAGATTGCCGACGCCGGCATCGTCTGCCTCAAGGTGGAAGGGCGCAAGAAGAAGCCGGAATACGTGGCCACGGTCACGAAGGGCTACCGCGAGTGGCTCGATCGTGTGGCCAGCGGAAACTTCACGCCTCCTGAATTCGAGGAGACGCGCCCGCTGGTGCAGATCTTCAGCCGCGGGTTCACCGGCGGCATGTACGGGGGGCGCGCCGGCCGGGACTACGTCACGCGCACGCAACCGGACAACCGTGGGCTCGAGCTGGGCGTCGTGGTCGAGAACCGCGACGGGGAACTGGTGGTGGATCTTCGCTCGCCGGTGGCCGTCGGCGACGGCCTCGGGTTCGAGCCGCCTGCCGGCGGCCACGCCGAGAGCGTCGGCTTCGCCGTGCAGGAGGTGCGCACGGAGCGGCGCGGCGATGGAACGTGGCGGCAGGTACTGGCCACACGCCTTCGCGTGAACCCCGGCTGGCGGGTGTTCCGCACGAGTGACGCGCAGCTGCTCGGCTCGGCGCGCGCGTCGTTTGCCGCGCTGGCCGGTGAGGGGCGCGCGCGGCGGGTGCGGCTCGACGTGCGGCTCTTCGGCGCGGCCGGGGCGCCGCTCAAGGCGGTGGTGAGCGCGGACGGCGAGAGCACCACGGAGCACTCCGACGCCACGCTCGCGCCGGCCGCGAAACGCGCCCTCGATGTGACGCAGCTCCGCGAGCAGTTCGGGCGTCTCGGCGACACGTCATTCGTGCTTGGCGACCTCGACGCGTCTGGGCTCGGCACGGGGCTCTTTCTCCCCGTGTCGGAGCTGAACCATATGCGCCAGCGCGCCACGGAGGAGCTGGCGCAGCGGCGCAACTGGGCGCACGATGCCGTCGTCGCAGAACGGAGCGAGCGCATTTCGGACGCGGTGCGCATCGAGGCGACGCAACCGGCCGCTGCCACGGCCTTCATTCTGAGCGCCGAAGTCTTCGACCTCGACGACGCACGTGCGGCGGCAGCGGCCGGCGCGACCGAGATTGTCGTTGACCCCTTCCTCCGGCATCCGGCGCCGCCACGCTCGCGCGTGACGGCCCTGGCGGCGGAATTGGCCCTGCAGGGCGCGACCGTGCGCCTGCGCACACCGAGCGTCGTCCGCCCCGAAGAACGGCGCTCGCTGCAGCCGTGGCTCGACCTGGACCTCTCCGTGCTCAGCGGCCATCTCGGCCTGGTCGCCGAACTCGGCGACGCCGGCCGCGACGTCGTGGCCGATTACGCGGTCAATTGCTTCAACGGCCATGCGGCGCGCGAAATGTTCGCGCTCGGCGCCCGGCGCATCACCGCCTCCGTGGAGCTGACGGCCGATGAGATCGCGCAGCTCGTCGCCCCGTGGCACGGCGCCGGCTTCGACGTGTTCCTCTTCGGGCGGCCGGAGGGCATGAACATGGAACACTGCGTGCTTTCCGCCGCGTTCGACCGCGTCCCCACCACCTGCCGCGACCTCTGCGTGCAGAAACACCCCAACGTCGAGTTGACCGACCCGACGGGCTACACCTTTCCGGTGGCCACCGACAGCGCCTGCCGCAACCGGCTGCTGCATTCGCGGCCGGTGGACGGGTCGCAGTACCTGCTGCGCCTCTGGCGGGCCGGGGTCCGCAGCTATCGGGCGGTGTTCAACGTGCGCGGCGAGCGCGTGGCCGAGATCGTCGGGGCGTACCGCCAGATGCTCGAGACGCTCGCGGCGGGCGGCACGCCGGCGGTGGACGGCGTGCGCACGATACTCGGCGATCGGTATACGCGCGGTCACTTCGCGCGCGCGGTGTAGGCGGCAGCGCGCACGGCGGGACTCTCCTCCCTCCGCGCGCTCACGCTATCTTCCCACGTCGCTGTGTGCCGTGCCAACCGGGCGGCCGACGCGTCGGCGCAGGTCCACGATCGGGAGCGGGTGTCCATGGACGACCATCTGTATTTCAATGAAGAGCACCTCGCGGTGCGCGAGATGGTGCAGGCGTTTGCCCGCGAGGAAGTCGCGCCGATCGCGGCGCATCACGACGCCACGCAGGAATTCCCGTGGACCACGGTCAAGGGCATGGCCGACCTTGGCCTGCTGGGCATCCCGTGGGCTGAGGAACTCGGCGGCGCGGGCTTCGACACGCTGGCGTACACCATCGCCATTCACGAGATGGCGAAGGTGTGTGCCTCGCACGCCATTACCATCTCGGCGCACACGACGCTTGGCACCTCGCCCATCGTGCACTTTGGCACGCCGGCGCAGAAGGCGCGCTATGTCCCGCTGCTCGCGTCGGGCACGGTGATCGGCGGGTTCGGCCTCACCGAGCCGGAGGCGGGCAGCGACGCCGGCGGCACCCGCACGACCGCGGAGCGCCGGGGCGACCACTACGTGCTGAACGGCACCAAGCGGTTCATCACGCACGGCGGCGTGGGCGAGGTCTTCCTCGTCACGGCCGTGACGGACGCGACGCGGGGGACGAAGGGGATCAGCTCGTTCATCCTGACCAAGGAGACCTGCGATCTCGACGCCGCGCGCGCGGTTGGCATTGGGCATAGCGACGACCTGCCCGCGATGAAGGGGTTTCGCTCCGGCAAGAAGGAGGACAAGCTCGGCTGGCGCGCGTCGGACACGCGCGAGCTGATCTTCGAGGACGTCGAGGTGCCGGTCGAGAACCGGCTTGGCGAGGAAGGGCAGGGCTTCGTGAATTTCATGCAGACCCTCGACGCCGGGCGAGTGGGCGTGGCGGCGCTGTCGCTGGGCATCGCCGAGGGCGCCTTGGGAGCGGCGCTCAAGTACAGCACCGAGCGCAAGCAGTTTGGGCAGTCCATCGCGCACTTCCAAGGGGTGGCGTTCCCGCTCGCCGACATGGCCACCGAGGTCGAGGCCGGCAAGCATCTCGTCTACCACGCCGCGTGGCTCGCCCAGCACGGCAAGCCGTATCGCAAGGAAGCGAGCATGGCCAAGCTGTACTGCTCGGAGCTTGCCATGCGGGCCACCATCAAGGCGGTGCAGATTCACGGCGGCTACGGCTGCACCAAGGACTATCCCGTCGAGCGGATGATGCGCGACGCGAAGGTCTGCGAGATCGGCGAGGGGACGAGCGAGATCCAGCGCGTGGTGATCTCCCGCCAGATGTTGCGGGAAGTCGGCGCGTAGGTTACCCATCCAGAGGCGGGTCGTCCCCGCTGCAGGACGATCCGTGGGCCG
>JAJZRK010000225.1 GCA_021802745.1 bacterium
CGAGTCCCACCTCGTCGAGCAGCGTCACCGGGCCCACCGGGAATCCGTAGTCGAGCATCGCCTGGTCAATGGCCTCGATGCGCGCCCCCTCGTCGAGCAGCTTGCCCGCCTCGTTGATGTACGGCGAGAGGCTGCGGTTCACGTAGAAGCCCGGCGCATCGTGCACCACGATCACCGTCTTGCCGAGCCGGCGCCCGAACGCCACCGCGGTCGCCACCACGTCGGGCGCCGTCTGCGGCGTCACGATCACCTCGAGCAGCGGCATCTTGTGCACGGGCGAGAAGAAGTGCATGCCCACCACGCGCGTCGCGTCGCGCGACGCCCGCGCCACCTCGCCAATCGGGATCGTGCTGGTGTTGGTCGCGAAGACCGCGCCGGCCGGCAGCACCGCCTCGACGTCGCGCATCACGGCGTGCTTGACGGCAAGGTCCTCGAACACGGCTTCAATTAGTAACGGAACGTTACTAAATCCGGTGTAGTCCACCGTGCCGCTCACGAGCGAGAGCTGGTCCTCGAACTGCTGCTTCGTGACCTGCTTCTTGTGCAGGCGGTCCTTCAGCACGTCGCGCACCGCGCCGAGCCCCTTGGCCACCGCCGCGTGCGTGGTGTCCTTGAAGCGCACCGGCACGCCCTGCATCACGCTCACCGCGGCGATCCCCGCCCCCATGAACCCGGCGCCGAGAATGCCGATCTTCCCGACGGGCGCCGGCGGCGGCGCCGCACCGCTCACGCCGGTGTCCTTCTTGAGCGACGACGTGGCGTAGAACAGGAAGATCAGCTGCCGGCTGACCGGCGTGAACGCCATCTCGCCAAAGAGCCGCGCTTCCGTCGCAAACCCCTCGGCTACGCTGCCGTGAAAGCCCGCCGCCACGGCATCGAGCGCTGCCAGCAGCGCCGGATAATGGCCGCGCGACTTCTTCATCGTCATCTCGCGCGCCTGCCGGAAGACCACGGCGCGCCCCACGGGATTGTTCTCGAGCAGGGTGCCCTTGGCGTCCGCCTTGTGGGGCCGATGGCGCGCAATCGCCCCCGCCCCGAGTTCGCGGGCGCGCCGGATGGCCACGTCGCGCAGGATGCTCGGAGGCACCATCTCGTCGGCGAGCCCCGACTGCAGCGCCTTCCTGGCGCGCACGTTCTTGCCGGTCAGGATCATGTCGAGCGCCACCTGCAGGCCGACCGTGCGCGGGAGACGCTGGGTGCCGCCGGCCCCGGGAATCAGGCCGAGCTGAACCTCGGGAAGCGCCAGGGTCGTCTTCGGCGAGTCGCTGACGATGCGATACGCGCACGCGAGCGACGCCTCGAGCCCGCCGCCGAGACAGGCCCCGTTGATCGCGGCCACCCAGGGCACGCGCCCGTGCTCGAGCCGGTCCATCAATTTGTGGCCCTCGGCGCTTTCCCGCGCCGCGTCGGCCGCTGACGTGAACGCGAGGAACTCGTCAATGTCGGCGCCGGCGATGAACGTGTCGGGCTTCCCGCTGATCAGCACGGCGCCCACCACCGACGCGTCGCGTTCGAGCTGGTTGAAGACCGCCACGAAATCGGCGACCACCGCCCGCGAGAACTTGTTCACCGGCTCGCCCGGCAGGTCGAACGTCACGACGGCCACCCCGTCGTGCATCGCCACGGTCAGTGCGCTCATCGCCTCACCCGTCCTGCAGTCCCCGTCCCCTGCACCAGAATCTCCATCTGGTCATTCACGTTCGATCACCATGCTGAACCCCATGCCGCCCGCCGCGCAGACGGTCATCAGCCCGAACTGCCCGCCGCGGCGCTGCAGCTCGTGCGAGAGCGTCGTGGTGATGCGCGCCCCGGTGGCGCCAAAGGGATGCCCGAGGGCGATGGATCCGCCCATCACGTTGAGCTTGCTCCGGTCCACCGCGCCGAGCGGCGCGCTCAGCCCGGCGCGCTCGGCCCAGTGGCGCGACTCGAAGCCGCGCAGGTTGCTCAGCACCTGCGCCGCGAACGCCTCGTGCATCTCCACGAGGTCCATGTCGCCGAGCGTCAGCCCGGCGCGCCTGAGCGCCACTGGCGCCGCCAGCACCGGCGCCTGCAGCAGCTGTTCGCCGGGGTCGAGCGCGGCGTACGCGTACGACTTGATGTACGCCAGCGGCACGTAGCCGAGCGCCTTCGCCCGCGCCTCGCTCATGAGCAGCACCGCACCGCCGCCGTCGGTGAGCGGCGAGGCGTTGCCCGCCGTCACCGTGCCATAGCGCTTGTCGAAGACCGGCTTGAGCGCGGCGAGCTGCTCCAGCGAGGTGTCGCTGCGAATGCCGTTGTCCTCGGTCATCACCTGCTCGTAGCGCGGCGGAACGAAGACGGGCGCCAGCTCCGATGTCAGGCGCCCGTCCTTGGTTCCCGTTGCCGCGTTCAGGTGCGACGCCAGCGCCAGCGCATCCTGCTCTTCGCGCGGCACGCCGTTGAGCTTGGCCATCTTCTCCGCCGACTGCCCCATGGACTCGCCGGTGGTTGGCTCGGCGATCGCCGGCGTGATCGGGATGAAGTCGCGGGGGCGGATCTTCGCCAGCGCCTGCACGCGCGCGCCGAATGTCTTGGCCTTGCTCGCCGCCACCAGCGCGTCGCTGAACCCGCGCGAATGCAGGATGGGCACGTTGCTCAGCGACTCCGCGCCGCCGGCGATCGCCACGTCGGCGTGGCCCAGCGCAATCTGGTCGGCGGCGTCGGTGATCGCCTGGTTGGCCGACGCGCAGGCGCGGCTGACGCTGAACGCCTGCACCGACTTCGGCAGCACCGGCATCAGCGCCACCTCGCGCGCGATGTTCGGGGCGAGGACCGACGGAATGACCGTGCCAAAGACAAGCAGGTCCACGCTCGCCGGATCGAGGCTCGTCCGCTGGATCAGCTCGCCGACCGCGATCTTGCCGAGGTCAATGGCGCTGAGGTGCCTGAGTGTCGTGCCGGCGCGCGCGAACGGGGTGCGGACTCCCTCGATGATCGCCACGCGGCGGCCGTTTCCGAAGCTGGCCATAGACTACGAAACCTAGGCGACGCGCCCCGTGGAGGCTATCAGGTTCCCGGAGTGCTTCGTCCGGTCTTTTCACCACGGAAGCCGGCATCCGCAGCGGTGCACCGACGTGCTGCCCCGTCGGCTCCCGTTTTCGCGACACACAAACTCCGTATGCCCTGCCTATCGGCGGGATGGCGCGAGAATTAGACTGGGCAGAGATGCCATCCATGCCCCCTACCCCCGCTCTCACGCGCACCGCGCAGCTCGTCCGGCTTGGCCAGCGACGGTTTGACGTCCTCGTCATCGGGGGCGGCATCACGGGCGCCGGCATCGCCCGTGACGCAGCGCGCCGCGGTCTCGACGCCGCGCTCGTGGAACGCGATGACTTCGCGAGCGGCACGTCGAGCCGGTCGTCGCGCCTCGTGCACGGCGGCGTGCGCTATCTCGAGCACGGCCACCTGCGCCTCGTCTTCGAGGCCTGTCACGAGCGGCGGGTGCTGCTCCGGATTGCGCCGCATCTCGTGCGCCCCCTGCAGTTCACGTGGCCCATCTACCGCGGGTCGCGCCTTCCGCGCTGGAAGCTGCGCGCCGGTCTGCTCCTCTACGACCTGCTTGCCCTCTTCCGGAACGTGGCACGGCATCACGGCGTGAGTGCGCGCGACATCGCCGTGGCCGAGCCGATGCTGGCGCAGGAAGGGCTCACCGGCGGGGCGCAGTACTTCGATGCCGCCACCGACGACGCCCGCCTGACGCTCACCACCCTGCTCGACGCGGCCATCTCGGGGGCGACGGTGCTGAACCATGCGGAGGTTTCGGAGCTCTTGTGGACCGACGGCCGCGTGAGGGGCGCGCGCATCACCGATCGCGTGGGCGGGCGGACGCTCGACATCGCCGCCGCCTGCGTCGTCAACGCCACCGGGCCGTGGACCGACCGCGTGCGCCGCATGGAGAACCCGGCGGCGCCGCCCGCGGTGCTCGGCAGCAAGGGGGTGCACATCGCGGTGAGCGCGGCGCGCGTCGGAAACCGCGGCGCCGTCACCCTGCTCGCGCCCGACGGCCGCGTGATGTTCGTCCTGCCGGCCGGCCCGTGCACGCTCATTGGAACCACAGAGACCGAGACGCACGAGCCGCCCGACGAGGTGCGCGCCACGCGCGCCGATGTCGAGTATCTCGTGGCGGCGGCCAATCGCGTCTTTCCGGGTGCCCTGCTCACCCCCGGCGACGTCATCGCGGCCTGGGCCGGGATCCGGCCGCTGGCCGCCGCCGCGCATTCGGGCGACGCCAACTCCGCGTCGCGCGAGCACCTCGTGGCGACCGGCCCCGGCGGCCTCGTGACCGTGACGGGCGGGAAGCTCACGACGTATCGCGTCATCGCCCGCGACACGGTCAATGCGGTCTTCCGCGTCCTGAAGCGCCGAGCGCCGCGCGCGCGCGCCGATGACCTTGCACTCCCCGGCGGCGACGTGCCCGACCTCAACGCCGAGGTGGCCGCGGCGCGCGCCGCGTCGGGCGCCGACGACATCGCGGCGTGGCTGGTGCGCGCCTATGGCGGCGCCTGGCATCAGGTCTGGGCGCGCGCGCAGGGCGACGCGTCATTGGCCGCGCGACTGGCACCCGGCCTGCCGTACATCGCGGCGGAAGTCGTGCACGCCGTGGAGGCGGAGCATGCCTGCACCATCGCCGACGTGCTCGTGCGACGCCTGCACCTCGCCTTCGAGACACGCGATCACGGGCTGTCCGTCGCCGCGCAGGTGGCCAAGCTCATGGCTCCCCGCCTTGGCTGGACCGACCGCGGCATCGAACTCGCCCGCGCGGATTTCGCCGCGGCGGTCGCGCGAATGTTCACGATTGACCCCTGAGTCCGCAGACATTTCCTTTCTCTCTTTTCGCCCCCCTCATGCCATCGCTCCGTTTTCGCCCGATCGCCCTGCCGGCGCTGCTGCTCGCCTTCGTTGCGTGCACCAGAGCGCCGGCGCCTGACACCGACGCACCCGTGCCCGTGACGGACGACGCGCCCGCTGCCGGCCCCGATGCCTCAGCGCCGTTTCTCGCGTCCAGCGCCGACGGCACGCTCTGGATGAGCTGGATGGAACGCGGCCCCGATTCCGTGTGGACGCTGCGCGTGGCGCAGCGTCCCCCGCGCGAACACTGGACGACGCCGC
>JAJZRK010000226.1 GCA_021802745.1 bacterium
CGTGCGCCACGTCGTGCCCCCGTCGTCGGTGCGCCAGAGTTCGCCCTCATCCTTGGTCTCGCTGATCACGTACACGATGTCGGGATCGCTCGGCGCGACGGCCACGCCGATGCGGTCCATCGCCTTCCGCGGCAGGCCGTTCAGCTTGTCGGGCCCCGACAGCTTTTCCCAGGACGCGCCGCCGTTCACCGACTTGTAGACGGCCGTGTTGCCCGCGCCCGACTCGAGGTGCCAGGCCCAGCGTCGGAATGTGTACAGGCCAGCGTAGATGATGTTGCTGTTGCCCGGGTCAGCCGAGATGTCGGAGCACGACGTCTGCGGGTCCACGTAGAGCACTTTCTTCCAGGAGGCGCCGCCATCCGTGGTCTTGAAGACGCCGCGCTCCTCGCTCGGCCCCCACTCGCGGCCGAGCACGCAGGCGTAGACGACGTCGGGGTTCCGGCCGTCCACCACGAGCCGGGCAATCTTGTCCGACTTCTCGAGGCCGATGTGCGTCCAGTGTTCGCCGCCATCGATCGACTTGTACATGCCGTCGCCGACCGAGGCGTTGTTGCGGGGATTCCCCTCCCCCGTGCCCACGTAGACGATGTTCCGGTCGCTGGGCGCCACGGCGATGGCGCCGATCGAGGCCGGCCCGGCCTTGTCGAAGATCGACGTGAAGGTGGTACCGCCGTTCGTCGTCCTGATGATGCCACCGTTGGCCCCCGCGACGTAGTACGTCAGCGGATCGCCCGGCACGCCGACGACCACCGAGATGCGGCCGGCGTTGTTGGTCGGGCCGACGGAACGCCACGGCACGCGCGTGAGCAGCGACGCGTAGTCGGGCGCTGGGGCGTCGGCCGGAGCGACGCCGGCTCGGCCCGCTCTGGATGGCTGCTGCGCAGCAAGGACGCCGGATCCCGCCACGACGAGTGCGGCGGCGCGGACGAACGAACGGATGCTCGAAAGCGACATGGGAGTGTCGGGGCTGAGGTACGTACGACGCGGCAACGCGCGAGAACCCGTGACCGGCCGGCTACCGCGGTGGTGAGCGGGGTCTCAACTCATACGGCGAACGGACTTGAAACGCTATCGATATCCGTCGCGCGTCCAAACCAGCACCACGCCGCAACCTGAGTTGAGCGCGGCGTACTGCGCAGGCACCGTCGCGGAGCCGGCGTACACTTCGATGCCGGCGATCTCTCGCGGCGGTGGCATCAGGTTCAAGTCGAAGGGCTTCGGCATGGTGACGCCGTCCGTCAGCACGGTCATCGCGCACTCGCCCTGCATCACGCCACCACCGCGCTTGCCAAGCGCGTAATACTCGGCCATCGAGCCCTTCGTGTAGCTCGGCGACACGTTGACGGTCTTGAAGGTCCGCAACAAATCCTTCACCTCGAGCGCCGCCCGTCTCTCGATCTCGTCCTGGTTCATGAACTCGCCGATTCCCAGCTTACGACGAGCGTCGAACTCCCGCATCCGCGGCGATGGCTGGCGTTCGGTGACGACCACCGCTTCGAGGGACTGCGGCACGCGCTCGAGCGCGAACGTGAGCCGCAGGGTGTCGTTGGGCAGCACCTCGACGAGGTCGGTGAGCGGCCGATAGCCGACGCGCCGGACGATGAGCAGGTAGCTGCCTGCCGGGGTGCGCAGTATGCGGAAGCGGCCGTTCTCCGCGGTGCGAACCCTGACTTGGGAACGCAGCACGGTCACCTCCGCACCCGCGAGGGTCACGAGGTTTGTGTCGGTGACGACGCCGTCGATCACCCCAACGGGCGCCTGGGGCAGGGTCTCACGCGTCGCGGGCACGCCGGGCAACGTTGACCGGGTGCGCTGTCCTGAAGCACACACGGGCGTCATGGAGAGCACCGCGACGACGAGTAGACAGTGTCGGAGACTGGACATTGTTGAGATGATAATACGGCGCGCGCGGCGGGGGCGCCCTTCGGACGCCCCCGCCGCCAACCAGCTGGACGTTCCCGTCCCGATGGTCAACTGCAGTTGTTCTGCCCCGCCGGGCCGACCAGCGCGCCCGTCTTGCCCGCCCGCACGAGACACTCCGCCTGCGGAATCGGCTGGACCTTGGGCACGAAGTTTGCATTTGCTCCGGAAGACACGTCGAGCGGCAACAGACTGAGCTTGCCGTACCGGCGCATGTCGACCCACCGGTGTCCTTCCATCATCAGCGAGTAGCGTTTCTCGTAGAGAATGCCGGTGAGGATCTGATCGTTCGAACTCGCCGCCGTAAGGCTGCTGGCCGGCAGTCCGCCCGAGTTGACGCGCACGACGTTCAGGTCGGCAATCGCTCCCGACTTGTCCCCGGTGGCCAGCTTCGCCTCGGCGCGCAGCAGGATCAGCTCCTCATTGCGGATCACCGCGATGGACGACGCGTTGGTTGCCCAGATGCTGAAGCCGAGCGTGCTCGTCGCGCTCGTCGGGCCGCTGCCGGTGACGGGACCCTGACGGGCGGGAAGTCCGGTGCGGATCTTCGCCAAGTAGCGGTTGTCAGGCGAACCGTCGGCCTTGAGCTGCGCATCGGCCTGGAACGACATGTGCGCATACAGGTCCGTGTTGTTCACCATGTTCAGCGGATTCGGCGCGTCCGGTGACGGCCCGTAGGTGTGGTAGACACCCACGTCAAACGCCGCCCTGGACGTCGCGCCCGCGTTCAGGAACGACGAGCCGAGGGCCGCCAGGGCGGTCTGCCACGCGCTGGCAGGGCCGCCGCTCGTGGCGTAGTACGCGGCCGCCCGCGCCTTCATTCCTTGCGCGAATTGCGCGAAGCTCGCCGGCGTGTTGAATCCCGCGTAGCCACTGGACAGCGTGAACGGGAACGCTGCTCCACCAGCCCCCAGCGCCGCGATCCCGGAGTCGAGGGTCGCCAGGATGAACTTGTACACGGAGTCGCGCGACACGAACGGCGCCAGTTCGGCGGCATTGTCCTTGACGTCGACGATGGCTCCGAGCGTGTCGCGGCTGGCGATCACTTCCAGCAGCTCGGCGGCCTGCAGCACCTTGGCGAAGCCCAGGGCCCCGGCTTTCTGCGCCGCGGTCAGCGTGCTCTTGTTGACGGCATTCCGGAAGTTGTAGTTGTCGCGCAACGCGTTGTACTGCGTCCCCCAGCCGCCAACTGCGAATCCGGTTGGATCGAGCTTGTTGGCGCCGGCAATCCCGATCAGGAAGTGCGTGGTGTTGCGCCCTTCCTGCGGCGTATAGGTGTAGCTCTCGCGGCCGAACCGTCCGCCATCCGAGATGTACGCGCCGCGTCCACCGCGATAGTCGATGATCAGGCCGGTGGCGAGTAGTTGCAGCGCCTGCGGATCGCCCGCGGCCGCTTCCGGCGTGATCGCATTCGGATTGGTGATGCGGAGCGAGGCGTCGCTGCACCCGAGGAGTGCGATGGTCAGCAGGCTCGCGACGATCGCAGGCGCCCGCATCGGCCGCGTGATCCGGCCAGCGTTGGCGCGACAGAGATGTGTGGTCGTCGTCATGGTCTAGTACCCCAGGTCGATGCTGAAGAAGAACTGACGGGTCGACGGATACGGCGCCAGGTCGATGAACCGGTTGAAATTCGAGTTGCCGAAGTTGCTGAACTCCGGGTCGAAGCTCCAATACTTGGTCCAGGTCTTCAGATTGCGGCCGCTGAAGGTGAACCGCAGACTCCGGGCCTTTGCCCGCGCCGCCAGGCTGGCCGGTGCGTCGTAGGTCACCGACAGCTCGCGCAGCTTCACGAAGGTCCCGTACTCGATGTACTGCCGAATGTCGTTGTTCGACCACAGGCCATAGCGGTAATCGCCGAGGCTCTGCGTCGCGTCAGGCGACTTCGCGTCGAAGTCGCGCGAGTTGCCGCCCTCGTCGTAGAGGTTCTTCGTCATGTCCGACGTCGCCCCGCCGTTGCGCCAGTCCAGCAGCGCGGTGAGGCTCCAATTGTGGTACGTGACCTGGTTCGTGAACTGGGTCTGGTGCCGCGGATTCGCGTCACGAATGGTCGAATCGCGCGTCACGCGGCTTGCCATCACCTCACCCTCCGCGAGCCGGCGGCAGGGCTTGCCATCGGATGCCGTGCCCGGCGTGAACACCCCGTTCACGGTCGTGTTGATGCAGCTGAAGGGGATGTTGCCCCAGATCATGGTCGAGATCGTTCCCGCCGCAATGCGATTGCGGCCGTAGGCTGAGCCGAACGACCCGAGCACATTGAACGTCGGTACGGGCATCCAGTCCGTATGCTGACGATTGGTGCCATAGGTGGTCCGGAACACCCACTCCACATCGCGATTGCGGATCGGCACGAGCGAAATGGACGCCTCAAAGCCACGCACCGAAAGCTGGCCTCCATTGATCGTCTGCTGCGCGAGCCCGGAACTCGGTGGGAGCGGGAACGTGAGCAGCAGATCCTTGATCTTCCGCTCGTAGGTCGACGCCTCGAAGCCGATGCGCTGGTGCAGCAGCGAGCCATCGACGCCGTACTCGAGTTCGTTCATCACCTCCGGCTTGATGGCCGGATTGCCGAGCGTCGTCGACGCCGCCAAGGACGCCGCACCGCCGATGGTGCCGCCGCTGGCCACCGTCACGTCGCGGTCGCCATAGCGCGGCCGATTCCCCGACTGGCCCCACGCGCCACGCAGCTTGACCTCGTCCACGACGTCCGTCCAGCGCGACAACGGACGCTCGAAGCGGTAGCTGGCCGAGAACTTGGGGAAGGTGTAGAACTTCTTGCGGTCGCCGTTCGCGCTCGAGCGATCTGCACGAAAGCCCGCCGCCAGCGAGAGCTTCTCGCCGAGAGCGAGGACCTGCTCATTCACGTAGTACGACTGGTCGCGGAACTCGGTCACGCTATTCGCGATCGCGACGTCCCCGTACGAGTTGGGAACGACCGAGCGTCCCGGCAGCATGCCGCGCGTACGCATGAAGTAGTTCACCAGCTGCTGGCTTTCGAGGGTTCCGCCCACTGACGTCTGCGCCGAGCTCACCCAGCGATTCCCGCTCGGCGTGAACGTCCACACGGCGTTCGCGCTCTGGTTCAACTGCCGGCTGCTGGCGTTGACCTTCTCGGCGGTGCCGAGAAATCCGTCCCTCGGCTCGTACTGGAGGAAGTTCGGAGAATAGATCGTGCCGTCCTGCTGAGAGCG
>JAJZRK010000227.1 GCA_021802745.1 bacterium
CCGATTGGCGGCATCCTCGTGTGCGGCTGGCTGATGTGGAATCTGCCGCGCGACACCTGGCTGCGGCTCCTCATCTGGATGGGCATCGGCCTCGTGCTCTATTTCACGTACGGCCGCAGGCATTCGCAGCTCCAGAACGCCTGAGCCGGGGTGAATCGGTTATCTTTGCGGCGGCGCCCGGTCTACCGGGCGCCGCCGCGCTGCAACTCCAGGCATCGGCGCGCCCTTCGTTGCGAGCACCCTCTGTTCCTTCCGCGGGTTCTGCCCGTTCTGCTCTCGCCATTTGTGACCTCCGATCTGTTCACCGTTCCCCCCGGCCGCCGCGCCGATATCGAGCGCCTGCTCGCCGAGCTCGCGCCCGGCCAGACGGTGGCGCTCTCCACGCACATCAACGCGGACGGTGACGGGTGCGGTTCCGAAGCCGCGCTGGCCGGCCTGCTCGCACAGCGGGGCATCACCGCCTTCATCGTGAATCCCACCCCGTGGCCGGCGATGTTCCGCTTCCTCCTTGAAGAGGGCGGCATTGACGACCGCAGCGCCAAGGGGGCCAAGGCGCTCGCGGCCGCCGACCGCCTGGTCGTGCTCGACATCAGCGACGTGAAGCGACTCGGCGTGCTCGCCGAGGCCGTGCGCGCGCTCCCGAAGCCACCGCTGGTCATTGACCATCACCTGCCGGGCGACGAGCCGCCGGGGACGCTGCACGTCACCGACATCTCCGCCTGCGCCACTGGGGAGCTGATCTACGACGTGGCCAGCGTCATGGGCGCCGAACTCACGGCGCCCGTCGCGACGGCCATCTACACGGCGATGCTCACCGACACTGGCGGCTTCCGGTTCGCCAACACCTCGCCGCGCTGCCATGCCGTGGCGGCCGAGCTGCTGCAGGCCGGGGTGGACCCCGAAAAGATGTACCAGCGCATCTATGCCTCGGTGCCGCGCGGCCGCCTGGCCCTCATTCGTGACGCGCTGGAGACGCTTGGCGTCGATGAAGGGTACGGCTTGTCGTGGGTTGATGTGCACAACGGACTACTGGACCGTCACAATGTGACGGCCGAGGACCTTGACGGGGTGGCCGAGTACCCCCGATCTATTGAGGGAACGCGGCTCGCCCTGCTCTTCCGTGACCTTGGACACGGCAAGGTGAAGGTGTCGTTCCGCAGCGTGGGGGACGTGGACAGCAATGCCCTGGCCCGCCGGTTTGGCGGGGGAGGGCATGCGCGGGCGTCCGGTGCGCTGATTGCCGGAACGCTCGATGAGGTGAAGGCGCGGGTGCTCGATGAGGCACGCGTGTTCATCGGCCGTCGAAGCTGACGGCCTAGAGGGGAGGGAGGGCGGCCCGTTTCGCCCCGGGAAGCGGAGGCCACGGATGAACCAATTGACCATGCGTCATCGCGTCGCCCGCGGTGGCTTCACGGCCATCGAGATGCTGATCGTGATGGTCATGATCGGCATCATCGCCGCGTCGGTCATGCCCCGCATCAGCCGCATCGTGGCCGAGGAGCGCATCCGGCGGTTGCAGGCGGCCGTCGCTACCGACTTCGAACTGGCCTTCGCGCTGGCCAATCGGGAGCGCAAGCCGGTGACGGTCACGTACAACACCTCGGCGCAGACGCTCGATATCACCGATCGCGCGACGAGCACCGTGCTCAAGTCCCGTTACCTGGGGCAGGGGCAGAGTTTCTCGACCACGGCGGTGACGTTCTCGCCGACGGCCGGCATCACGATCTTCCCGGCCGGGTTGGCCACGGCGGCGGTCACGGTGACGGTCAGCAACGGAACCTTCACGCGCACGATCTCGGTGACGCGTGCCGGACTGGTGACGAAATCATGACGCCGCGCCCGAAGGGCCGCGTCCGTGTCCGTCGCGGTGCAGGGCTCGCCGAGATCATGCTGGCGATGATCATCTTTGCCGCGGTCGCCACGTCGTACGCCGCGGTCACGCTCCGCTACGCGACGCGCATGAAGACGATCAGCGCCGGCGCCGCCCGCTCGGCGGCGCTCACGGAGTACATCAACCGTCTGATGTCGGTGCCGGTGGACTCGCTGCCCGCGCGCGCCGGCACCTTCACCACGACGGCCGGGTCGTTTCCCAATACACGGACCATTACCGTTTCGCTCAGCGGAAGCACGTATACCGTTCGGCTCGTGCTCACGCCTTCGTCCTCCACCATCAAGCCCGACACGGTGACGCTGACGCGGATCAAGCGCTACACCGGGAATCCACTCACATGAGCGCCGATCGTGCGCGCCGCCGCGCCCGCCGCGGCTTCTCCCTGGTTGAGCTGATCATCACGCTCGTGCTTGCCGCGATCATTGGCGCGGCGGCCGGACGGCTGCTGATGAGCCAGACGCGCTTCTACGCGCGCCTTGCCAACCAGAAGGATGCACGCTCGGTGACGCGCGCCGCGCGCAACATCATGCAGACCGAACTCTCGATGGTGGAAGCCAGCGGCGGAATCGTGGCGGCCTCCAACGACTCCATACGGGTTCGCATGCCAATCGCCTGGGGCATCTTCTGCTCGAACAGCACGATCATGCTCCTGCCGGTGGACTCGGCGATGCGCGCCATGGGCACCTACGAGGGGTATGCCGCCAAGGACACCACCTCCACCGGGACGTACACGTACACGTCGGCCAGCAGCGCGCCGACCACCGGCACGGCGACCAATTGCACCGCGGCGCCGGTCAACATCACGGCGCCAACCAACGGCTCGTACGTCTCGCTCTCCCCGACGCTGACGGCCACGGCCGGCGCGCCCGTCTTCCTGTATCAGACGGTGACGTACCTCTTTCGCGGGTCCGCCATCGTGCCGGGCAAGCGCGGGCTGTATCGTCGCATCGGCAGCGGCAGCGCCGAGGAGATCCTGGCCCCGTTCGACACGTCGGCGAAGTTCCGGTTCTACAGGTTGTACAGCGACACGGCCCAGACCACGGTCCCGACGCTGACGAACATCCGCGGTCTCGAAGTCATGCTGGACGCGCAGAGTGCGGCCCGGGCGGGTGGACAGTCGAGCCCGGAGTCGGTGAGCATCAAGACGGCGATCTTCTTCCGCAACAGGGTGGACTAACATGATCGGGCACCCCAATCCGATGCGTGGTGGACGGCGGCGCGGCATGGCGCTGCCCATGGTCATTGTCGTGCTGCTCGTCCTCGGGGCGAGCTTCGCGGGTGGTGTGGCGCTGGCGCGCGGCGAACGCGCGCTGGACGACGTGGACAAGTCGGCCGTGCTGGCGCAGACCTACGCCGAGTCTGGCCTGGAGCGGCTGGCGTCGGATCGCGCCGCGCTGGGCCTCACCGGGCAGCCCGGCGCCTCCGACTCGACCCGCGTGACGTTCTCCGGCGGCTACTACGACGTCATGACCACCCGCCTGCGGCCGTCCAGTGGCACGACGATCCCCGCGCTGTACTATTTGCGCTCGCACGCCGTCGTGACGACCGCCAGTGTCGCGGGCGCCCCGTCCACCGAGTACACCGTCACGACGCTCGCCACGTGGCTGAATGGCAGCATGACGGTGCAGAGCGCGTTGACGGGCTACAACGGCACCGCCAAAGCGGGCGCTGCCGGCGCGATCAGCGGTGTGGACCAGTGCGCGGTGGCCGACGGCGGCACTGGCACGACGCTCCCGGCGGTGGCGGTACCGACAACCGCGGCCGGCGGCGCGGCAGGCTACACCGGCTCGCAGGTGCCGCTCGAAGGGGATCCGTTGATCCAGTATATCGGTGCGACGCCCGCGGCGGCGGCCGCCTCTTCGCCGATCGACTGGCCGAACATCTATAACGGCACGGCGATCACGCCGACGTTCACGTCCGACTACCAGGGGAACGGCTTCCCGAGCAACGCCTGGTTCGCGGCAAATCCGACGTCGTTTCCCGTGATCTTCGTGGCCAATGGCCCGCCAAACTCGGGGAACGAGTTTCTGCTCGATTATTTCGGCCGTGGCCTCCTCATCGTGCAGGACGACATTCGCCTCAACGGCAACACGGCCGGCTGGGACGGCATCCTGCTCGTGGGAGGTCGCATTCGCACCAACGGCTCCAACCGCGTGTCGGGTGCCACCGTGGCCGGCCTCAACACCCAGCTTGGCGTCACGCCGCTCCCGTCGGACATCAACGACCTGAACGGCACGAAGGCTTTCCTGTACAACTCGTGCACGGTGTCGCAAGCGGTCGCCGGTCTTGGTTCGATGCGCGTGTACAAGAACACGTGGATGAACAACTTCAAGACATACTAGAAGAGGGACGGGGAGGGGGAGGGGTGCAGGGGGTTGGTGAGGAGGGATGGGTGGAGGGACGAGTAAAGGGGGGGCCGCGAGGCTCCCCCTTGTTGTTCATGATCGCCATCCACCATCGGCGCTCTACCGTCTACCCTCTACCGTCTACCGTCTGCCCTCCCCCACCCCGTATCCTTCAAGTCCGCCCCCAGCTTCCCTGAACACCGCACGCCCATGGCCGACAACCTCACCGCGCGTGTCTCCGCCGCGCTGCAGCAGATCGTCAATCCGCGCACCGGCGAAGACCTCGTGTCGAGCGAGCAGGTCGCCAACATCGGCGTCACACTCGATGGGAAAGTCCGCCTCGAGCTGCGCCTCGCCGCCGCCGATGACGCCACGCTCGCGCGCACCGTGCGCCAGGCCGTCGAAAAAGTTGCCGGGGTCACCGACGTGCGCGTGGACGTGCGCGATGCGGTGCAAGTGACGGTCACGGAGAACGCCCCCGCTGCCCGGGCGCCCAAGTCCCTCCCCGTCATGAGCCAGCCGGGCGCACCGGCCACACCGCCGGCGCCGCAGCCGGTCACCTTTCCGCACCTCGGCCGCATCATCGCCGTCTCGTCGGGCAAGGGCGGGGTGGGCAAGTCCACCGTGACCGTCAACCTCGCGATCGCGCTCGCCCAGCAGGGAAAGCGCGTCGGCATCCTCGACTCCGACATCTACGGCCCAAACCTCCCCATGATGCTCGGCGTCAACGCGCCGCCGATGGTGGAGAACGAGCAGATCATCCCGCTCGACGCGCACGGCGTGAAGGTCATTTCGCTCGGCTTCCTCATTGAGCGCGACCAGCCCGCCATCTGGCGCGGCCCG
>JAJZRK010000009.1 GCA_021802745.1 bacterium
GCTCCAGGCCGAGCTTGAGCGGCTCCAGGGCACCCACCGCGATGACGCAGAGGCTCGGTCGTTAGCGCAGGTCGTGCTGGACCGGCATGCGATCGAAGCGGAGAGACTGGGCCACGCCGAGCTGCGTCTCAGGCTCGAGGACGCGGCGGGCGTCTGGAAGAAGATGCATTCCAAGATCCTGGCATTCGAGCAGGTCCACGACCTCCTTGCGCTGCGCATCGTCGTACCGACCGAGACAGACTGCTACCATGCGCGCGGCGTCGTGCAGGACCTTGCTGCTCCGATCGTCGGTCGGTTCAAGGACTACGTCGTCCAGCCAAAGTCCAACGGCCATCGGGGTCTGCACACGAGTGTGCGTGGGCCGGAGGGAGCGGTATTCGAGGTGCAGATTCGCTCCGTCGCGATGCGCCGCCATGCCGATCAGGGGCCCGCCGCCTACGTGGACTACCAGCAGGCAACGCGAGTCCCGGCGAGCGCAACGCGCGCAGCCCCGTAGGCACGTCTGCTGGGGTTCGTCGGCGCTGGTCGAGGTCGCGGTGGGCGTGACGGCGATGGCGCCGGCTGAGTTTCTGGCGAGCGCAGGGATCTACAGCGATCTGGCGATGGCCTCGATCGCTTTCGATCCGCTGCCAAATCGCGCCATGCTCTCCCGGTGCTCGGCCAAGGCCCCATAGGGAATGAACCGGACGGCAAGCTCTCCGATGCGTTGAAACGCCGGACGAGCGAGCTGAGCGCGCACGTCGGCTTCACGGGCATCCGGAGCAACCAGATACAGACCGTGGGCGCTACCGGCTCCGGCGCCAAGCGCCAGGTCGAGGAGCCGAACGATGCCGCTATAGATCGACGTGGTGTGCTCCACTTCAAACGCCGCGCGCACCTGATGGCTTGTCGCGTCGAGCCACAGGACATCGATAAGCCGGATGGCGTCAGCGCCCGGGCCACGCTGGAGAGCGTCAGGCAGCTCCTCAAGACAGCCATCGCCGAGTCGGCCATCTCCCATCGCACGTCCCTGATCATTGCTCGCGATCCAGACGTCAAATCCAAGGGCCACGCCGAGATCGCGCAACCACCCCTGCACCTGGGTGTGCGACAGATCGTCCGTGGCTTCCGGCGGGAGTGCCGCCAATGCCGACGCTTGCACGGCCTGCTCAAGCGCGCCTCGCCAGGCTCGCTGCGCGTCAGCTGTCGCGTCCCCCTCGGCTGGCGGCGCTGGATATCGCCCGCTCCCGACATCGAACAGGAAGCTCGCGACGGCGCCCAGGTCATTGGACAGCACTCGGCGGTACCTCGTCGTCAGGTCGAGCATGCCCTGCCGCATGGCCAAGTAGGCGGACCACTTGCCGAGTGGCACTTTGACGCCCGTTACGAGTGCAAACCCCTTGGCGATCGCGGTATTGCTTGGCGGCGCAATGGTGGGATGCAGGAAATAGAGCAGGTTGGCGGTGGCCGGCCCGAGGCCCTTGATGCCACGCTTGTCCAGGCGGTGGATGGCCTCGAGGAGCTCCGTCTCGGAGTCACCGCAGCTGCACTGATCGAGGAACGTGGCGAAGGCGAGCTGGTTTTCGCGGTTCTCGTAAATATCCGGAATCCGCAGCTTCGGCTTCCAAAGAAACGCGTGATCCGCACCCCGGAAAAGCGGCCGCTGCTCGGCGATGGACTTCACGACGGTCTCGAGGGACGAGCCACGGTACTGTCGACCGAACGCGTCCGCACGGATCTCTTCGACCACGACCCCGAGGCCGCGACGGATGCTGCGGAAGTTCTTGAGTCGTTCCTCCCAGAGGAACCACCGATGGTAAGAACTGGATGGATCGTCGTGCCAACGGTCCAGCAGGGTGGCGAGCATGTCCATGGGCGGTTGGGTGCGCGAGGGAGCGGTGGCGCTACGTACAACAAAGTACACCGCTTTCCCGGAGTAAGCGTCCGAAGCCAGGGTGGTCCATTGACAGTGATCGGCTGACCAATTTGATTGCTCGCATCACGCGGTTTTTATAGACCATAAAATCGACGCCACCTCGGCCCCCCCCCCTTTTATGTCGCTCCCCCCGACGGCACCGCGACGTCGTCTCATGATCGCGGCCATCCTCACCAGCACCGCCTGCGTGCCGCCAGCCGTTCACCGTGGATCGGCTGGTGTCGCCATGCGGGTGAGCGATCGCACCGACGTTCGTCCGGCGTGGGGTGCCATCGATTCGACGGTCGCTCCCGCAGCGGCGATCCCGGCTGGTCCGCTCGAAATGGACGCCGCCATACGGCTGGCGCTCGTGCGTAGCCCGCGCGTGCGGGCTTCGCTCGCCGAAGTCGGCATCTCCCAGGCCGAACTGTGGCAGGCGGCGACGCTCCCGAACCCCGTGCTCGACCTGTTGTACGGCGCTCCACGCACCGGCATTTCCGTCTCGAATGTCGGCGTCGGCTTCGCATTCGTCCGTGCAATCCAGATGCCTCTTCGTCGCCGACTGGCGAGCGCCGAGCTGGCGAGCACCGAAGCGCACGTGGCCGACGTGGTGCTCGGCGTCATGACCGATGTTCAGCGCGCGTATCTCGACGTCCAGTACGCGCAACAGGTGCTGGAACTTCGCACGACGTTTGCCGCCGCGACGGCGGCGTCGGCCGGTGCGGCCAAGGCGCTTCGCGAGGCGGGTAACGTGCCTGCGGTCGTGCTCTTGAGCGAACAGGCGATGGCCGAGCAGAGCGTCGCCGACGTCGCCGGGGCCGAAGGCGCACTCGTCGGTTCGCGTGCCGAGTTAGGGCGGCTGATGGCCGCCGGGGTTGGTGACACCACTTGGACGATTCCCGAACGGCTGCGCGGTCCCGGCACAGACAAGTGGCCCGTGGGCGCACTCGACTCGCTCGCCGTTGCCCTCCGTCTCGATGTCGCGGCCGCGCGCGAGAGCGCCCGCGCCGCCGCCATCGCCCTGGGTCTCGACGAACGGTTTCGCTTGCTGAGGGACGGGACGATTGGCGTCTTCCTGGAACGTGAGCCGGACGGACGTTTCGCCGGCCCATCCGGGGGTATCCCTCTCCCGGTGTTCGACCGGGGCGGTGCCGCCCTCGCCCGGGCCCGCGCCCAGCTCGCGCAGCGCATCGCGTGGCACGACGCGCTGGTCGTGGATGTGCACGCGCAGGTCCGTACGCATCTTGGCCAGGTGCGAAGCGCTGCGCAGCGAGCGCATCACCTGCGCACCGTGGTGCTGCCCCTCCGCCAGCGCGTGCTCGACGAAGTGCAGCGTCACGTGAACGCCATGGATGCCTCGATTTTCGCACTGCTGCAAGCGAAACAGGCCGAACTCGACGCAGGCCGCCGGTATCTCGATGCTCTGCGCGACTACTGGCTCGCCCGTTCGGGGCTCGAGCGTGCCGTGGGGAGCGCGCTGCCACCAGCGGGGACTCACTGATGGAGGAGGAACAGCCGATGACCACCATCGACCCCTCGCCGGAGGGCACCACCCTGTCCCGGCGAGACTTGATGCGCCAGGGCGCCGCGGCCCTCGCGGGCGGAGCACTCGTCATGGGCGCGCTTCCCACGAGCGCTCAGGCAGCGGCGATCGTGGTGGAGACGCCAGCACCGCCGGCAGCTCGCGCGCGGTCGATGCCGCCGGGTCGTCCAGGCGTCGACTACACGCCCGTGGTCACACCCAACGGGGCGACGCTCCCGTTTCGGCTCGTGAACGGCGTGAAAGTCTTCCATCTCACGGCCGAACCGCTTAGTCACGAGTTTGCGCCTGGACTGCGCGCGACGTGCTGGGGGTACAACGGGCGGACCCCTGGTCCGACCATCGAAGCAGTCGAAGGTGATCGCGTTCGCATCTACGTCACCAACAAGCTCCCGGAGCCGACAAGTGTCCACTGGCACGGCGTGATCCTGCCGTCGGGAATGGATGGCGTCGCTGGACTCAGTCACGCGCCGATTCCCGTGGACGCGACGTTCAAGTACGAGTTCACCCTGCGGCAGCACGGTACCCTGATGTACCATGCGCACTATGACGAAATGGTGCAGCAGGGGCTCGGCCTGACGGGGATGTTCGTCATTCATCCGCGCAATCCCGCGAGCCGCCCGGATCGCGATTTCGTGCTGCTCTCGGGCGAGTGGAAGGTCCCCATCGGTGCGTCACGGCCCGACCCCAACGAGATGTCCGATTTCAACATCCTCACCTTCAATGGCAAGGCCTTTCCCGCGACCGAACCGCTGCAGATACAACTCGGGGAGCGGGTGCGCATTCGACTGGGCAACCTGAGCGCGATGAGTCACCACCCCATCCACGTGCACGGCCTCTCCTGGCGCGTCGTGGCCACTGACGGCGGGGACATCGCGACGGCCGGTCAATGGCCGGAGACCACGGTGCTGGTGCCCGTTGGATCGACGCGCACGGTCGAGTTCGTCGCCAGCAACCCGGGTGATTGGGCCATGCACTGCCACATGACGCATCACGTCATGAACCAGATGGGGCACAGCGGTACCAACGTGGTGGGGGCCGATTCCGGTGCCATCGATCAGCTGTCGTCCCCCTTGGTGCCGAGCTACATGACCATGGGTGCGACCGGCATGGGTGAAATGGCCGAGATGGGGATGTCCATTCCCGACGGCTCCATCTCGATGCTGGGCGGTGCCGGTCCGCACGGCTACATCGACATGGGCGGCATGTTCACGATCCTGAAGATCCGTGACCGTCTGCCGCGCGGTGGCAATTCGGGGTGGTACGAGAATCCGCCTGGCACCGCGGCCGTCGAAGCGACCGCAGACGAGTTGCGCCGGGACGGCATCGGCGGGTAGCAACCCCGCACACCTCCCCATGACTCGCGCGGCCCGCTCGCTTTACGAGCGATAAAACACCACGTATCTTTCCGTTGAGCGGCAACCAGAGCTACTCGCACACCGAATCGGAGGACGGGATGGCGTCGTCGAGACATGGAAGCCGGACGCGTCCGGAGCCCAAGTTGCAGGACACGGTTCGGCTGTCCGCCGATGGGCTGGCGAAGGTGCTTGGCGACCTCGAAGCCCGCCTGCTGCGCACGGTGTGGGCGCTCGGACGCCCGGCCACGGCGCGTGAGATTCACGAGCGGCTGGTGCGGTCGCACGCCGTCTCGCCCTTGACCTCCATCACCGTGTTGAATCGACTGGTGGCTAAACGCATCCTCGACCGCACGCGCTCCGACGACCGATACCACTACACGGCGCGGCTCGATGAATCGGCGTTCATGGCGCATGCGTCGCGTCGTGTCGTGAAGGGCATTCTCTCGCTTGGGCCCGATGCCGTCGCTGCGTCGCTGGTGGATGTGCTCGCTGAGCAGGATCCCGCGCAGCTCGAGGACCTCGCACGCCTGGTGCGACGCAAGCTGCGCGAGCGCGACGGGGGCTGAGCCGCGTGGCCGCCGCCGTGCCAGCAATCTTGCCGCCTCTCGTTCGTCGCGAACAACGACATCGGCGGCGGGTGTTGCTCGCGCTCGCTGCACTGCTGTTGCTGAGCATCAGTCCGGTCGTCGGCCACCACCTGATCCGGGTCGTGCCGTGGCTGTCCGCGTCGCAGCAGCACCTCGGCATCTTCTGCCTCGTGGCGCTGCATCACCTGCTCGCACCCGTCCACACCGCCTTCCACGCGCTCCTCTACGCCGGAATCGCGTACACGGTCTTCGACCGTACCCGCGCGGTGAGGCATCATGCGCACGTGATGCGCGCCGTGCCCGTGGACCAATCGCCGCTCGCAAGGAGCGTGCGCGAGGCCGCGTCGCGCGCTGGCCTCGATGCCAGGCGCGTTCATGCCGTAGATGGGCTGCCGAACCCGGCGTTCACGACCGGCTGGTGGCGCCCCCGGGTGTACGTGGCGAGCGACCTGGCGCAGCGCCTCTCTGACGACGAGCTGACCGCGGTTCTCGCCCACGAGGCCGAACACGTGCGTCGACGCGATCCGCTACGCCTCTTTGCACTCCGCTCGCTGGCCGGCATCCTGTTCTGGCTTCCCGCGATCCGCCGGCTCGTCGACGATCTCGTTGACGAAACGGAGATTGCCGCAGACGATGCCGCCGCACGCGCGCACGCGCTGCCGTTGGCCAGCGCGATTCTGCGCCTGGCCGGCGCGAACCTGGACGCCCCGGAGCCCGCGGTCGGCTTTCAGCGAACCGACCTGATGGCGCGCCGAATCCGGCGCTTGGCGGGCGAAGACGTCTCCGTCGGCACGCATGTGTCGCGATCGGCCATCGGCGCGGCCGCGACTGCCCTGCTGTTGGCATGGGCGTCCGGTCTGATGGTGCTGCATCCCTTGGCGGCGCCCGGCGACCCCGCCGCCCACTGCGAGCACCGAGGGTCCTGGGCGATTGCGCACCTCATTTGTCCCGGACTCACGGCGAGTCACGCGCCAGGCCAGTGCCCCCACACGAGCGCGCGGCGCTCGTCACCTTCTACCTGAGGCCCCCGCATATGATCCCGCTCCGCCGAGTCGCCCTCCTCGCGACCGCCCTCTGCCTTGGCTCGACCGCCGTCGCCGCCCAAACCGGTCGCGACGCCGATCGAGGAGAGACCGCGCGCGTTGCCGCAACGCTGACGGCTGTCTTCACGGCCGCGGAACGCAACGACCTCGCCGCGTTGGATTCGCTCTATGCCGGTGACAGCCTCACCATCTTCGAAGGGGCGGGCGTGAATCGCGGATGGTCCGACTACCGAGATCATCACCTCGCGCCGGAACTGCGCGAGATGAAGAACTTGCAGTACCGTCCCGCAGACATTGAGGTGCATGTTGACGGCGCGACCGCGTGGGTGCTCTTTCGGTACACGCTGAAAGCCGAGGTGAACGGTCGCGCCGTCGATTCCATCGGCCGCGGGACGGCGGTGCTCGAGCGCCACGGCGCCCGGTGGGTCGTTCGCCACGTGCAGACTGCTGGGCGCGCTCGTCGCCCCACCGATCCGACCTGAGGAACATCTCAGTCACGGCGGTGTTCCCGTTCCCATGTCCTCGCAGTTGGCTTTTCCGACGCGCTATGATATTTTACGAGGCATAAAATCTCCTGATGCATCGTGCCCCCCCGGAGCTACGCAATGATCACTTCTATCCGTTTCAGCCGCTCGCTGCTGCTCGTCGCACTCTTGGCGGCGCCCCTGCGGACCGCAGCGGCGCACGCACACCTCGTGCGGAGCCTGCCGGCTGCTGGCAGTCGTGTAGGCGCACCGAGCACGCTCTCGCTCACCTTCAACGAGGCGCTCACGATCGCGCTCAGTCGCATCACGCTCCTCGACGCCGCCAACAAGGCCGTCTCACTTGGTTCTGTGGCCGCCGCCGCCGGCGATGCCAAGACCCTCCTGGTGCCCATTCGGGACGCACTCCCGCCGGGGCACTACGTCGTCAAGTGGCAGGCCGCCGGCAGCGACGGCCATCCAGCGCGCGGAGAGTTCGGCTTCGACATCGTCGCGGCGGCGACGAGCGGCGCAGCGCCCCCCGTTCGCCCGCCACTGCTGCTCGCCGGTGCGGCCTTCGCGCTCCCCGTCGGGCTGCTCGTGCCGAAGCTGGCGGCCCAAATGGTCGATGAACCGGGATTCAGCGTGGAATCGCCCGCCTTCGTCGCCATTCGAGCCGCGCAGTCGACGGCGCTTGTAGTGCTCCTCGGCGTGCTCGCCTTGCATTTCGTGATCGCGCCGCGCGCGGCCCGAGGCACGAAAGCGCCGTCGGGAGTGGCGGTCCCAGGCACGCAGCACCCGTCCGTTCGTTGGGCGATGGCGGCGCTCGGCATTCTCTTGCTGACGACGATTGCCCGGTTGTACGCGCAGCACGTGGCGTTCTTCGGCGTGGGCGAAACCCCCTCCGGCGCCACACTACGCGCGCTCCTGTCGCAGTCAACGTGGGCGCGCGGCTGGTGGTTGGCGCTTGGCGCGACGCTCGTCGGGTTCTGGGGCCTCCGACGTGTGCGTCGTGGAAGAGCCGACGGGTGGCGCATCGTGGTAGCCTCCGCGCTCGGCGTCACCGTCAGTTTCGCGATGAGCGGACACGCCGCCGCTGCTTCGGGCTTCGCCATGACGATTCATGCGCTGCACGTGCTGGGTGCGGGCGGGTGGATCGGGAGTCTCGCCGCAGTGGCGTTGATCGCCATCCCGGTCAGCCTACGGACCACCGACGCCGATCGCCACGTGCGCGTGGCCGACCTGGTGCGCGCGTTCAGTCCCGTCGCGCTCGTATGCGCCGGTCTCGTCGCTGGCACCGGCCTGCTCGCCGCTTGGCGCAATCTCGGATCCCTCAGTGCGCTCTGGCAGGCGCGCTATGGGCAGGTTCTGCTCGTGAAGCTGGGACTGCTCTCCGTCGCGGCGGCGACCGGGTTCTTCAACTGGCGATACGTCCTGCCCGTACTCGGCACGGAAACAGCGACGGCCCGCCTGCGTCGTTCGGCGACGGTTGAGCTCATCGCGGCGCTCCTCGTGCTGATCGTGACCGCTGTGCTCGTCGCGACGCCGATGCCAGCAGAGATGCTCGACACCATGCAGCGGTAGACCAGGGGATTCACGATGTCCTGGTTCGTCGCGTCGATCTACGACCACTGGATGCGCCCAACCGAGTCGGCCTGCCTCTTCGAATGGCGCGCCGAACTGGTGCGCGAGCTCACGGGAGACGTGCTCGAGGTCGGCGCAGGGACAGGTGCGATGCTCACGCACTATCCCCTGGCGATCTCCCGGCTCATCCTCGCCGAACCCGATCGTCACATGCGGCGGCGGTTGGAAGCGAAGTGCCGTCGCCTGGTGCTGCCTGCGTTCGAAGTGACTGACGCGACGCTTGACCGGTTGCCAGTGCCCGACGCCTCGCTCGATGCGGTGGTCTCTGCGCTTGTGCTCTGCTCCGTGCCATCGGAGCACACGGCGCTGGCGGAGATCTTCCGGGTGCTTCGACCAGGCGGCCGGCTCTATTTCCTCGAGCACGTCGCCGCCGATCGGCTCTCCTCCCGTTTCGCGTGGCAGCGTCGTCTGGAACCCGCTTGGCGCTACTGCGCCGGGAACTGTCACCTGACGAGAGACACCGAGCATGCCATGTGGGCGGCGGGATTCCACGTGGACCGAATCAGGCGAGAGAGCATACGCAAGGCGATGCCCTGGATTCGACCGAGCATTCGCGGGTCGGCGCGAAAGCCGGCGCCTGTGACGGCAGGGCGATCTGCCGCGACCTAGCCTCTCCGCTTCGGCATATCACAGCAAGAGCCTCAGCACATCGAAGATATTTGAGGTCAATCTGCACCGCCGTCATCGCACGCGCGGCAGCTCCGGTTGAAAAGCGCGAGGTGCTGGCCGTTCACCGACGCGGTGATGTGGAGCGTCTTCCGCATGGCCAGCTTGTCCTGAGGTCGGCGACATTCAGCCAGGATCTGGCGGTATTTGAGGTCGGCGAGGTTCGGTCAGTGGCGCATTTCGTTCGTAGTGCGGAGCACCCGACACACAGGCCGGCTTTGCGGTCGAATCTGCACATGTCCATGCCGCGCGACTCGATGGCCACGGCTCAATCATACGCCGGTTCGGGCTTGAAGTTCGGCGCGGCTACAATCGTCCGATTCGGCGTTGGCAGAAGGCGGGCCGAATTGAGGATGAACACCAGTTCCGACACGACGTGAATGCCGGCAGCGAGCAGCGGATTGAGGAAGCCGAAGGCGGCGAGCAAGATGCCGAGCATGTCGACGCCGATCGTGCCGGCGAAGTTCTGCCAGATGATGCCTCGTGTCCTCCGTGCAACGGCGAGCGTTTCTACGAAGCGCTCGAGATCGTTGCCGAGCAGGACCACGTCCGCACTCTCCTGCGCCACGTCGGTGCCCGACCCCATGGCGACTCCGACGTTGGCTTCAGCGAGCGCGGGGGCGTCGTTCACGCCGTCACCCACCATGGCGACGATGCGCTTCTGTGCAACGAGGGCCTGGACACGCGCCAGCTTGTCCTCGGGGAGCAGCTCCGCCTCGATTTCGTTGATGCCAAGGGCCATGCCGACAGCGGTCGCCACACGTTGCGCATCGCCCGTGAGCAGGACGGTCCGGATGCCCATGCGGTGCAACTCGTCGATCGCCCGCTTGGCCTCAGGTCGGACGGTGTCGGCGACCGCGATAGCGCCCAACAGGCGACCGTCACGGGCGACCAACACGTCGGGGCCTGACGAGACGTCCTGACCAGAAGCGTCCGGCACGCCGACTCCATTCTCCGCCATCCAGGCCTGGTTGCCGACCAGGATGATGGCATCGGCGCTCTTTGCGGTGATCCCGCGGCCCGGTGTGTAGGCAAAGCTCGACGGCTCGATCACGTTGCGGCCCTGCTTCCGGGCGTAGGCGACGATGGTCTTGCCGAGCGGATGCTCGGAGCGCACCTCGGCGGTCGCGGCAGCATCGAGCAGTTCATCGCCGGTCGTGCCAGCAACGGGTATGATCTGCTGCACCTCGGGTTCTCCGAAGGTCAGCGTGCCGGTCTTGTCGAGGACGACCGTGTCGACATGGCCCAATGTCTCCAGGTGCACACCACCCTTGACGATCGCGCCAAGGCGCGCGGAACGGCCGATGCCGCCAAGGATAGCGAGCGGCGTGCCGGCCGCGATACCGCAGGCACCGGCGACGATGATCACGGAGATTGTCGCATAGATGTCGCGGGTAATCAGGAACGTCAGGACGGCGGCGCCCAGCGCAAAATAGACAAGGTATCCGGCCAGGCGGTCGGCGAGGCGCTGGACCGGCGCGCGGGATTTCTCGGCCCGCTCGACCGCCTCGATGATCTTGCCATAGCTCGTGTCACGGCCGATCCGCTCGGCGGCCACCTCCAGCGCGCCGGACTGGTTGATCGAGCCGGCGAAGACGCGCCTGCCGGCCGTCTTCTCAACCGGCATGGATTCGCCCGTGATGCGGGATTCGTCGACGAATGAGTGGCCAGAGAGCACGGCCCCGTCCACAGGAATTCGACCGCCGGGCGCGACGAGGATCGCCTCACCGACCGAGAGCTCGTCGGCGGAGACGGAACGGATCGAGCCAGCACGGCGGACGGAGACCTCGCGCGGCAGGAACTCGAGCAGGTCGCGGATCGCCTTGCGGCCTCGGCCAACGGTCAGGCCTTCCAGTACCTCCGCAACGAGCACGAACAAGGTGATGACCAGCGCGGTGAAGAACTCGCTGATGGCGGCGGCCGCGGCGATCGCGATGGTCATCGACAGCTCCATCGTCATGCGGCGCGCGACGATGTTCTCGACGGCTTCCGTGAGAATCGGCCAGCCGCCAATCAGGAGCCCGGCGACGCCAATGACGCTGATCGCCGCGAACGGCTCCCACATGCGGAACCACACAGCGGCAGCCGCGACTGCGACAATCGCGATCCGCAACGCCTCGGTCCATTCGAGAGGGTGATCGTGATCGTTCGCATGATCGTCATCTTCATGGTGATGATCGTGATCGTGCTCGTGCGGATGCGAGGCATGGGGAGCGATAGTTCGCATTTCCGCATCATCCGCCAGCGTTCGGCGAGAAGCAGCATCCTGGACGGCCATGGGGGGCAATCTCCGATCTTACTTGAGATAGGCGCGCACGACGTCGATCAGTTCGGCCGCACCCTCGTTGCGTTGCTCCTGAGTCAAGTCACGATCAGCGACGTGCTCCAGGATGTGACCTTCCACGAGTTCGGCCATCAAGCCGTTGATGGCGCCACGCACGCCGGCGATCAACTGCAGCACATCGCCGCACCCTTTCTCCGCTTCGAGCGCCCGCTCAACGGCTTCCATCTGGCCGCGAATGCGGCGTACCCGATTCAGCAGCTTCGTTTTCTCGCGGATCGTGTGCGCCATGCGGGCCTCCCTTCAGTTGCACTCGTCTGGAAATATAGTATACCCCCCTATAATATGGCAAGATCACCAGTTCAAGCGAGGCCGTACAGCGCGGTGCGGATGCGGTCAGTCAAGAGACCGTCACCGTTGATCGCGCTCCGTAAGGAGAGGTTGTGGCCCGCTGCCAGGCGCATCGCCTCGAAGTGTGCTTCGAGGAACCTGAACAGGCTCCGCCGTTGACCCGACGTCGACCGGGCAGCTCAATCAACGCGTGACAGGGAGAGTCCGTTCCGACAAGGAGGTCATCTGGCCACAATATCATCAGAGAACTCCGGTGGACGCGGAGTCGTCAGTTCCATCGACGCCAAGCGCGCCGTCACCGATGTTCTGCACCGAGTGTTCGGCACGGAGTACCGGTCGGGCGGTACCTGCGCTATTCTGCACCCATGCCACGTTCTGAGTTCTAGCACCTTGCGACGCCGTCTCTTCGCCCTGGTCGTACTCGGCGCGACGATATTTTCGTCGGCCGAGTCGGCGCTTGCGCTCAGTAGCGACGGTCGTCTGCATCAGGAGACCGTCCGCGCATCAGGGGCGCAGCACGACGTTGGCATCGCGCCGGAAGCTGGTCGCGAGGAGAAGAGCCCGGCCGATGGCGACCGTCAGCACGAAGGCAGCCATCGCCATGGGACACTGGCCGACCACTGCACCCACGGTCACGCGGTCGGTCCGGTGGCCTTCACACGCTGGGCCGCGGCGCCGCTGGCGCACGCCGACGCGATTCCGTCGTTCGTCGCGTCGTACACCGACGCCGACCCCCGCCACGCCCTGCGCCCCCCAAGGGCGTAAGCCCTCGCGGGCGCCACGCGCGCCTGCCCGCCGTCGCCTTCGCTGACGGCCTCGACCGCAGTCGCTCGGACTTGCCGGTCGTACCAGACACCACTCGACATGCATCAGGACGCGCCCCGGTGGGCGCGTCGGAGACCACGTACATGATACTGTCATTCATGGGCGTCGCGGCGTTCCTGCTCACGCAGGACACCGTCACGCTGACCCTCGATCAGGCCGCGGCGCGCGCCGTGGCCGTGAGCCCGAGGATGCTCGCGGCCGAGGGCGCGGTGCGCGCACCGCAGGGGCTGCGGGCGGAGTCCCGATGGCCCATCGCGGACAATCCCACCCTCTCCTTCGGGCGCACGCAGCGCACGACGCCACCGGGCACGACGCAAGATCGCGCGTGGGAGCTTTCGCAGTCGTTCGACTTCTCTGGGCAGTGGGTCTGGCGTGGTCGGGCCGCGAACGCGCTCATTGAGGCAGCGCGCGCGCGCATCGAGGACGAACGACGGCTCGTCGCCCTTGACGCGCGGCGGGCGTACCTCGAGGTCGCCATCGCCGAACGCCGCGCGGCCCTGACCGACTCGGCGGCGGGCTTCGCCGAGCGCCTGTCCGATTTTGCGCGGCGGCAGCTCGATGCCGGCGAGATCAACCGACTCGAACGCAACGCGGCAGCACTGGACGCGGCGCGGGCACGCAGTGCGGCCGAACGGGCGAGCGCCGAGGTGGCCGCCGCCCGCGCCGAGCTCGGCCGGCTGCTCGGCCTGCCGGTCAACACTACCCCGCGCACCACGGCGCTGCCCACCATCCCGCGTCTTACGTGGACCTCTGATGCCGCGCTGGTGACGCGTGCACTCAGCCGGCGTCCCGACCTGCGGGCCGCGGCGGCGCGCGAGCTGGGGATGCGGCGCGCGGTCACGGCCGCGAAGCTGGCGCGGTTCCCGTCGGTCGTGGCGTCCACGTTTGGCGGCCGCGAAGCGGGCACGGATCGCTTGCAGGGCGTGCAGGTGGGCCTTGCCGTCCCGCTCTTCCGACGCGAGCAGGCACGCCTCGGACTCGCCGACGCTGAACGCGCGTTGGCGGCTGCCGAACTGATCGGCGCCGAACGCACCGTGGCGGCCGATGTTCTGGCGGCCGGCGAGCGCTTCCGCCGGGCCGTGATCTCCGAGCGGCGGTTCGTCACGGAGGTACTGCGTGCGGCGACGGAGAATGTGACACTCACGGAACGCGCGCTCACGGAAGGCGAAGTCAGCGTCACCGATGTGTTGGTACTCCGTGGTACCGCGGTGGCGGCGCAACTCGAGTACCTCGAGGTGTTGCGCGACGCGGCCTCGGCGTGGTTCGACCTTTCGGCCGCGCTGGCCGCCGAGCCGGGCGCGCTCCCCACCCTTCTAAACCCGGGCACCTGAGATGCGAACATACGATCTGTTGACCCTGACCGCGGTGACGCTGGCCGCGATGGCATGCGGCACACCGGACATCGCCGCCGAGAAGCCGGCGACGGCCGTGCCCGATGTCGTGCAGCTTGACTCGGCGCAGTTGGCCGCGGCTGGCGTGGTCGTCGGCACCGTCGGTGCGTTGCCGGCTGACACCATCTACCTCACGGGGACAGTCACGTTCGACGCCGCCCGCGTGAGTCACGTGACCTCGCGCATCCAAGGGCGCATCCGGCGCGTCTACGCCGACATCGGCAGGCGCGTCGCGCGCGGCGACACGTTGGCCGTGCTGGACAGCCCGGAATTGGGTGCGGCACAAGCGCGCTGGACGCAGGCGCGCGTCTCGCGCGACGTGGCGCGACGCAACTTCGACCGCACAGAACGGTTGTATCGCGACGGCATCGTCTCTGAACGGCGTCGACTGGAAGCAGAAGCGGGGTTGCGTGAACAGGACGCCGGCCTGACGGCGGCACTGCAAACGCTTTCGGCGCTGGGCGCGACGCCCGACACCGCCGGCTCCGGACTCTTTGTGATCCGCGCCCCCCTCGACGGCGAAGTGGTCGAGAAGCATGCCACCGAAGGCGAGGTCGTGGGCCCCGAAGCCGGCCTGTTCGTCGTCGGCGAACTGAATCGGGTCTGGTTGCTGCTCGATCTGTACGAGACGGACCTGCGGCGCGTCCGCGCTGGGGTGCCTGTGCGCGTGCTCGCCGACGCCTATCCGCAGACGCCCTTCTTCGCGCGCGTCGGTCTCGTGAGTTCGGTCATCGACACCGTTTCGCGCACGGTGAAGGTGCGGGCGGAGATCCCGAATCGTGATCACCTGCTCAAGCCAGGGATGTTCGCGCGCGCCGGTTTGGCGCTCGAGGCGCCAGCGCGGCTACCGAGCGTCCCGCATGCAGCCGTGCAGTCCATCGCGGGACGTGACGTCGTGTTTGTCCCGGCGGGCGCCGGCCGCTTCCGCGCGAAGCCCGTGCGTCTTGGTCCCCCGCGCGCCGGCGGTTGGCTGGAAGTTCGCGACGGGATCAGCATCGGCGACTCGATTGTGCAGGCGGGGGCCTTTGCGCTCAAAGCCACGCTGTTGCGCTCGGCCGCCGGCGAGGGTGCGGGCCAATGATCCGCCGCATCGTGGACTGGGCCCTTGGTCAACGGTTGCTCGTCATCGTAGGCACGCTGGGCGTACTCGGCGGTGGCTACGCGGCCATGCGACGGCTCCCGGTGGACGCCTTCCCCGACGTCTCTCCCGTGCTCGTGCAGGTCACTACGGAGTCGCCCGGCCTCGCGCCCCAGGAGGTCGAGGCGCTGGTCACCAGCCCGGTGGAGGTGGCGATGAACGGCCTCCCCGGCGTCTCGCGGGTGCAGTCGATCTCGGCGTTCGGTTTGTCGCAGGTCAGCGTCTATTTTCGCGATGACGTGGACATCTACTTCGCGCGCCAGTTGGTCTTTGAGCGCGTGCAGTCCGCGCGCAGCGCCATTCCTCCCGGTCTTGGTGAACCCGCGCTCGGACCAATCACGACCGGGCTGGGGCAGGTCTATCAGTATCTGGTCACGGGCAAGGGCATCTCGACCGATTCGCTCCGCACGCTGCAGGACTGGATCGTGAAGTACCGGCTGCGCACGGTGGCGGGGGTCACCGACGTGCTGTCGTTTGGCGGCAACGTCAAGCAGTTCCAGGTACGCCTCGACCCGGGCAAGCTCATTCAGTATGGCGTCACGCTGCCGCAGGTCATCGCGGCGCTCGAGCGTAACAACTCGAACGCCGGTGGCAGTTACATCGTAGTCGGCGCCGAAGAGTACCTGGTGCGCGGCATCGGCTTGGTGCGCACGCTGGAAGACATCGGCAACGTGATTGCGGCGGAACGGGAGGCGACGCCGATCTACGTGCGCAATCTGGGCACGGTCGCCTTCGGCGCGGAGATCCGGCGCGGCGCCGTGACAGTGAATGGCGATGGTGAGCGCGTGGCCGGCATCGTGCTCAAACGCATCTTCGAGAATACGTCGGCAGTCATCGCCAGCGTCCGCGCCGAGGTGGCCGCGATCAACCAGTCGCTTCCGGAGAACATCCGCGTCGTGCCGTTCTACGATCAGGCGGACCTGGTGGAGCGGGCGGTCGCGACGGTACGCGACGCGCTGCTCGAAGGCGGCGTGCTGATTGTGCTCGTGCTGCTCCTGTTTCTGGGCAACATCCGCAGCGCCGCCATCGTCACGGCCATGCTGCCGGTGTCTGCGCTGCTGGCCTTCATCCTCATGAACGCCGCCGGGATGTCGGCCAACCTGATGTCGCTCGGGGGCCTCGCAATCGGCATTGGCATGCTGGTGGATGGCGGCGTCGTCATGGTGGAGAACATCTATCGCCACCTCTGGGAGGACCGCGGGTCCGACACGCCGCGGTTGGTGGTTATTCGACGAGCCGCCCACGAAGTGGCTCGTCCCATCGTGTTCGCCATTGCGATCATCATCCTCGTCTTCCTGCCACTCTTCACGCTGGAGGGCGTCGAGGGCAAGCTGTTCAAGCCGATGGCGCTGTCCATCACCTTCGCGATGGTCGGCTCGTTGGTCTTCTCGCTGACCCTCGTTCCCGTGCTGTGCGCCGCGGGGCTGCGCGTCGGGGCCGAGGAGGAGACCCGCGTCGTGCACTGGATCAAGTCGCGTTACGAGCCGCTCCTGCGATGGGCACTGGCGCACGGGCGGACGGTGGTGATCACCGCCGTGACCGCGCTGGGGCTCAGCCTGGCACTGGTCCCGTTCCTCGGTACGGAGTTCGTCCCACCGCTCGAAGAGGGCTCCATTCTCTATCGGGCCACGCTCGTGCCGAGCGCCGGCCTCGATGAGGCCATCCGCGTCGCCACGCAGCTCGAACGGATCGCGAAGGAGTTCCCGGAGGTGGTGGACGTGGTCTCGAAGATCGGCCGGGCGGAACTTGGCGGCGATCCCGAACCCGTCAACAACGTTGAAGCGACGGTGACGCTGCGCCCGCTCGCCTCGATGCCCGTGAAACGCTCAAAGGCGGACCTGGTGGACGCCATGCGCCGTCGCATGGCGGAGATTCCGGGGATCGACCTCAACTTCTCGCAGCCCATCGCGACGCGAGTGGATGAACTGATTTCCGGCGTGCGCGCGCAACTGGCGATCAAGGTGTTCGGGGACAACCTCGATTCGCTGTCGCGCATCGCCGGCGATGTCGAGCGCGTCATCCAGCCGATGCGCGGCGCCAAGGACGTGCAAACCGAACAGGTGCTGGGGCAGCCGCAACTCCTGGTGCACATTGACCGCACGGCCGTCGCCCGACTCGGGCTGAACGTCGAGGACGTGCAGGACGTCATTCGCACCGCCATCGGCGGCGGCAGCGCCGGCCAGGTGTTCGAGGGCCAGCGTCGCTTCGACATTGCCGTGCGCTACGCCGAGCCGTTCCGTGCCACCGCGCAAGACATTGCACGGGCGCAGGTCGCGACACCGGAGGGCGCACGGGTCCCGCTGAGTCAGGTGGCGGTCATCGAGGAGGTCGTCGGTCCGAAGCAGATCAGCCGGGAATCCAACCAACGCCGCATCGTGATCCAGGCCAACGTGGAGGGGCGCGACCTCGGCGGCTTCGTGGCGGAAGCCCAGCAGTCCGTGGGGCGCACGGTGCGATTGCCGGCCGGATACTACATCACGTGGGGCGGCCAGTTCGAGAACCAGCGCCGAGCGATGGCCCGACTGGCCATCATCGTACCCGTGACCATCGGCTTGATCTTCCTGCTGCTGTTCGGGTCATTCAACTCCGTCCGACAGGCCGGGCTCATCATCCTCAATGTCCCCTTCGCGCTCATCGGCGGCATTGTGGCGCTGTTCGTCACGGGACAGTACCTCAGCGTGCCCGCGTCGGTGGGGTTCATCGCCCTGTTTGGCGTCGCCGTGCTGAACGGCGTGGTCCTGGTCACATACATCAATCAAGTGCGCGCGGAGGGTCTGCCGCTCCACGAAGCCGTGGTCCGCGGCACCTTGCTCCGGTTGCGCCCGGTGCTGATGACGGCGCTCGTGGCCAGTCTCGGCCTCGTGCCGCTCCTGCTCGCGTCGGGAGCCGGATCGGAAATCCAGCGCCCGCTGGCCACGGTGGTGGTCGGTGGGCTCATCACGTCTACCCTACTCACGCTGCTGGTACTGCCGCTGCTCTATGTCGTATTCGAGCGGTCGCACGCCGCACCAGTGGAGGCATCATGAAGCTCATCGTCGCCATCGTTCGTCCGTTCAAGCTGACCGCCCTCGTGGACGCCATCGGCCCGGAAGCTGGTTTCCCGGGCATGACGGTTATGGAATGCCGGGGTTTCGGGCGGGAGAAATCGGCCCCGCACATTCATACCGCCGAGGAGGATCTCCACGACTTCGCCGAGGGCGTCGCCGTCGTGGTGGCGACACCGGACGACGATGTGGAGCGGGTGCAAGAGACCATCCGGCGCGTGGCCCACACCGGGCGGCCGGGCGACGGCAAGCTGTTCGTGCTCCCGCTGGAGGACGCCGTGCGCATCGCGACCGGCGAGCGCCTCGACGCGGCCCTGCGATGAGCGGCGCGACACGACCATCGCCGTGGCGGACGCCATTCGCCGCGCGCACCTACGCCGCGGGCGTCCTGCTCACCCTCGGCGGCGTCGTGAGCCTCGTCGTGGGGGCCGCGGATCAAGCCGGCTGGCTGGCGATCCGTCTCGACACCGCCGGCATCCTCTACTCGCTGGCCTCGCTCGTTGGGGGGAGCAACTTCTTCGCCGCCGGGATTCGCGCGGCGCGCACGCTCCGCCTCGACATGAACTTCCTGATGTCGGTGGCCATTGTCGGGGCGATCCTGATTGGCGAGCCGTTCGAGGCGGCATCACTCGCGGTGCTGTTCTCGCTGGCGGAGCTGCTGGAGCGGTATGCCGTGGATCGTGGTCGGCGCGCGGTGGCGCGCCTCGTTGAGCTCGCCCCAGAGCAGGCCGACCGCTTCCTCGCGGATGGGACACTGCAGCGCGTCAGCGTGTCGGAATTGCGCGTCGGCGATCGGGTGCGCATTCGGCCAGGCGACCGGATTCCGGCGGACGGCACCGTCGCGTGGGGCCGCACGGCGGTGAACGAGGCCACCATCACCGGCGAGTCGGTGCCGCGCACGAAGGGCGAGGGCGATCCCGTCTTCGCTGGCACAATGAACACCGACGGTGCGATTGACATTGAAGTGACGGCTGATGCTGCCCATTCGACGCTTGCGCGCATCATCCAGTTGGTCCGTGCGGCGGAAGGTCGGCGGGCCCCCATTGAACAGTTTGTTGCGCGGTTCGCTCGCGTCTATACACCCGTCGTCACCGCGAGCGCGATCCTCCTCATGACCGTGCCGACCCTCGTGTTCGGCGCCGACAGCCTGGAGTGGTTTGTGCGCGGCCTGACGCTGCTGGTGATTGCCTGTCCCTGTGCGCTGGTCATCGCCACGCCGGTGACCGTGGTCAGCGCGCTGACCAGCGCCGCGCGCCACGGCGTGCTCATCAAGGGCGGAGAGCACCTCGAACGGCTCGGTGGCGTGCGCGCGCTCGCCGTGGACAAGACGGGAACGCTCACCACCGGACAACTGCGTGTGCAGGCCATTCGCGTGGCCGACGGAACCGACGAAGCGGAATTGCTGCGACGTCTGGCTGCAGTGGAGGCCCGCTCGGAACACCCGATCGCCCGTGCCATCGTCCGATACGCCGAGGAGCGCGGCCTTACGCCGCACGCGGGCGTCGTGGATGCATTCGAAGCGACGCCGGGGCGTGGGGTGCGAGCATCCGTCGGCGGCCGAGTGCTCTGGGTCGGAACGGAGGACTTCGTCGGGGCGGCGATGACGACGGAGCCGGCGTCGAATGGCGCCACGGAAGTCGCCGTGCGCACCGAGGACGGTCTCCGCGCACTCGTGCAGATCGGCGACGAAGTGCGCACGAATGCGCTGGCGGTCGTGGCGCACCTGCGTCGGCTCGGGATCAAGCCGATCGTGATGCTTACCGGCGACGCCGCCGGACCGGCCGAGCGCGTACGTCTCGCGACAGGAGCGGACGAAGTGGCCGCCCGCCTGCTCCCCGCGGACAAGGTCGCCGCCGTCGAGCGGCTCCGAGCGCGCTATGGCACCGTGGCGATGCTCGGCGACGGCGTCAACGACGCGCCGGCGCTTGCCACCGCGTCGGTCGGGATCGCCATGGGAGCCGCCGGCTCGCCCGCGACCATCGAGACCGCGGATGTGGCCCTGATGGCCGACGACCTCTCGCGTCTTCCTTACGCCATCGCGCTCGCGCGCCGCGCGCGTCATGTCATTCGTACCAACATCGGGGTCGCCATCGGCCTGAAAGCGGTGCTTGGCGTGGGCGCGGTGGCTGGTGTCGTGAGCCTGGCGGTGGCGGTGCTCGTCGGTGACCTTGGCGCGTCGCTCGCCGTGACGCTCTCGGCGCTGCGGCTGGCAGCGTTCGACCTCGCGCCGGATGCGGCGACGGACCGCGCGTCGGGTCCGGTCTCCGGCGATGCGCGCCGATGATGGGGCAGCACGGCGCTCAAGCGTCCGACCCGCGCGCCGCGGTACCGTCGAGCCGAGTCCGCCGGTCGAGCCACACGTAGAGCGTCGGCAACGCCAGCAGCGTAAGGAGGGTCGAGGTGACAAGGCCGCCGATCACCACCGTCGCCAGCGGTCGCTGCACCTCCGCGCCAACGCCATGTGAGAGTGCCACGGGAATGAAACCGATGGACGCCACGAGCGCCGTCATCAGCACGGGTCGCAGCCTGGCACGTGCGCCGTCCCGGGCCGCGGCGCTGGCGCTCGCGCCGTTTGCGCGCAGTCGCTGCACCGTGGAGAGCAGCACCAGGCCGTTCAACACGGCCACGCCGAAGAGGGCAATGAATCCGACGGCCGCCGAGATGCTCAGGTGCAGGCCGCGGGCCCAGAGGGCGAAGACACCTCCGACCGCGGCGAAGGGCAAGTTGACGAGCACGAGTCCGGCGAGGGGCCAACTGCGCAACGATGCGTAGAGCAGCAACGCGATCAGCGCGACAGCGATGGGAAGGACCACGCGCAGACGCGCCATCGCGCGCTGCTGGTTCTCGAACTGCCCCCCATAGGTCAGGAAGACACCCGACGGAATCCGCACGCGCTGTCCGATCTGCCGCTGAACCTCTCCGACGTAGCTGCCAAGGTCGCGCCCGCGGACGTTGGCTTGGACCACGATCAACCGTTGCGCGCGTTCCCGACTGATCTGTACGGGCCCCGTAGCCATCCGGATGTCCGCCAACTCCGCAAGCGCCACGCGCGCACCGCTCGCGCTCCGCAGCGTGATGCCGCCGAGTCCTGCCGGCGTATTTCGGTACTCCGTGGGAAGCAGCACCACCGCCGGAAGCGCGTAGGTGCCCTCGCTGCCGTCCGTGACGGACGCGACCGGCAGGCCGCCCACGGCCACCGCGAGGACCTGACGGACTTCCTCCACCGGAATTCCGTGGCGCGCCAGCGCCGCGCGGTCCATGCGGACTTCCAGGTAGCTCTGTCCCGTCGTTGCCTCCACGAACACCTCGGCCGTGCCAGGGACATTGCGGATTGCGGCCGCCACGGCATTCGCCGTGGCGAGGTTGACCGCGGGGTCGTCCCCGAAAACCTTCACCGCCAGATCGCTGCGCACGCCAGAGATGAGCTCATCAAGGCGCATCTTCACTGGCTGCGTGAACCCGAACGCGGCGCCCGGCACTTGATCGTTGAGTCGGCGCTCCAACTCCTCGACCAGGTCACCCTTGGTGAGTCCGGCGCGCCACTGCGCCCTCGGTTTCAGCATGACGAAGACGTCGCTCTGGTTCATCCCCATGGGATCGCTCCCAACCTCAGCGCGCCCCATGCGACTGACCACCGTAAGCACCTCCGGCGTTTGCAGCACGACCCGTTCGATCTCCCGATGCATCTCGCCCGCGAAGGACAGCGAGATGCCTGGATCCTTGGTGGCCTGCAGCAGGATCGAACCCTCGTCCAGCTCCGGCAGGAACTCCGTCCCGAGCCGCGGGATCAGCAGGAGGCTCGCGCCCCACAGCGCCATCGCCACGCCGGCTACCAGCGCGGGGCGACGCAAGGTGGCGCCGAGCATGCGCGCATAGCGCTGGTCGAGCCAGCGCGTGAGACCGCTCGAGTAGCGCGCTTCGCGTGCGCCGCGTGGGAAGAACCAGCTGGCGAACGCCGGCACTGCGAGCAGCGCGAGTAACAGGCTGCCGAGGAGGGCGATGGTGACAGTGATCGCCATCGGGCGGAACATGCGTCCCTCAAGCCCCTCGAGCGCCATCACCGGGACGTACACCAGCATGATGATGAGAACGCCGAACACGATCGGCCGCCCCACTTCTCGTGCTGCAGCGCCGATGCGTCTCGCGGCGTCGGCCCGATCCAGCATACCGCTCTGGACGGTCGTGTCCGTGTCCTCGGGCGCACCCTCCGGCGCACCCCCTGGCGCGCCCGGATGTTCGTGCAGCCGCCTCACGATGTTCTCGACCATCACCACGGCCCCGTCCACGATCATGCCAAAGTCAATTGCGCCAAGGCTCATCAGGTTCGCCGACAGGCCGAGCCAACGCATGCCGAGAAACGCGCACAACAGCGACAGCGGAATGGTGCCGGCGACGAGCAGCGCGGCCCGCAGATTGCCAAGAAAGACCAGAAGAATGGCGATGACGAGAAAGCCGCCGGCGAGGAGATTGTGCTCGACGGTCGCCAGCGTGCCCTCCACGAGGTCGGTCTGGTCGTAGTAGGACGCGAGCACAATGCCCGGCGGGAGCGACCGGTTGATGTCCTCGACGCGCGCGCGCACCCGGTGCACCACATCTCGCCCATTCGACCCGCGCAGCATCATGACAATGCCGCTCATGACTTCACCGCGCGCATCGCGGGATACCGCACCCTGGCGAACTTCCGGTCCATAGCGGACTTCCGCGACGTCACCGACGAGCACCGGCACACCGCCCCGCGACCGGATCACCGATCGTCGGATGTCTGCCAGGCTCGACGCCTGGCCGAGGCCGCGCAGGATGTACTGCTCGTTTCCGTGTTCGAGATACGCCCCGGCCGGCAGCGGGCTGTTTGCCGCCACCGCTGCCACGACATCACCGATTGCTAGCCCATACGCAGCGAGCTGCGTCGGTGACACCACTACCTGCACCTGGCGCACGAAACCGCCGAAGGTATTGACCTCCACGACGCCAGCGACGCTCCGCAGTTGCGGTCGGACAATTCGGTCGTGCAGCGTGCGCAGTACCATGAGCGCGCTGTCGCTCCGCCCGGCGGCGCCGTGCAGTGTGTCCTCGAGCGTGTACAGGTAGATCTCGCTGGTCGCACCCGCGAGCGGGCCGAGCGTCGCCTCGGCGCCCGTCGGCAATTGGTCGCGAATCCCCTGCAGGCGTTCATTGACAAGGGTCCGGGCGCGGAAGATGTCGGTGCCGTCGGCGAAGACGACCGTGACCTGGGAGAAGCCGTACTTCGAGACGGAACGCACCTGCTCGACGGCCTCGGTGCCACTGACCGCGACTTCCACCGGATAGGTGACCAGACGCTCGATCTCGACCGGCGAGAGCCCAGGGGCCTCCACGAGCACCGTCACCTGCACGTTCGTGAGATCCGGAAACGCGTCCACGCGCAGCGTTCTGACGGCCCAACCGCCAGCACCGATCAGGCCGAGCACCCCGAGCAGAACGACGACGCGGGCACGCGAGGCCCACTGAATGACGTAGTCAATCATGCGCGGGTCGCCTCAGTCCGGGTCGGAGAGGGTGGCTTTGGCGAGCTCGGACTTGAGCGTGAAGGCGCCTCGCGTCACCACGCGATCGGCAGCCGAAAGGCCGCTGACGATCGCGAGGCGGCCCGATCCCGGTCCTGCGCCGGCGACGCGCGTCGGCGCGAGTTCCACGGGTCGCCGTTCATACGACCGCAGCCCGACCTCGACAAACACGTACCGCGCCGCACCGTCGACAATGACGGCGGTCTCCGGCACCGTGAGGTGGGCGACCGTCGCTTCGGCGCTCTGGAGTTGCACCGTCGCGAACATGCCTGGCTTGAGGGCGCGACGCGGGTTGGCAACCTGGATGTACGCCTTCGCCGAGCGCCGATCCGCATCGAGCACGTCGCTGATGCGCGTGACGCGTCCGGGGATGGTAGCAGCGCCGGCACCGATCGCATGGATGAGCGCGCGTTCCCCCACGCGCACGGCGCTCAACGCGCGTTCCGGCACGTCGGCGGCAACGACTACCACGGAGAGGTCGGCAATCCGGTAGAGCGGCGTCCCCGCGTCCACGGCCTGCCCGGCGAGCGCCGGCGACTCGATGATGCTGCCGGCGAACGGCGCCGCCACCGAAAGAAATGCCTCTGGCGCGTTCCCGGCATCCAGTCGTTCGATGGATGCCTGATCAATGCCGATGAGATCAAGCCGGCGGCGGGCCGCATCGCGCAACGCTTTCGCGCCGGCCTCATCGGAAGTGCCACGCAGCCGCTGCAGGCGCCGTCCGGTCTGCAAATAGTCGTTCTGCGCGAGGATGAACGCGGGACTTTGCAGCAGAGCAACTGTCTGGCCGGCGCTGACACGATCGCCGGGCACGGCCAACAAGCGCTCCAGACGCCCACTGACACGCGCGGAGACAAAGGCCACTCGGGCGAGATCGACCTCCACCTGGGCGGGGAACTCGACGACGTCCTCGCCCGCGCCCAGCGACTCCAGGCGCGGACGCTCCACCGCGAGGCGCGCGGTGCGAAAGGCCTCCTCGCCGAGTGTCACCCGATCAGGGTTCGTGGGCGTGTCCGGCGGGGCGCTCGCCCTCGGCTGCACATCCTCGCGTGCGCCCTCGGCGGTCGCCGCATTTCGCGACCGCGGCGCATCAGTCGAACACGCCACGGTCGAACCGATGATCATGAGCAAGAGCCAGCTGAGTGCCCGGCCAGGTCTCGTCGAAGGCCGACCATGAGACTCGGAGCGGTCCGCGCGCGCCAGCCCGCGCGGATCGGCCAAGTCCTCGACTGGCACGATAGCCGGACTATGCATCGGATCCCCCTCGGTCTGTCACGTCTGCCGGTGTGGTTGCCGCCGCGTCGTCGGCGCGGCCCAGCGCCGGACCTGCGAGCAGGGCCGCGAGTGCATCGAGCGCCTCGAGCGACGTGCGGATGCGGCTGTTCTCCGCTTCGGCCAGGGCACGTTCAAAGTCAAGAAACTCGACCAGCGAAAGTTGGCCGCTGCGATAGGCCGCGAGGGCATTCTCGCGCTCCTCGCGCGCGCCGCGAAGCAACGCGGCATCGAAGGCCAGCGCCCGACGGCGTGCGGCCGCGTAGCGCGCCTGCGCAATGGCGAGCGAAGCGTGCACTGCAACCCGCGTCGCAGCGCCCGACGCGCCCGCGGACGCTATCGTCCGATCCGCAGCGACCAGCGCGGCACGGTTCGCGTTGCGCGCCGTGAACGGCAGGGTGACGCCGGCGCTCAGCACCGGCCCGACACCCGGCGCACGCTCGGCATCCGGTCCAATGCGTTGCAGGCCGAATGCGACTGTCGGTGCCGGCCGCTGGCGTGCCACCAAGAGCAGCCGCTCTGCGCGCAAACGCGCGCCGCGTGCCTCTGCGAGAAGCACCGGCAAGGCGACGGCTGTCAGTGTCTCAACTGCCGGAGCTTCGGGGAGGCGCGAGGCGTCGGTGAGGAGGTCCGTTCCAGCCGTCGCGTTCCGCGCTGTCCGGTCGAGCGCGGCCAATGCTGCTCGCACTGCGGCAGAATCGCCCCCGAGCAGCGCGGCGAGTGCCGTCTCGCCCGCGTCGATCTCGGCTTCCGCGGTCGCTCGGGTGCCCTGCACCCGCAGGCGCTCGGTGCGCACCCGAAGCACGTCCACGTAGCGCGCGTCTCCGGTGGCAAACCGCGCCTGGACCGACGTCTCAGCGTCGGCGAGGATCTCGTCCTGCGCGGCGAGGCGGTCCACGATCAGACGCCATCCCGAGCCCGCATAGAGCGCACGCACGGTGTTCGCAAGGACGCGACGGCGCGTGCCCTCGAACAGAAGCCGCGATTCCACCACCGCGGCATCGCCGACCGCGCGCTCACTCCGGCGCCGGGTGCCAGTGAGCAACTCCCAGCCGACCACGAGCCGTGCGCTCGATTGACTAGGACGGCCGTTCCGTGCATCCTCTGTCTCGACCGTCGCTGTGGCGGGCGGGGCAAAACCCAGCGCGTCACGCCGTGCGTCGGCCGCCTTGAGCTCGGAACGCCAAGCCGTCAGTTCGGGTGCGTTGGCGAGCACAGCGATACGTAGGGACGAGGGCAGGAGTACCGCGAGCAGAGAATCCGCTGCGTGGGCGCTCGCGTCGCTGGCCAGCGGCCGCTGAGCACGCGCGACAGGTGCAAGGCATGCAAGCGTCAGGAATCCGAGCCGAGTGGCCCATACCGCGCTGATCGGGGACACGTGTAGGTGGGAGCAAGGGGAGAAGGTGTGCTTGCGAACGAGCCGGGTCGTCATTACCTTACCTGAACATCTATTCAGTGATTCAGTAAGGTAGAATGCCACGATCCACTACGCAACCCCGACGTCCGGCTCGAGTGCGCGCCGCCGTCGAGCGACCTCAGAAGGACACCGCGCGAGGACACCGGGGGGCCGTGACGCGTTCGCCCGCGGACCTGGCGGATCGCTGCGAAATCATCTGCGTCAACGATGCGGCAGTCGCGAGGGCACGAACGGCCATGCCCCCGGTGGGCACCGTGACCGATCTCGCCGAGCGGCTTCGCGCGCTCGGCGATCGTACGCGACTGCAGATCGTCTTTGCGCTCGCCGCGGAGGGCGTGCACGAACTCTGCGTCTGCGACCTGTCGACCCTGGTGGGCGTCACCGACTCGGCGGTCTCGCATTCGCTCCGCACGCTGCGTCAGCTCGGGATGGTGCGGTTTCGCAAGGTGGGGCAGATCGCGTACTACGCGCTCGCCGATGGTGAAGTCGGTGATCTCGTTCGCTCGGGCGCGGAGCACATGAGGTATCGCGAGAGCTGACGCGTGCCTGCCAAGCGCCGCTCGACGTGCTTCCATCCGCTGCGACCGCTGTGACGACGCCGATCCGAGCCGTGTCGTCGAAGACTCCTCGACTGGAAGCTTATTGACTTACCGCTTCGAAGCGGGCGGAGGTCGCGCGGGCACTTCGCTGGTCACTCGAGGAACCGCAGGCCCTCGTCCACTTGGTGCTCTCCGACATCGGACGATCTGCAGAGGCGACCACGGGCGAGTCAACACCGCCAGTCGGACCAAGACCGCCGATGGCGTCGGTTCGCTAGGTCTTCGAGAACGCCACCCGTTCTTCACCATCGCCAACTCGGGCCGACCGAGGGTTCCGAGAAGCAGCTCTTTCCTGCCGTCGACGAGAAACGCCGCGCGATAACGTGTTGACTGCGTCAGAATCAATGTGGAGAGCGTGTTCTTCCAACTTTCAAACGCTGTATCTCCCCATGTTCGAACGCGTGCTCATAGCGCTGTATCTCCCCCGAAGGCTCCCCTTGCGGGCTAGGAAAAGGGGTCTTCGTGGAAATGTGTGGGTGAATTTGAAGGATATTACTGAGGTCAAACGGTCACTGTCAGAGGGAAGCGGAGGCTTGCGGGGTGGGTGACGACGGCCTGAAGTTCCGGCATGACTTCT
>JAJZRK010000228.1 GCA_021802745.1 bacterium
CCAGCGGCGCTGCTACGGCCTGCGCGATGAAGACTATCTCCACTTGAAGATCCTGACCTGCACGCTGCCGCCACTACCCCGTACCTGAATTCTCTCCAAATTCACCCACACGAATCACCGAAGAGCCTGTATTTCTACGCCCTGCGCGACATCGCGCGAGGCGAGGAACTGACGTTCGACTACCGGCTCAACGCGTCGTCCACGCGGCGGCCGACCAAGCGCGCGCGTGAAGCGCATGCCTGCCGGTGCGGAAGTCCGAATTGCCGCGGCACCATGCTCGCGCGCCGATCAGCGCGATCCGTTTGACCATGCCCCTCACCAGGAGTCGCACATGAAGAAGGTCCCGGATTTCTCGAAGGCCAAGGGCACGCCGGCCAAGAAGGCCAAGAAGGCTGCCGCTTCCACGCCGGACACCAAGGCACAGTCCGCGGCGAAGGCGGGCCGAGTTGTGCTTGCCGCCGCGATGCTGAGCATGCCGGCGGTGATGGTGCCGCAGCAGGCCGCCGCGCAGTCCACCGCTGGGCCGCCGATCAGCCCGACGAAGCCGATTCCGCCGATGGGAACCGCGCAGATGGCAGACCATAAGCACGCCGACTTCCTCAAGATCGCGGGCACGTTCACGGTCATGGGCGTCGGCGACGGCCACACGATCTTCAAGGCGGCCGACGGCTCGATGTTCTACCTTGACCCCACCACCGGTGACAAGCGCTCGGTTGCCGTGGACTACTTCCTCAAGATCAGCGACATCAAGGGCGAGGCTCGCGCCGTTGACCAGAAGAACGGCGGCCGTGCCGGCGGCATGGGCAAGATCAAGTTCACGGACCTGTTGGTCAGTTCCATCGTCGGGCGTGACGCGAACGGAAACCCCGTGCTGCAGAACGCACGCAACGAGACGTTCACGCTCGACCCGCGCACCGGCGACAAGGTCTTCATCAAGTGGCCCAAGTAGCAGCGACCATGAACTGGACCTCGGTACTGGCCCCTCAACACACGAGACACGCATGATGAGCTTCGCACTCCCCGTGGCGGCCCTGCTGGCGCTCGCGCCGGTGTCGGTGGCCCCGCCATCCATTTCGCTGTCGCTCACAACGGCGTCGTCCGCGAACGGTCCGCAGGCCCCCGGGCAGACGTTCTCGATGACGATGAACTACCAATGGTCCGGCGCCTCGAGCGGCCTCCACAACCTGACCGTGTCGTTCGCCCTGCCCTCGACGCTCGAGCTCGTGAACAGTTCCTCACCGCTCGGCGGAAATCCCAGCGGACTCCGAACATTTAGGCGCTCCTTCACCACGGCGTCCGGCAATCCGTTCAACCAGGCAGCGAATGTGTCGGGCAACGGTTCGATCACGCTGGCCCTCCGCTTTCGCAACGGCGTGAGCGCCGGCGCGCAAGCATGTGTATTGCCGGCGATCAGTGATGCCGGTTCGGGTGGGCCGTCGTCGCAGCAGTGCTTTACGGCGGGCGGGAGTGGCGGGCCGGGTGGTCCAGGCGGTCCTGGCACCGGCATGGGCGGCAAGCCCGGCGGCGGATCGAGCACGCCGGCCGTCAGCCATTGGGCCATCACGCACGAACTCGCCGACGGCACGGGCGTCAGCGCCGCGACGGCAATCTTCCGCGTGAAGATCGTGAATGGTTCTGCCATGGCGCCGGGCGAACCAGGGCTGGTCTCGCCGTCGGTCAATTACTCCGTGATCAACCCGGCGAAGATTGTCGCGGTGTCGCAGTCGCCCTCCGCCTCGAGCGGCCTTCCCGCAGGCTGGGCGATCTCGGGAGTGCTGCCGTCGGCCGCCGTCACGGTCACGGGGCCGGCCACTCTCGCGCCGAACGCAACGCTGCCCGTGTTGTACGTGCACGTCTCGCTGGCCGGCGTGGCGCTGGGCGGCACCAATCAGGGCGTGGCGTCGCTGATCTACAAGCTGTCCAGCAACCCGCAGTCGGCACTGCTGGTGATCGGCAACACGAAGGAGATTCGCGTCGTGACGGTACTGAAGTAGATGGTTCGCCGTGGTTCACTCTGAGGAGCATGCGTGACGAAGGTCCCGATGTTCGCCGAGGGAAAGGGCACACCCGCCAAGCAGTCCACACCCGAGTCGAAGGTGCAGTTGAAAGCGCAGTCGAAGGTGAAGGTGAAGGACAAGGCGGTGGCGATGGCGACGGCCGCCCTGCTGACCCTGCCGCTGCTGGCCGCGCCCACGCGCACGCCGGCGCATGCCACCGCCGGCGGTGAGCCCGGCACCATCGGGTTCGTTGTCCTCCGATTGCCCGGCACCTACACGGTGCTCGGTGAAGGGCAGGGCCATACCATCCTCGCCGGGCCGGACGGCAAGCCGTTCTTCCTCGACCCGACGACGGGCGAGAAGAAATTCGTGGCCACCGACTATTTCCTGAAGCTGGGCGACGTGAAGAAGGCGCGGCGCGCGAAAGTCTTCAGGCACAAGGACGACAGTCCCGTGTACGTCGTCGGCGCGGACGAGCTCGGCAACACGGTGATGATGAACGGGCGAAGCCAGACGTTCATCCTCGAGCCGAAGACGGGCGACGCCGTCTTCATCAAGTGGCCGCGGTAGCGCGCGCCGCGTTGCGGCGCGGCTGATCCCGCCGCCAACGGAGAACCCGCCGGTCGCGACTCGCGACCGGCGGGTTCTTTAGTAGCGGTGTGCTACTAAATCACGATCCGGCGGTGCCTACTTCCTGACGGCCGCCGCCGCGAGCTCCTGCGTGATGCGCGGCAGGCCGTACACCTTCTTGAGCGCCTCGGTGATGCCGGCGGTGTGCACCGCCACCGTGCGGGCCACCTCATCGGTGAAGATGAAGCGGTTGGGCAGGCTCTCGATGTTGCCGTCGAAGACCAGGCCGACGACCTCGGCCTTGGCGTTGATGACCGGGCTGCCCGAGTTGCCACCGATGATGTCGTGCGTGCTCGTGAAGTTGATCGGCGTCGTCATGTCCACCGCGGCGCGGGCATCCACCCAGCGCTGGGCGAGCGTGAACGGCGGCTTGTTGTCGAACTCGGCGCTGCGGCCATAGAGGCCGTAGATGCTGGTCTTGTACGGCGCGATCGTGCCGTTGTACGGGAAGCCGGCGACCACGCCGTCGGTGATGCGCAGCGTGAACGTCGCGTCGGGCGGCAGGCTCTCGCCATAGGCGGCGTAAATAGCCTGGCCGACGAGCTCGACGTTGGCGCTGATCGTCGTATTGAGCTTGGCGGCGCGCATGGCGAGCCTGGTGGCCATCGGGTTCACCGCGCGGGCGAAGACGATGAGCGGGTCGGTGCTCGCCGCGACGGCGGCGGCGCCGCCGTCGAGCAGGGCCTTGCGCGCGTCGGCCTTGGCCATCGTGGTGTTGTCGAGCAGCGCGGCGGCCGCTTCATCGGGCGTCTTGCCGTTGAGCGCGAGCTTGATGAACGGATCGTTGGGGCCCAGCGCCTGCAGGGCGCGGCCGAACTGCATGGCGAGCAGCTTCTTGTCCATCGCGACGTCCACCGGCATGTTCGCGCCGATCTGCGCCTTGGCCCGCGCCAGCCCCGGCCCGCGATAGTTGGGCAGCCGCAGCGAGTCGGCCAGCTTCTCCTGCTCCGGCAGGCGGACGATGCCCGCGGCGAGGTTCAGCAGGGTCGAGCCGCCGAAGCCCTGGAACTGCTGGGCGACGTAGAACGAGCCGAGTTCCTTCTGGGCGGCCGCGATGTTGTCCCACGCCTTGCCGTACTTGGAGGCGAGGTCGGGTTTGGCCATGATGCGCGCGCGGAAGTCCTTCTCGAACGCGGCCTTCTTGGCCATGATGTTCTTGTCAATCAGGCCGGCGTTGTACCCCGTGATCGCCTTCTGCGAGTTCTCGAGGCCGAACACGGTGTTCTCGTACTGCCGCTTGTTCGCCTCGCTCTGCGCGACAAGGTCCTTGAAGAACGCGATCTGCGTCTTGAAGTTGGCGAGCGTCAGCGGGTACTGGACGTCGCGCAGGAACTCCATCTGCGCCATGGTCAGCAGGCGGCCGGTGCTGCCGGGGTTGCCGACGACGAAAGTAAGTTCGCCTTCCACCGCGCCCTTGGCGTTCCAGCGGAGGTAGTGCGGCGCCTTGAACGGCTCGTTGTTCTCGTAGACGCGCAGTAGCGTGAGGTCGAGGTCGTAGCGCGGGTACGTGAAGTTGTCCGGGTCGCCGCCGAAGAACGAGGTGCCTTCCTCGGGGGCCATCACGATGCGCACGTCATTGTAGCGCTTGTAGCGATAGAGCGAGTACTTGCCGCCCTGATAGAACGTGACGACCTGGCAGACGAGGCCGCCGGTGGAGCAGGCGGACTGGATGTCGTTGATGGCCTTGTCGCGCTGTTCCACCTGCTCGGCGGTCTTCTTCGACGTGACGGCCGCGCGCACCTTGGCGGTGACGTCCTCGGTGCCGATGAGCTGGTCGGCGTACATGTTGGGGCACTTCTTCTCGTCCTCGAGCCTGGCCGAGACGAAGCCGGCCTCCTGGTAGCTCGTGTCCTTGGGCGAAACGGCGGTGATGCACGACCGGGCGCAGTGATGGTTGGTCATCACGAGGCCGTTGTCGCTGACGAACGACGCCGAGCAGCCGGGAATGCGGACGGCGGAAAGGCGCACGTGCTCGAGCCATTCCGGCGACGGCTCGAAGCCGTAGCGGCCCTTCCAGTACGCGAGCGGCGGCGCGTCGAAGGTCCACATGGTGCCGAATTCCTTGATCCAGCCACCGGGGCCAGTCTGCACCTGCGCGGCGGCGGCGGGCGCCTTGCCGGCCGGCTTGGCGCCTTGCGCGCCGGCGAACGCCGGGATCAGGAGCACTGCGGCCAGGGCCGCGAGGAAACGGGTGGAGCGAGCGAGTCTGTTCATATAGAAGAGGGACGGGGAGGGGTGCGGGGTGCGGGGTGCGGGGTGCGGGGGTAAAGGAACAGTCTTTTATGGTACCTGCAATTGAGCCCGGTTCCTATGGCGGGCCGCCCAGACAGTATGTAGGGCAATTGCCGCCTTTGAAAAGCCTTGCGAATTGA
>JAJZRK010000229.1 GCA_021802745.1 bacterium
CGCCCGGCTCATCGCCGCCTTGGGGATCCCAGCGTAGCAGTTAGTATATACGCGGCCGTACCGGTAGGTGACGGTGTGCCAATACCTTAGCCGTACTGTCACTCGCGATGCGGGAAACTCGCGCTAGCCGACTTCGTCTCGCAGCCAGCTTCGAGGCGAATGTGTTCGACCGGGCCGTCGAGACAAGCTTCGTCCGGCGGAGCTTTCGATCCACCTCGGTGTGCGCCCGCGGCGGGTCTTCGCTAAGGCTATGGCGTCGTCGAAGCTGGCGACGCCCGCACGAACTCTCGATTCGCCGTCCGCTCTCACACGCGCGCGGCGCGCGGCCTCCCCACCCCTACCGCGCGCGGCTCGCGCGCAGCAATCGCGCGAACTCCTCGGGCGTCAACACCTCGGGGCGCGCCTCCGCGTCGAGACCGGCCGCTGCCACCACCTGCTCCGCCGCGTCGGCGCCGAGGCTGAACACGGTGCGCACCACCCGGCGCAGCTGCTTGCGGCGCAGGCCGAACGACGCCTGCACGAGCGCGCGATACGCATCCTCCTCGCCCTCGTTGACCGCGGGGTCCGCGCGCGGCGTGATGCGCAGCACGGCGCTCTCCACCTTTGGCGGCGGCTGAAAGGCGCCGGCCGGCACCTTGAAGACGAGTTCGGCCACCGCCACCGACTGCACGTTCGCGGAAAGCGCGCCGTACGCTTCGCTCGCCGGCGCCGCCACCACGCGCTCGGCCACTTCGCGCTGCACCAGATAGACGGCCCGCAGCGGGCGCGGCCGCTTGAGCGCGTGAAAGAGAATCGGCGTCGTGATGTTGTACGGGACGTTGCCGGCGATGACATACGGCCCGCCCGTCACCGCGCCGAAATCGACCTTCAACACGTCCTGCTCGATGACCGTGAGCCGGCTCTCACCCGCGTAGCGCTCGCGCAGTCGCGCGGCGAGGTCGCGGTCAATCTCGATGGCGATCACCCGCCCCGCGCGCTGCATCAGCACGTCGGTGAGCGCGCCCCGCCCCGGACCAATCTCGACCACCGTCTCGTCGGCCGTCGACGCCAGCGTGTCCACAATCCGCCCGAGAATGCGCGGATCGGTCAGGAAGTGCTGGCCGAGGCGTTTGCGAGGGGGGGGAAATGGAGTCATGGGGGGAAGGTGGTAGACGGTAGACGGTGGACGGTAGACGGTGGACAGGGGAGGGTGGAAAGGGACGATAGACGGTGGGCCGAGAATGCCAGATGGTGAATAGGAGATGCCGAACGGCCTCGGGGACCAGCGACTACCGTCTACCGTCTACCGTCCACCGTCTACCGTCCACCGTCTACCGTCTACCGTCTACCGTCCGTAGTCCGCAGCACAACAAGCGCCTGATCATCCCTCGGCGGCATCGCACCCATATGCCCCTCGAGAAGCGCGAAGACGCCGTCCACGATGCGCCAGGCGGCCTCGGCGCGGCGCGCCGTCACCACCTCGAGCACGGCGCGCTCGCCAAGCTTCTTCTTCTGCGCGCCGCGCGCATCGCTGATGCCGTCGGTGAACAGCACCAGCACGTCGTCCGCCGCCCACGGCCGCGACGCGGCGTGCGGCGCGTCATCCACGAGCCCGAGCGGCGGATCGGTGGCCGCCAGCCGCGTGGACTCGCCGTTCGCGTGCACCACGAACGCATGCGGATGCCCCGCGTTGCACCACGTCACCGTGCCGGCGCGCGCGTCAATCACCGCGTAGCAGACGGTCATGAACATCTCGGTCTCGCGCAGCTCGTCGGCCAGCGACACGAGCAGCGCGCCGATGGTTGCGGCCGGATCGCTCGACCCGCGCGCGTGAATCGCCGTGGCGCTCATCACGAGCGCCATGATGAGCGCCGACCGGTAACCGTGGCTCGAGACGTCGCCGATGAGCACGCCGACGCGCCCGTCGGGGAGCTGGAACAGGTTGTAGAAATCGCCGCCCACGCTCTCCGCCGGCGCCACGCGCGCCGCGCAGTCGGCCACCGGCGCCAGCGACTGCGGCGGCGGCAGCAGCTTCATCTGCAGGTCGTGCGCGAGCGCCATTTCGCGCGTCAGTTCGGCCTGCTCCGTGGACGCGCGCACGAGACGGCTGTTCTGGATGGTCGTTCCCACCTGCGTCGCGATGGCCGCGACGAGCTTCTGGTCGCTCGCGGTGAACGGCTGGCCGCCGCGGCGTCCCGAGAGGTTCACGACGCCCAGCGGCACGCCGCCCTGCGGCGACGCCCACATGATGGGCACGCTCAGCATCGCGCCGCGCCGGATGGGCGCCTCCACCTCGGCCTGCATCGCCCCGTCGCCAACGGTCAGCGCGTGATGCGTGCGGAAGACGCGCGCCGTCACCGACACCGGATCGTCCGCCGCGATGTCGGCCAGCGGCGTGCTCGCGCCAAGCACCGCCACCGGGTGCAGCATGCCGACGGTGCGGTCAATCACGTAGATGGCGCCGCGCCGTGCGCCCACGGTCTCGGAGATCTCGTTGAGGATGATCTTGGCCGCGTCCTCGAGGAAGACGGTGCGGCCGAGGATCTCCCCGATCGAGTAGAGCAGGTTGATCTCCTCGTACCGCTCGGCGAGGTCCTGCGCCGCGTGGCTCACCTCGAGCTGCGAACGCAGCACCTGCGACGCCACGGGGAGCAGCAGCTTGAGGCCGAGGCGCGCCGCGTCGCGATTGGGCGTGGGGCCGAGCGAAAGCCACGCCGTGCGCGCGCCCGGCACGCGCGCGACAATCTGCAGGCCGCTCGGCGACTCGGATTCCAGCGCCCCTTCGGCCGGACGCATCTCGCTGGCCGGCGCGCTCGACTCGCCAGGGTCCCCGCCCTCGATCTGCAGCGGCTCGTTGGGCGTGGGCTGCGCCCAGACGGACGCCGGACACCCCGTGGCGTCGCGGAAGGCCGACAGGACGGCGTCGAGGTCGCTCACGCGGTGTCCGTCACGCGGCGCGGTCGTCGCTCGACCGCCGCAGGAGGACCATGCGCACCACGTTGCCGCTGCCGCGAAACTGTTCCACTTCGTCCATCAGGCGCCGCATGAGGAACAGTCCGCGCCCGTCCTCGCGCCCCAGGTTCTCGTTGGTGGTCGGGTCGAGCGTGCACGCCTCGAGGTCGAAGCCCAGCCCGTCGTCCTCCACCTCCACGACGAGCGCGTGCGCATCCACCACCACGCGCACGCGCACCGACTTCGACGCATCCTCGCCATTGCCGCGCAGGATGGCGTTGGAGAGCGCCTCCGTCAGCGCGACGGGAATGTGAAACGCGACGTGCCGCTCGGGAAAGGCGGCCGCCTCGCAGCGGCGCACCACCTCGGCGACGACGGCTTCGATGTAGGCGATTTCGCTCGGGATCTCCAGCTCGAGCGGCACTGGGCCGTGCCCGGATGGGCCGTGCCCAAGGGGGCCCTGCCCCATCTAGAAGCTCTCGAGGGCGCGGTCGCGACTCTCGGAGATCTGGAAGAGCGTGTCGAGCTTCGTGAGCTCGAACAGCGTCTGGAGGTCGTCGTTCAGGTTGGCCAGTCGCAGGTCGCCGCCGGTCTCGCGAATCTTCTTGGCCAGCGACACCAGCACGCCGAGTCCCGAGCTGTCGATGTAGGTGGTTTTCTCGAAGTCCACCAGCACCTTGCGCGAGCCGCCTTCGATCTCGTCGATGACTTTCTGCTTCAGTTCCTGGCGATTGCCGACGATCAGGGTGCCCTCGACTTCGAAGATCGTGACGTCGCCTGCTTTCTTGACGGTAAAGCTCATGTCGGGTGCATCCTCGGGAGGTGGGTCCCTTCAGCGCGCGGGTCCGTCGGGCGGCACGCGCGACAGCAGGGCGGTGATGGCCGCCACGTCAAAAATGGCATCCGGACTCGCGCCGCGCGAGAGATCGGAGACCGGAAGTGCCAGCCCCTGCAGGATGGGGCCAATGGCCCGGGCGCCCGCCAGCCGCTCGACCAGCTTGTAGGCGATGTTGCCCGCGTCCAGGTTGGGGAAGACGAGCACGTTGGCCGCACCGGCCACCGCGCTGCCCGGCGCCTTGCGCGCGGCGATGTCGGGCACGAGGGCCGCATCACCCTGCAGCTCGCCGTCCACGACGAGCCCGGGGGCGCGCTCGCGCACGAGGGCAAGGGCCTCGCGCACCTTGGTCACCGTCGGCGATTCCGCACTGCCTCGCGTCGAAAACGAGAGCAGGGCGACCCGCGGCTCGTCCCCCACCACGCGCCGCCGCGCGTCAGCGGCCGCCATCGCGATATCGGCAAGCTGCTCGGCCGTTGGATCGGGAACGACGGCGCAGTCCGTGAAGGTCAGGACCTGCTCCCCCTCACCCTGCACCACACCGTGCCCCTGCCCCTGCACCACACCCTGCCCCCGCACCGCATCAAGCACCAGATAGAACGCACTCGAAACCGTCGTAACACCCTCGGCTGGCCCAATGAGCCACAGCGCGTAGCGCAGCACATCGGCCGTCGTGTGCACCGCGCCGGCAATGCTGCCATGCACCCCGCGCTCGTGCAGCAGCCACGTGGCAAAGACCAGCGGATCGCGCGCCAGTCGCTCGGCGCCCTGCAGGGTGAGTCCCTTGTGCGCCCGCGCGCTGATGAGCGCCTCGACCAGCCGGTCGCCGTGCGGATCGGTGGCCGGGTTCACGCACTCGGCCCCCGTGGCGCGCGCCGCCTCGTGCGTCTCCGGCGCGGCCGGATCGAGCACCAGCACCGGAATGGCCATTCCTTGCATCCGCAGCCGCCGCGCCACCTCCAGCACCCGCTCATCCGCCGACTCGGCGAAGGCGAGGCGGCGGGGAATCTCGGAGGCTCTTGCGTGCAGCTCGGATAGGAAAGTCATGCGGAGGAGGGGGAGGGGTGCAGGGGCGTGGGAGGAGGGAGGAGTGGAGTGGGGGGTGAGGGGAGAGGAGGTGGTTTGGAGGGATGGGGGGAGGAAGGCGAGGCGCACGTCACCCCCCCCCCCCCCCCCCCCCCCCCCACCCCCCCCCCCCCCCCCCCCCCCCCCCCCCCCCCC
>JAJZRK010000230.1 GCA_021802745.1 bacterium
AGTATGTCTGCCCGGGCGATCCGGTGGACGCCCAGTTGCCGTTGGAATGCGCCCGGCCGCGGATGAACTCGCCCGTACCATACGCGAGTCCGCCCGGCCACGTGTTGGTAAACATCGCAAAGCGGGAGAACGACTCCGCCGTGAGGTCGAGCCGGCGCACGTGTCGCGTGCCGCCCGCGTCGTACGCGGTCGAGACGATCGTCACGAACTGGCCGAAGCGTCCGACGGTGTCGCCGGTCAGACCGATGTACGTGTTGACGCGCGAGCGCGGCACCGTCAGTCCCGCGGCGTCGGTGAGCGCACGACCGGTGTCGAGCTGCACGTACGACGTCTCGGGAATCGTCCGCTGAAACACGGTGTCGCGGTTCACGCGCGACTTTGCCTGCTGCAGCGCCTGTTCGGCGGCATAGCGGAAGTCCCGCTCGCGCTCATGCAGGCGCAGGAGGATGCCGCCGCTCGACGTGAGATAGATGGCCGACATGGCCAGCGCGGCAAAGCCGAGCGTGAGCACCAGCACGAGCAGGATGGCCGATCCGCGCCGGCCGTGCGAGCGACGAGTCGCGGGAGTCATGGTCCGGTTCCTAGTCATGGGACGACCACCGTGGCCGACATGGCCGGCGTCGAGTTGGCCGGCGAGCAGTCCTGCGCCACCACGGCGTATTGCCAGCTGCCAGTGAGCGGCGGCTGGTCATCGTACTGGTACGACGTCGCACCCGTGGCGGGCTGGTTGGCGAGCACCGTCCACGCGCCACCCAAGCTGGGTCGACGTTGCAGGATGTAGAGCGTGACGTCGCGCTCGCCGCCCCCCTCCTCGAGCGAGTTCTCCCAGCTGACGCGGACCGCGACGGGGGCGGCGAGACTGTCCGTCAGCAGCGTCGCCGTGACATTGCGTCCGGGGAGCGGCTCGGCCCCGCACGTCTCCTGCCGCAGCAGCCCGGCATTGAGCAGCTTCACCGACGATGTGAGCGTGCGGATGACATCCGTATTCGCGCGCTGGTCGCGGTACCACGTGCTGATGCGCAGGTCCACCACGCGCAGCGAGTCGGTGACCCCGGCGCTGTCGTCCCAAAAGAGCGGCAGGGCAGTCGCGCCCACCGTGGACAGCGCGCCAGCGGCGTCGGTGCGCCAGTACGTGAAGAATGCCGAGTCGGCGGGGACAATCAGGTTGCGCGCCACGACGGTGCTATCGCGGTCGTTGACGCGCCGGAACAGCGTGTACGCGTCGGTGCGGACCGCCGTTGCGTCGCGCAACAGAAAGTAGGTAATGGTCTCCGCCGCCGACGGATTGCCGCCGTCATCGAGGTACGTGGCGGTCGGATAGGCGCGCGCCGAACCCGGCAGCACGAGCGCCCGCGACGGGTTCCAGCCATCCACGGCGAGCGAGTCGGCGTCGGGGTTGTAATAGACCGCGCCGCGGTCGCCGGTGACGCGCGAAACGAGATCTACATTGAAGGAGATGGCCATCGTGCCGGCGTACACGATCACCGGCTGGCCGGTGATGCCGCCGGCCAGGCGCAGTTCGCGGTCAATCATGCTCTGCACGGCACGCAGGTTCTGCAGCGACTCCAGCCGGCCGGCGCCGGTCTCCGCGGCACGCGCCTGGACGCGGAAGAACGAGATGGCCGCGGCCATCACGACGGACATGATGACCATCGCGAGCAACAGTTCCATGAGCGTGAAGCCGGCGCGCCGGCGACGCAGGACGAGGCCGTGCATCAGAAGGCCGCGATGGAGGTGGTCCGACGGACGGCCGGCGTGAGCCCCCGCCCCGAGACGAGGACGGTTACCGTGACATAGTCCGCCGTGGCTGTCGGTCCCGTGCGCGTCACCAGCGTCTGCCGCGTGAAGCCGGCCCACGGGTTGGGACTGACCCACGATTCGTTCACGTTGTTGTACGTCGAGACCAGCGCGGTGTAGTTGCGCGCGCCCTTGATCTGCTCGATGCGCGACGTCGCGATCTCGCTGGCGAGCGTGCGCGACAGCACATCGGTGTTGGAACGCGTGAACTTTTGCGCGATCACGGCAAACCCCAGCAGGGACCCGGTGAGGATCGTCAGGGCGACGATTACCTCGGCGAGACTGAACCCACGGCGGGTGCGCGTCATTGTGTCGTCCGGATCCACGAGGATCCGCCCCACTTGTAGACGTCCACGCGTCCCGTGGTCGGCGAGACCACAAGCGCCCGGTAGTCGGTGGCGACCGTGGGCCGCATCGTCAGATACAGCTCGAGGTCGGTGCTCGCCGAGCCATCGCGCCGGAAGATCACGCCAGGAAGCGCGGAGACGATGCGCAACGACGTTCCCTCGACGGCGCTGCTCGCCGTGGAGCCGCCGACGCGCCCCATCGGCGGGCGGGCGAAGCGCGCCCCTTCCTCGAGCCGACGAAACGTGACGCGATCGGTGGTATTGAGGGTGTCGTTGTTGTTATAGTCTTCGACAAGCCGCAGCCGCGCATTCACCGTGTCGAACGACACGATGACGTTGCTCTGGCGCGTGATCGCGTTGCGCTGCGACTGCAGGAGCAGCGTGCGCGCCAGCAGCGCTGCGGCATCGGCTCGGTACGTCGTCGAGCGGGCCCGCGGGATCGCCATGGCCCCGAGGATGGCGAGCAGCGCAACCACGATCAGCAATTCAATGAGTGTGAAGCCGCGCGGCGTCGCCGTGCTCCGGGCGCACGCGCGCGCACGACGTATCGCATCCCTGTCTCGCTGTGGCGCACGCGGCATTCTGCGTGGGTTCGTGCAGTGGTCACTGCCAGCCGTTGCTCGCACCGGGCCTCCGTTGCGTTCCGTTTGTGCGCGGCATCGCGCCGTCGTGATGCTTTCGCCGTCCGCTGTGACGACACGCCGTTTCATCGCGCATGACGCCGCCGGGACACTGCCCAAGACGGGCAATGTTTGTGCCGCGCGCCGACGAATTGCCGTCGCGGCACGCAATGCCGTGTGATGCGTGACCTTATGTGATGAGCGGTCGCAACATTGTGACCGTTCGGCGAGCGGACCTGTCGGTTCGGCGAGCAGGCAACGGTTTGTGCGCTCTCGGGCCGACTACTTGAAGCCTCCGCCGAAAGTCGCGAGCGTGCCCGGGTGACCGCGTCGTCCTCGCCACTCGCTCCGCTACGTCGCGCTTCGCGCGTGCAATCCGCGGCACTCTACGCAGCGTGCTGGCTTCCGCTGGTCGTCATCTACATCGGTGTCCTGACGTGGATGACCGGCGGCACGATGGCTGTGACGGCCATCACACTCGCCGCCGTGCTCAACGCGCTCGGCCCCGCCGTGCTCGGCGTCGGCATCTGGAAGCTGTCGGCGCGTGCACCGATTCCCGCTCCGCTCTCCGCGCGCTTCGTCGGCGTGCATATCGCCGGCGCCAGCGTCTTCGTGATCGCCTGGCTGGCCTGGGAGCTGCTCATCCTCGGTCCATTCGGCCCCGCCGCGCCGCCGGATCCGGTGATGTGGCGGTATGTGCTCCCGTGGCAGGGAGCGCTGGGCGTGCTGCTGTACGGCGTCGTCGCCGCCGCCAGCTACGCCGTGCGCGGCGTCTTCGTGACGCATGCGCTGGCGGTCGCGACCGCCGAGGCGGAGCAGCTTCGCACGGAGGCCGAGCTGTCGGCGCTCCGCGCGCACCTGAACCCGCACTTCCTCTTCAACACGCTCCACGGCGTGATGCAGCTGCTGCGCGACGATCCCACGCAGGCCGAGCGCGCGCTGGAGCGGCTGGCCGAGTTGCTGCGCTACGTGCTCCGATTGGACCGCGCGCGTGTGCGACTGGTTTCGCTGGACGACGAATGGCAGTTCGTGGAGAGCTATCTGTGGCTCGAGCAGATGCGCCTTGGCGACCGGCTGCGCATTGACGCCGCGATCGACGACGACGCCCGCGAATGCGCCGTGCCACCGTTCACGCTGCAACCGTTGGTGGAGAACGCCCTGCGCCACGGCATCGCGCCGAAGCGCGAGGGGGGCACGTTGCGCATCGTGGCGCGGCACGAGGACGATCGCCTGCTTCTCGAAGTCGCCGATGACGGCGTCGGCACTGCCGAGGTCCCGACCAGCGCGACCCCCGGTCTTGGACTCCCCGCGGTGCTGCGCCGCGTGCGCAGCCACTTCGGCACCGATCAGGTGTCGGCCGAGATCGTCTCGGCACCCGACGCGGGCTTTCGCGTGACGCTGACGCTTCCGGCGCATCCCATCAACCCCATCCCGGGAGCGGCCGACTGATGTCGCCGATCCGCGCACTGATTGTGGACGACGAACCGCTGGCGCGACGCGCGCTGCGATCGCTTCTGGCGGACGATCCGTCAGTTGACCTCGTCGGCGAGGCCAGCGACGGTCCCGAAGCCATCGCCGCACTGCACCGACTCCACCCGGAACTCGTCTTCCTGGACATCCGCCTGCCGGGGGCGTCGGGACTGGAGGTGCTGGAGCGCTCGCAGACCGACGCGCGCGTCATCTTCACGACCGCACACGATGACTACGCCATCGCCGCCTTCGAACTCGGGGCCATCGATTATCTGCGCAAACCGTTCGGCCGCGAGCGCCTGTTGCGCGCCGTGGCGCGCGCGCGGCCGCAGGTCCTGGCCGCACGCGCGCGGTCAGCGGAACTCCCCTCCAAGCGCGCGGCCGCGACCCCCGGCACCCCGTTGGCCGAGCAGCTGCGCTACGCCGGTGAACCGGAACGCCCGCGACGGCGCATCTTCGTCCGGGAGGAGGGAGCGGTAGTCCCCCTGCGCTGCGAGGAGATCGTCCGCTGCGCGAGCGATGGGGACTACGTGATCGTGCACGCGCGGGGCCGCGAGTTTCCGGTCTACCTGAACCTTGCAGACCTCGCGCAGCAGCTCGATCCGGAGCAGTTCGTGCGCGTCCATCGGTCGCACCTCGTGAATCTCGACCACGTCGCGTCCGTGGCTCCTCACGACGCGTCGCGCCTCGCG
>JAJZRK010000231.1 GCA_021802745.1 bacterium
CCCAGGTGTGGTTGGAGTGAGAACGACTCCGTGACCTGAGGGCCAGTGTAGGCGCCGAAGATGAAGCGCGCTGCGGGGCGACGATTACGATGGGCTTGACGGCGGATTACGACTTCGTGAAGAGCATCCTCGTCGCGCGCGCCTACTTCGCCAACTCCGGTCGCACGGTGAGAATCAGCGCCTGCACTCCCTTATCGCCAGCCGCAGTCCCGAGCACCACGGTCTGGCCGAGCGGAACTGTCAGGCTGGTCGAAAGTAGTTCACGAACGCTCGGCGAAACGGGCATGCCCATCACCATTCCAGTCGTTCCACCACGCAATTCGATTTTGACGCCGACGCGACCATCGACCACGGACTTCACCGCGCCGGAGATGGTGAACTCGCCGAGGTCAGGAGTCGATGCGGTCGATGTGAATCCCATCTGTTCCGATACGATCGTTGTGGCTTCGGCGAGGCGTCGATAGCCGCCGAACTTCAGCAAACGGCGCAGTTCGCTGTCGACTTCGCCGATGCGTGGGTCACGCACTGAAGAATCAGTCGCCGCGATGAGCATGAACCGGAAGACGAGAGTGGCTGGTGCGTGTTCGTACAGCTTCAGGACGCTGTCGGCGAGCGCCAGCGTTCGCTTGACCCCGATGACAGATACGACTGCCTGGGTGGACGACCACACCCCGCCCCCATCCTCGAACGGGACGTACGGCGTCAACAGCGAGACGGCCTCACGAGCGCTCATGGTCTGAAGGGTGTACTGGCGTACCTCCATCCCAGCGCCACGCGGCTTGGGCGACACTGCACTACCGGTGGCTTGGGCGCCGGCGAACACCGGCACGGTCAACAACACAGCGAGAACAAGAAGGAATCGGCGCATCGTGGAGTCCGGAAAAGTGGTCAGTTGAACCAGATGACGGTGATCTTCGGATTCGACGTCTTCAGCACTGTGACACGACCATCTGACGAAGCGCTTACGCCGTCGAATGTCGGCTCGGGTGCCGCCGCAGGAGACGTAGGCTGCTCGAAGACCGCCGGACCATCGAGCGGAACAGGGTCGGGCATCGCGTACCGTGCAGACGCCGCTCGCCGACTCCTCGGCTCTGCGTGCACGGCTTTGGGTGGCGGAACCCTTTGCACGACTTCGGTTGGAGGAGCAACGACGACGGGGGCGATGTCGGCGGGCTCGCGAGCGGCAGGGAGAATCGGCCGCTCATTCTTCACGACGGCGAAGAACGCCACCACAGCGGACGCAAAGGCAATGCTCGACCAGAGCACCCACGGAGATCTGGCCGGCGCGGCCGTGTGCGGCAGGACCGTTGCAAGAAGACGAATGTCCGCGCGCATCGTTGCCGCCAGCCGCGCACACTTCGCGCAGGACCGCAGATGAACGGCAAGCGTCGACGAACCGTCGGGCGACAATTCGGCGAATTCGGCGTCGAGCATCATCTCGAGGGCCTCGGAGCATTTCATCGGTCGTATTCCTCCAGCATGTCCGCGTGCTGCTCAAGGAGTCGTAGGCGGATCGTACGACGTGCCTTCATCAGGAGCACCCGCACGGTGGCCGGTGCCACTCCGAGACGTCGAGCCACCTCCGGCGCAGCGACGCCCCGCAGGTCGACCCACTCGAACACCTCGCGCTGCCGATCGGTGAGCTCCGTGAAACAGGCCTGCACGAGCGCCTCGATGTTGCGGCCGTCGGCCGATTCTCGTGCCCCGGGCACCGCTGGTCCGACAACAGCAGGATCCTGCGTGGCCAGCAGCGCCCGTCGACGGCGCTCCCGCTGCATCGACGACAGGGTGATGTTGCGCGTGACCTGAAACAGCCAGCTTGTGAACCGGCTGCGTCCTTGAAACTGCTGCACGTGGTCGCGCAATCGGAGCAGAACGAGCTGCGCCACATCTTCCGCGTCGTCACGATCCCTGGTGATGACGCCAGCCCACGCGACCACGCGACCGCGCACGCTGCTCGCGAGGAGGGCGAACGCGCCGGCGTCGCCACCGGCAGCACCGGCAGCGAGACTCGCCAGCCGGTCGTCGTCGTTGGACTCGTGACTATCGGCGCTCATCGGGGATAAGACGTTATCACCACAGCGACTGTTTACGCGAACCTCGGTCGTGCTCCATAGCCGGCGGGATCGCCTTCCTCCCCATGGTGCGCCGACGCGAACCCCCGCCGGCTCCTTCCGCCCCGCGCCCGAATGTGGTATCGTCGCGTGATAGCTGCGGAGCCCTGTCCCTGCGCTCCCCTGCACCGCCCCGTCTCGCCCCACGCCGCGTGCCCTCGGGCGGAAGCATGAACTCCATCGCCCATGCCATACAGCAGTTCTTCGCCGGCGCCGCCGACTCGCTGACGCCGTTCCTCGCGGCGCTCTCGGTTGTCGGCGGCGCGTCGATGGCGATCATTCAGACGGTCAAGGACCTGTTCCCCCTAAGGACCTAGTTCCAACGCAAGGCCCTCGACCGATAGCTGCGCGAGGGGGCCGACGAGGCAAACGCCGCATTTGGTGCGGCACTCGCCGACTACCGCATCGAGCAACTGTGCGGCCAGTTGAACAGCGCGGTGCAGGTCTCGCTCGACTACCCGACGCGCTATGCGCACCTGCTGCTCGTGGCGGCGTCCAATGCGGATCCCGCGGATATCCGGGCACTCGTGCAGAAAATTGCAAATCGGCGAGAATCTAGTTGGTCAGGTCTCCGCAACCCTGCACACCCGCGCCACACGCGTCGCGGCGGCAAACGCCCGGTCAAGATCGAACCCCTCAAGATCCGTCCGTCGCAATACGGGTTGCAGCTCACTCGCAATCTGGTCGCGCAGCCTGAGGAGACGCGTCTCGGATACGTCTACCGGGCCCGTATCGGGCGTCGCGAGCTTCCGCATGACAAGTCTCAACAGCCGGTCATCGTCCAAGTCCAACCCGCCACTGCGGATCACATGGTCGATGTCATAGAAGTCCCGAATGGCGGGCTCGAGTCGCGCCAGCGCGGCGCGCAGCTTCTCGGCCATTGTCTCATGCCGCGACAGGCACGCCAGCGCGAAGCTCGGTATCAGGGGACCGCCGGAAATCGGATCAAGCAGCAGCGTTTGGGCCACACCGACCACGCGATCTTCCAGCAGAGGTTCCCGTAAGCCGATCTCGATCCGGATCGGTTCGGTGTGGTCGTCGAGCATCGACACGTACGTGAGCGCCGCGAGATACTGCGCCGAGTTGTTCGCTCCGCGCAGCGGTGCGCTCACCCTGATCGCACCGAGCGCTGATGCCACGCGCCCCAACGCGGCGCCGACCGGTTTCGCGGCGCGTGATCGTTGGGCACGGCCGGCGTCGACGGGCATCGGAATGGTGAAGTCGAGATCCTCACTCAGCCGATGGAAACCGGTGTGGATCTTGGCGAGGCAGGTGCCGCCCTTGAACACCAGGTCGGGCGCCTCGGTGGCGAGATGCTGGAGCACGACGGAACAGAAGTAGTCCTTCTCGATCAGCCGCGACTCGAATCCGGTCTGAACTGCCGTGAACGTCACCGCCTCGCGAAACAGCGCCGCATCCTCGTGGAGGCGGATCGGCGGCGTCTCAGCCGAGGCCATTCACGACCACGCCCCATCGGCGGTTGAGGGTGCCGCGTTTGGGACGGACGGGATTGAGGGCGATGGAGGCGCTCGTCGGCTGGAGCGAGCGCGCCAGCCGTCTGACCTCGGCGGCCGGCGCACCGAGCTCTTCGAGGAGCGTGCCGATGCGCCGCGTCGTCGCCACGTCGCCGTATCGCAGCGTCAGCCGCACGAGTTCCGTCGCGTTCACCCGCCCGCTCGCCAGATCGGCCTCGATCCAGCGGAAGGCACGCGGCAGACTGCCAAAGCGTTTCCAGTCGTACACCGCATCCACCAGGGTGCGTACACGGGACGACCAGAGTGCCGCGACACCGTCCGACCCGGCGACTGCTTCGGTTGCGCCAAGGCGTTGGTCGGCAACCTTGATCAGCCTCAAGCTCACCGCGCCGACGATCCGTTCGCCGGAAATCCGGTTGTTGTACGCGTAGACGAGGTTAGGCACCTGCTCGGAGAATCCGTACCGGTTGAAGGCGTTGGGGCCGCAGATCTGATACGTGCCGGCGCGGTCAGCCATCAGGGCATCAATCGCCAACGCTGCCGTCGGGGTCCACGCCCCGCCCAAGGGCAGTTGCCCTGGCACCAGATACAGACCGGGGCGGACCCGGGCAATGAGCCGGCCGCGGGCCATGCGTTTGACCAGCTCGCGCTCCTGGAGGACGGTCAGCCGCAGCGGCCCGCTGAGATCGCCGGTGCGCACGAGTCGCTGCCGCCGCAACTGGAGGTAGGCGAGCATCTGGGTTTCCATGCGGCCAAGCCGGCGTTTCATATCGTGTACGATATTTCGCGTGGAAGGTTTGTCAAGCCATCTACGAGAAATAGCGTACAACGGCGAATTGGTCCGTTTCTCGCGGGAAGGGCAGTGCGTGCCGCGGGGGCAAACCTTCAAGCCTCGAAGAATGGAAGCTCTGTCGCTTGGTCGGCTTCCATCCAATCGAATAGCTCAATCGTGGCGTTGATCAGCAGCGCTCACCGCGGCACCGCGCGATATGCTATGGGCTCAAGCACGCACGTCTCCGGCAACGCGCCGCGCACCGTGTAGAGCTGCCGCGATCGACTGAAGTCGAACGCGCGGTACAGGTGGTACTCCTTGTCCCGCGCCTGGGAGACGATGACCTCGTTCCGCGTCACGAAGAACGGAATGGCGACGCCGCCGCGCGTGGTCTTCACTTCGATCAGGCGGTCGGCGCCGCTGGCTTCGAACGAGTGGATGTCGTAGCCGAGCCCGTCGCCCTTCGTTTGCGAGACGTGGTCAATGGCGTCAGCGAGGCGCCGCTTGCCCGCGGTCCACAGGCGATGGTGTTCAAAGCGCAGTACGGCCAGTTCGCCGGCCAGT
>JAJZRK010000232.1 GCA_021802745.1 bacterium
TCGACGCCACGCGGCACCACGTCAGTGGGCCGAAGGCGGGCACCACCGAGCAGCACCGACGCTACTTCATCACCAGCCTGCCGGCCCGCGTCGGGCCCTTCGCGCATGCGGTCCGCAGTCACTGGCACATCGAGAACGCCTGCCACTGGACGCTCGACGTGGTCTTCGACGAAGACCGGAATCGCGCCCGCCGCGACGCCGGTCCAGCGAACCTCGCCACGCTCCGCCGCTGGGCCCTGAGCCTCCTGCGCCGGGACACCACGCAGACGACCGGGCTCAAGGGCCGCCGCCTCATCGCGGGCTGGGACCCCGAGTACCTCCTGCATCTCCTCCGGATCGCCGTGCCCGCCACGGACACAAATTCATAATGCGTTAGCCCTGGCCCTTTCGGGGAAGCTGGGAGTCCGTTAGCTCTTACGGCGTGCAACCCGTCGCCATTCGTCGAACGAGCCTCGCCAGCGCGTGGTCGCTGGTGCTGCTGGCCGGCGCCGCGGTCCTCGCGGCGCTGCCGTACCGTTCGTTCGACCTCGACCGGTTCCTCGTGCCGAAGGAGCTCGCGTTGCACGTCGGCGCCACCGTCGCGCTGACGCTCGTGGTGGCTGGCGGCATTGCGCTGCCGCGCACCCGCACCGATCGCAATTTCATCGTCTTTCTCGCGCTCTCCGCCGTGTCGGCGTTGTTTGCCGCCAACGGTTGGCTGGCCCTGCGCGCCCTCACGCTCAGCGTCAGCGCCGCCTTCGTCTGGTGGGCGGCACGCGCCGCCGCGGCGCACGGCGGACGCGATGTGCTCATTCGCGGCCTCGCCAGCGTGACCGTCATCGGCGCGGCAACAGCGCTGGCGCAGGCGTATGGCGTTTCAAGCGACCTCGCCTCGCTGAGCCGGGCGCCGGGCGGGACGTTCGGCAACCGCAATTTCATGGCGCACGTGGCGGCCGCCGGCGTTCCGCTGCTTGGTTACCTGGCCCTCACCGCCCGCGGAGTGCCAGGCGCGGTGCTCGCCGCCGCCGGGCTTGGCGTCAACGCGGCGGCGCTGGTGCTGTCGCGCACGCGGGCCGCCTGGCTCGCCCTCGTGGTGTGCGCAATCCTCGTCGTGCTTGCCTGGCTGTGGCGGCGCGGCACGCTCTGGCGCGATGCGGCGGCGCGACGCGGGCTCATCCTCATCATCGCCGGCCTCGCCGCCGGCGGCGCCGGCGCCATCGTCCTTCCCAACTCGCTCGACTGGCGCAGCGACAATCCGTATCTCGAGTCGGCCAAGGGGATGGTGAACTACCGCCAGGGAAGCGGTCGCGGCCGCCTGAGGCAATACGAGAACTCGGCCAGGCTGGCGCTGCGACACCCCGTGTTCGGTGTGGGGACCGGGAACTGGGCCGTGGAGTATCCCGGCGTTGCACCGCCCAACGATCCGTCATTGAGCCAGGAAACGGGAATGACGGCAAATCCGTGGCCGTCGAGCGACTGGATGGCCATGCTCTCGGAGCGTGGTATTCCCGCCCTGGTGATCTGGGCGATGCTGTTGGGCGGGCTCGCGATCGCCGGACTCATCGGGTGGGGGCGGCTCGACCTGCCGCTCGACGAGCGTCTGCGTGCCATCGCCGCCGTCGCGGTGGTGGCAGTTGTTGCCGTGGAGGGGGCGTTCGACGCCGTACTCCTGCTGGCCACGCCATCGCTGGTCTTCTGGGCGACCATGGGGGCGCTCATGCCGCCCGTACCGGCGGAGGCGCTTCCTGCTCCCATGGGCCGCGCCCGCCGCACCCTGCTGGCGATCACCGCGCTTCTGCTCGGGCTGGCGGCGGCGGAGTACAGCGCGCTCAAGATCGCCTCGATGGCGGCGTACAGCGCGGGCCAGCTTGGCCGAGCAGTGTCCCTGGACCCCGGCTCGTTCCGCGCCCGCCTGCGGTATGCGCAACTCATGATGGGGCGCAGCAGCCGCACGAAAGGCTGCACCGAGGCGCAGGCGGCGCTGGCGCTCTTTCCCCGCTCGCCCGACGCGCGGCGGCTGGCCGCCGCGTGCAACAACGTGCGGTGACCTGCGGGTCGCTGCGCGCCGCAGGCGAGCGCCGGGGTTACGCTGTCGAGCGCTCGTCCGCGACGGAGAGGGCGATGCCGAACTGCGCGGCGTAGTACGTGGTCATGATCACGAATGACGCCGCAGTAAACGGCGCAACAAACCGGGCATAGGCGAGCGTGGCGTCGGACGCGAGAAAGAAGAAGCTGCCGACGGCAGCAAATGCCGCTCCCGCGCTTCGCACCACCTGCCATCGCGCGAGCGCCTGCCATGACATGGTGCTGATCACGGCGACGTAGCACGCCACGGGAAAGCGCATCGCGCCCAGCGATGGCCACAGGATGGTGAGCACGATGCCGGCCACCCCGTACACCGGCAGCGCGGGGAGCCATGGGGTGCGCCGCCCGGCCCCGTCTCCGGCAAACGCGGCGATATAGCACAGGTGCGCCGCCAGGAATGCAACAAGCCCGGGCACGAACAGACCCTGCGGCAGCATGAGTAGGATGTCACCGGCCAGCGAGGCGACGAGGCCGGCGGCGATCCACGCGCGATATCTCGTCGTGGTGCGCACGCTGAGCACGAGGGCGACGAGCGCAAGCGTCGCCAGTGGCTTCAGCAGGTAGGTTGCCGCGCGGAGGTCGAGCGCCTCGACGGCGGTGTTCGCGATGGCGAGGACGAGTGCGACGGCAAGGAGGCGGTGGCGCATGTGCGAAATGTAGGCGGCATCGCGTGTGCATCCGAGGGCGGCGCGCACGGGCGATAGCGTCCTTGCTCAGCCGCGGCTACGACGCCATGACGAGGTACGCACCGTTCAGGAAAGCGCCAACGACGAGCTCCACGTATGCGTCTTCGGGCACACTGCCCTGCGCCGTGCGCGGCGAACCGCCGCCGCGCCCGCCGACCGGCTGCAGTGCTTCCTTGAGCAGAGCCCCGGCGTTTGCGTCGAGGTCGGCCGACAGGGCGACGGCGATGGTGCGCGACGCGCGCACCGCACCAGCCGCCGCCGTCACCGGCAGCAGGGCGCACGCGGCCGCCCAGGCCCGCAGTTCATCGGCGGTCATTCCGTCGGCGGCGCGCAACCGGCGCACGCCATCGGCGCCGGGGGCTGTGGCTTCCCACTGGGCGCGCGCCCGATGGCCGGCCACTTCCTCGATGAGCTTGCGGTTCGCCGACGCGAGTGCCTTGGCTTCATCCGTACGCGCCTGCACGAGCGCCGGCACCTCATCAATACTCGCCGATAGCCGCTCGGCGATGCCACTCAGCGAATCGAAGTCGGCACGGGCGCGCCGGATGGCGCGGGCGCCGCAGACAAACTCGATGCGCACGTTGTCGCGGATCTTCTCCACCCGGCGCAGGAGGAGCGCGCCAATCTCGCCGGTGGCGCGCAGGTGCGTGCCGCCGCACGCGCTGGTGTCGTGACCCTCTATGGTGACGATGCGCAGCGTTCCCGTGCGCGCCGACGCACGCCGCAGCCGCGGCGCCACCGCCGCCGCGTCCTCAAATGTCACGATCACCGGGCGATTCTCGGTGATCAGGGCGTTGGCGTGCTCCTCGACCCGTCGGAGTTGTTTCGGCGATACCGCAGAGGTGCTGATTTCGAGCGTGGACACCGCGTCGCCAAAATGCACGCTCACCGTCGGCCAGTCGAACAGCGCGTCGAACGTTCCCGACAGCAGGTGCTGTCCCGTGTGCTGCTGGGCAAAGTCCCAGCGTCGCGCCCAGTCAATCTCGCCGTGCACGGCGTCGGGGCCGCCGTACGGCGACGCCAGCACATGGGCCACGCGCTCGTCTTCGTCCAGGACATCCACGACTGCGACCCCACCCAGCGTGCCCAGATCGTTGGGCTGGCCGCCCGACGTGGGATAGAACGCCGACCGATCGAGATACAGGCGCTGCCCGCCCTCGGCCCGTTCGACGATGCAGGCGTCGAAGGCGCGGAGGTAGGTGTCGGAGTAATAGAGGCGATCAGTCATGGGACACGGACGGTGGACGGTAGACGGTGGACGGTGGACGGTGGACGGTGGATCGTGGACGGTGGACGGTGGATCGTGGGGTCACCGCCTCCGATGCGTATTCAATCTACCGTCCACCGTCTACCGTCCACCGTCTACCGTCCACTTCCAACGTTGCCGGCTTTTGTGGCCTTGCGTTTCTTGTTCCGCGTCGGCCACGTGCCGCGGGGCACGGCACGCTAACGGAACCTCTCCATGAGCCCGTCGAGCGCGGCACTGCCCGGGCAGAGCAACTCGAATGGCAGGTGGGCGAGCGGGGCGGGAACGGTGTGGTGCATGTCGTGCATCTCCCGGCCAGCGTCGTCAATGAAAAGCAGGCCCGTGGCCACTTCGCCCTTCTTGATGCACGCCTGCACGTGGCGATAGGCCGAGTCGCGGCTGCGCGGGTTGTAGCCGGGCGCGGTGGAGTGCAGGCGCACCTCGCTGCCGTCATGCATGCGCACCACGGTCACCTCCTCATGCGAATCCGGCACCTTGATTTCGCGCCGCAGCGGCACGAAGTCGGCCTGCACCGTCTCCACCTCGTGACTGCGGACGTACGCGTAGCTCTTGGCCGACCCTTCGTGGTCGTTGAACGACACGCAGGGAGAAATCACGTCCACGAGCGCGAACCCGCGGTGCGTCAGCGCGGCCTTGAGAATGGGCACGAGCTGCGCCTTGTCGCCCGAAAACGAACGGGCCACGAACGTCGCGCCGAGCGTCAGCGCCAGCAGCACCGGGTCAATGGGCGTCTGCTCGTTGACCTCGCCCTTGCGCGAGGTGCTGCCAACGTCGGCCGACGCGGAGAACTGTCCCTTGGTCAGGCCGTACACGCCGTTGTTCTCGATCACGTACAGCATGTTCACGTTGCGGCGGAGCGCATGCGCCAACTGGCCGAAGC